>SMLU01000001.1:2486922-2797787 GCA_007859745.1 Phycisphaerae bacterium RAS1 | reverse complement strand
TGACGAGAATGAACGTCGGGAAGCGCACGCCCAGGTTCTGATGCACCTGTCGCAGGCGTTCCCGAAGCACCGTCGCCTTCCGGTTGCGCTCTTCCGACGAGTCGCGCAGCAGCTTGTCCGCCGGCAGCGCAATCACCAGCCCGTTCAGCGGAGCGCGCGGGCGGAACTTCTTCAGCAGCTTGAGGAAGTACTCCCATTCCGGACGGTCCGACGTGCCCTCTTCGTGGAACGCGATGCGCCCGGCCGTGTCCAGAATGATCGCTTCGTTCGTGAACCACCAGTTGTAGTTGCGCGTGCCGCCGAAGCCCGGAACCTCGTCCTTTCCGAACGGGAAGTCCAGGCCGGAGTGAATCAGGCTGGCGGTCTTGCCGCAGCCCGGCTCGCCCATCAGGATGAACCACGGAAGCTTGTAGACCGAGTGCCCCTCGCGCTTCATCTCGGTCAGCTTCTTGCGGAATTTCTCGCGGTAAATCTGCTCCTGCTCGGCGATGTCGCCGCGCGACGGCCCCTGCGACTCCAGCGCACCGGCGAGCTGGCCGCCTTTCTTGTTGACCATCATGCGGCGGATGAGCCAGATGATGCCGAAGATCAGGAGCACCGATCCGCCGATGATCAGCAGCCAGATTTTCGCTTTCGGCGTCTTCAGCGCCGGCAGCACCCAGAAGAGGATCGAAGCGAGCGAGCCGAACCCCGCCAGCGCCAGGATCATCTTCATGGCGGGCGGCAGCTTGAAGAACTTCATCAGAACGGCATTGACGTTCATCGGTTCGTCCTCGTCAGTCGGTCGTCAGTCAATCAGGCTCCGCGGGTGGGATGGGCGTCTCGCCCGTCCCGTCGCCCTGCCTTGTGCAAGAATCTCTTCTCGCATCGCCCTGGTGCGAGAATCCCTTCTCGCACCGCCGCCCTCACGCCCCGCTGCGCTCACGTCCCCGCCGGCTTCGACTCCGCCGCACTGGGCGCCGCGACGGCGCCGGCGCTGATCTCGGCCGGCTTGGCGTGGTCACGCAATTCGCCGACCATGGTGTCCCACTTGGCCCAGGTGGTCAGCAGGTAAACCGCGAGCGCGGCGCCGAAGAAGATCAGCACGACAACCAGCTTCATCACCGGCTCGTAGTTCGGATTCTCGCGGATCGTGTGCAGTTCCGCCTCGGGGAACAACTGCTTGGTCTTGGTCTGGGCGTAGGCCGGAAGTTTGGCGAACACGTGCGCCTTGAACTCGCGCCAGGCGTCCAGGTCGAGCGCGTAGCGGCCCTTGAAGCCGGATTGGAGCGCGACGTAGTAGACCATGACCAGCTCGACCTTCATCCGCACGTCAGGCCGGTTATTCCGCTCGGCGACTTCAAGGTCCTTGAGCGCCTCGTCACAGTCGCGATAGAAGTTGTCTCCGCCCAGGGCCTGCTGCGCCCCCAGCAGCGAACACTCCAGCGGATCGTTCTGCCACATGGAGCGGTATTCCCACGGGCAGTTGATGATCATGATCTCGTCGATCAGGTAGACCAGCGGAACCCGCGCCCGGCTCCAGGCGTCCCACAGGCCCGGCTCGCCATGGCTGCGGCGGTCCAGTTCGCCCAGCAGGGCCTGAATCTCGGCCCGCGTGTCGTCATAGGCGACCGGCTCGCCGTCTTCGACGCGCCGCTGGAACGCGACCAGATACAGCACGACTTCAACGGCCAGGTCATAGACGGTTGTCGTCAAACCCGGTTCTCCTTGCGTGGGGAGCGTCGGCGTCCCGCCGGTGCGCACCGGCGAGACGGCGACGCTCCCCGATCCATGCACGCTGCTCGTGCGAGATTCCCATCTCGCACCGCCGAAGCGCTACCCACGAATCTTGATCACAAACAACGACATCCGAATCTGCTGCAGCTTGGGCATTTCAACCGGCGGCATGCGAATGAAAATGCCGCGCTCGCGCTCGCAGTTGGCCCAGTAAGGCGGCGTCCGCGCGATGCGGAAATAGTGCAGGTCGCCGCTTTTGGGCAGGTTCGCCACGGCGCCGGCCGGCTTGAACTCCAGCCCCGGCAGGCGCCGCTGATAGACCGTCTCGGCGTCTTTAGGGGACGCAAGCTTGAAGTTGATGCCCTGGAAGAGGGCCTGAATCTGCTCGAGCTGCTGGCGGCTGCGGATGCCCAGGTACATCTCGTGGTTGGGCGTGAACCACTCGTAGTCCAGATCGACGCCGAAGCCGCCCTCGCGCTGCGTGAACTCGCGCTCGACGAAGTCCTTGGGCAGCATCGCCTGCACGAGCGCCCGCACGTACTTGATCAGCTCTTCGAAAATCGGTCCGCAGTCGTCATGGTCGTAGGCCGGGATTTCGCGCGGGCGGCGCATGTCGTCCCAGATCGCCAGGCGGCCGATCCCGTCGCCGAGCGTCTGGTACAGTTGATAGGGGTGCAGCTCGGGCGCGTGGGCCAGCACGCCGAAGCGGATCGTCAGCTCGTTCAGCGCCGCCAGCTTCATGAGCTGCTCGATATCGCCGGGTGAGCCGGTGGAGAAGGTCAGGGCGCGCTGCGCCGCGTCGGCGCCGAGCTGCTCGGCCCGCGAGCGAATGTCGTTCCAGAGTACGTCGACCGCCATGCACAGCGCCGGCCAGGCGCGCATCTGAAGCACGGGCGGGACGACGTTTTTCACCAGCGACGGCCCGGCCGCCGAGCGCTCGATCGACCCGAGCCGCACGCACTCGAAGCCCGAGTGGTCCTCGGTGCCGAAAAAAACGGCCCCCTTCATGCGGCGGACTTCGATCGACTGCGGATTGTCGCCGGTGTTTTCATCGTAGCGCTCGACCATGTCGACCACGTAGCGCGGGTGGCGGCCGTCGAGCGTTTCTCCCGGAAGCTGCACGTTCGCGCGAACGGTCTGCACTTCGGGCACGCCGAAGTACACGTCCATCGCTCCCGAAGACTCGGCCAGTTGATCCTTGAACTCGCGCGGCGTGAAGTCGCAGTTTTCCGGGACGCGCACCATCGTCCCGCTCTTGAGCCGCGCTTCGCAGGAGCGGATTTCGAGCATGGCGTTGGCGATCGAGTCGCTCGCCAGGTCCAGCCCGTAGAAGCCCCACCCGTATGGATGCACCGCGTCGATCGAAACGCTGCGGAGCGTCTCCTGCTGGCGGAAGGCGGCCTGCAGGTGGTGGGGTCGGAGAAACTGCCCTTCAGACCAGTGAACCTCGGGCCAGAACTTCATATCACGTTTCCTGCGCGCGCCTCGAACCCGCGCGCCGTGCAACCGCGGCGACGACGCGCGAGCATCTTAACCTCTTCGCCGTCCGCGGCTACGGGTCGCGATTACTGGTTCATCCGCGTCATCGAGTCGCGCCCGATCTTGACCTGAATTCCCTTCGCCCAGGGCGGACAGGGCTGGATCACGACCGGCGCGGTCGGCTTCAGGTAACGCCCGTACACGACGATCGCCGCGTCGTCCTTGAGAGCTTCCGGGTGGTTGATCTTGAACACGTAGACGCGCTTGCCTTCCTTGTGGTCCATCGGGCTCAGCAGCGCATCGCCGCGCTTCACGTCGCGGGCCGGATTCGGCTCGCCGTTGCGCAGGGAGAAGACGCGCTTCGGGCTGATGTCCGAGTACTTGTCGCGGCGCGACTTGAACCACTGGTCGGAAAGGAGCGTCCCGTTCACCAGTTCCGGGTGGTTCTTCGAATCTTCCGGCCGCAGGCAGAGAATGTCGACGTCGAGCTGCTCGCGCTTCGTACCGGCCGGCTCGTTGATGACGTCTTCAAGATCGAGCGTGACTTCGTAGTTCCCGCAGCCGGCCAGCAGCAGCAACCCCAGGACCGGTCCGAGGCCTCGCAGACATGTTCTCTTCATACCATGGCTCCTTGATGAACGAGTTCCGCCGACATTATGGGGCGCACACCGGTCTTAACACAATGCAGCGCGGACCGATTGTTGCCGCGAGGGCGAATCCCGATACAGGTTGCCAACAGCGGCGTCTTTCGGAACCCGCCGCGCCAAGCGGCGGGTTGACGTTCGTGGGCCACCGGCGCCACACGGGATGGACGTCACTCCGCCGCTTGGCGCGGCGGGTTCGGACGAATTGCGGCCTGAAATGGGATGCGCCGTTTCCGCGACGCTCGGGCACGCGAGCCGCCCCCGCGGCGCTAGGTAGGATTCCTGCCGTCCGGACCCGGGTGATATAATGCCTCTCACCGTTCGGGTTATTGCTGCGTATCCGTCCGATCTGCACGGAGGATCGTGGAATGCCCTTCATCGTTGGCGGCGACAGCACGCAACTGGTCGCCGACCTGTACGCGGGCGCGGCCGGCGCCTCGCCCTTCAGCTTTCGCGCGCTGAACGGCAGGCTCTTTTTCGTCGCGACAGACGCGGAGCACGGCGCCGAGGCCTGGGTGACGATCGCGTCGCCGCCCGGCGCGGCGCTCGTCGGCGACGTCGCATCTGGCGGGCTGGGTTCCGTGCCCGCCAACTTCACGTCCGCCGGCGATTTCGTCTACTTCTCGGCGACCGACGGCGCGACCGGGCGGGAGCTATGGGCGGTGCAGGTCGCCGGTTTCCCGCCGGGCGACATGAACTGCGACGGCGTGGCGAACGTCCTGGACATTAATCCGTTTGTCCTCGCGCTCTCGAACCCGGCGGCGTACGCGGAGCAGAACCCGCTGTGCGACCGGCTGAACGGCGATCTGGAGGGCGATGGAAACCTGACGGTGCTGGACATCAATCCGTTTGTTGCCGTGCTGCTCGGACGTTGACGCCGGGGCGCTCGCGGCGTTTGAATTCGCGGATCGGGTAGGAGGTCCGCGATGCACATCATGTACGTGGATGAAGCCGGCGACCCGGGCTTTGATTCCAAGTCGAGCCAGCGATATGTTCGGGTCGGCGTTATTGTGCACGGCTGGAAGTGGGCGGATGTCGACGAGCGCTTGACTGCATTCAAGCTGACACGAGGGCTGCAATGGAGCGATGAAATCCGCGCTTCCGATATTCGACGTGGGACGTGCGCGTTTGCGGGAAAGCCGCCAGCGGAGCGCGACGTGTTTCTGACGGATCTACTCGACACGATCGGACGCGAGTTTACGAGCGTGTCTGCGCTAGGAGTGTGCATCAATAAGCTTCGCGTTGATCCGACGCGAAAGGAGCGGCTGTCGAACCCCGCCGTTCGTTCACACGAGCTGCTTCTTGAGGAGTACGATCGGTTCCTGTCGGCGCAGAAGGACCGTTGCGGAATCGTCGTGCTGGACGAAAACGAGGCAAGGCACGACGCCAATCTCCGGTATTTTCAGAATTACCTGCGGCACTTCAGCGAGCGGATCGACGCACGCCGCATCGTTGAAGGCGCCCTCTTCCTGAAGTCGCACACCTGCAACCTGCTTCAGCTTGCCGACGTATGTGCCAACGTCTTTTACCAGCGTTTTCGATGGCGTGACGAAACAACCAGGCAGTTCGCGAGGATTGAAGGGCGTTTCGTGAGCTTGCGGGAGTGGCCCGAAGTGCGGGCATAAAAGAAGCGGCCAAGGAGGACGTAACCTCACCAGTCGCAAAGCTGCGGCTGTCTTGGTCGCTGTGAGAAGTATACCCCAGTCTGCAAGACTTGCAAGGGAAGTATAAGGATGTCCTATAAGAAGCAACAAAGCCCTGTGGCATGGGGGATCCCAACACCGTTCAGCCAGATTAGAACCCGCGAGAAGGATTGATGCTAGCGATCTCGAAAGATCTGACGCTCTGGCTCTGGCGGCTGCTGCCCGCGAACCCCATCCTCGTCCGCGTCGTCGCCACCGGCGGCAAACGGGTCAAGCATCTCTGGGCCCGCGTCGCGTACCTGGCCGTGCTCTTTTTTGTCATGATCATCGCGAAGAGCGGCGCGACCGGCGGCGGCGCAAGCGACTCTCTCGCGGAACTCGCCAAGAGCTCATCCAGGCTGTTCTTCTTCGTCAGCCTGGCACAGCTCGTACTGATGAGTTTCATCGCGCCCATCTTTTGCGCCGGCGCCATCACGCAGGAAAAAGACGCCAACACCTTTCACATTCTGCTCACGACGCCGCTCACCAACGGTCAAATCGTCCTCGGCTCGCTCTTCTCGCGCATCTACTTCGTCTGGGTGCTGCTGCTTTCGGGCCTGCCGATCTTCTGCATCACCATGATCTACGGCGGCGTGACGCCCGCCGAGGTGTTTCAGAGCGTCGCGCTCGCCGCCGCCACCGGGCTGGTCACCGGCTCGATCGCCATCATGATCAGCTTTCTAAAAGTCGGCACGCGCCGC
Organism: Phycisphaerae bacterium RAS1; assembly: GCA_007859745.1. Lineage (NCBI taxonomy): Bacteria > Pseudomonadati > Planctomycetota > Phycisphaerae > Phycisphaerae bacterium RAS1. The sequence continues at coordinate 2,791,565 of SMLU01000001.1, read as the reverse complement.
ACGATCTTCTCCTTCTTCGTCGGCATCGCGGTCTACCTGATCGGCGTGGCGGCGCTGGGTTTCTCCACTCGCGCCACGCTTGCCGAAGCGCCGCTCGGCCCGCCCTCGCTCTTCTTCACGGAAGCGCAGCGCATGAGCTGGCTGGCCCCGTTCCATCCCCTGCTCGCGCTGCTCGTCGTCACCGGCCAGACCCCGCCCCCGGATCCCGCCGCGGTCGCGGCGTTCGGATGGCCGGTCCGCTGGTTGCTGGCCTATCCGCAGTACGGCTACGTGGCCGTGATGACTGCCGCCTCGATCGCGATGGTGTTTCTCAGCCTGCTCTTCGTGCGCAGCGGGGCGCGCGAGGGCGAGTCGCGCTGGCTGACGCGCCTGGCGGGCAAAGTAACTCGCTCCAACGGCGAGCGCCGCCGCAAGCCGCGCCGCGTCGGCAGCAACCCTATCGCCTGGCGCGAGGAGTACACACGCGCCTCGGCCGGCGGCCGCTCCGCCATGCGCTGGGTGTTCATGGCGGGCGGGCTGATTGCCGGGGCGCTTTTTCTGGCGGCCGCGGAGTTCGGCTGGTGGGGCTTGCAAAGCGCCAAGCCCGCCACGATTCGCTTCGCGCTCACGGCCCTGATCTGGATCGAGCTAACGGTGATTCTGCTCGTGGTGACCAACACCGCCGCTTCGTCTCTGACGCGCGAAAAAGAGTCGCAGACGATGGAGCTGCTGACCACCACGCCGCTCACCAGCCGCTACATCGTCTGGGGCATTCTGCAGGGGCTGATGTGGTTCATCGCGCCGCTGCTGATTGTGCCGGCCCTCACGCTCGCGGCGTTCGTCGCGGTCGCCCTGCTGCGCGGCAAGGCCCCGGCCGCCACGATCGAGTCGGTCGTGCTGGTGCCGGCGCTGATCACCGCCTTTGCGTCGCTGGCGGCCATGATCGGACTGCACTTCTCGCTGCGCATGAAGAAAACCGTGCAGGCGGTCATGGTCAGCACCGTGATCGTGATCGGCGCCGCCGGCGTGCTCTGGGGCTGCGGCGGGCTGGTCAGCGGCGCCGGTCCGATCGTCTCCGCCGTCGTCATGCCGTTCCTGCCCTTCCCGGCGACGCAGGCGCTCATGGCGCCGGCGGATGTCTTTTCGGATGACGACGCCTCCGCGACCGCGAGCCTGGCGGGCGAGACCTCCGTTCGTCTCGCCCGCATGATCTTCAGCATCGCGGCCGTCGCGGCTTACCTGGTGTGCACGTACGTCTTCTACACCTGGATGGTGCGCGAGTACGACATGATCGTCCGGCGACAATCGAACTGAATTTACCTGGCGAGTCAGCGCCACATTTCAGAACGCGAAGCGCCAGCGAGCGCCCGCCGCGGGTGTGCCCCGAAATCCGGGAAAGTTCGCTGGCTTGTCCGAACCCGCCGCGCCAAGCGGCGGGGTGACGTCCGGGCAGGTTCGTGACAGCGCGTCGTAGATTGACGCCGATCGCGCTGCGCACCTCAACCCGCCGCTCGGCGCGGCGGGTTCGGAAAGAAAAACCGCCCGCTCCGAAGATTGGACACACCTCCGCCGCGAGGTGTGGTTCACGCACGTGACGCGCGTCGCCGGGGCCGCTAGCATGACCCGCATCTCGCCGCCGACCGGACTCCACGCGGGACGGAAAGCCGGGGCCGGCGACCCAGTTTCGAAAACGGGACGTGCCCATGTCGCCGGAAGCCTGCTTTGAAATCGTGCGCGCTGCTTTTCCGGATCAGCTCGAGAAGCTGGCCTTGGACGGCCCGCACCCGCACGCCGTGGTCAAACCGCAGCGCTGGCGCGAGGTTGCGCTGTTCCTGCGGGATGATCCGCGGCTGCGGTTCGACTGGCTGCGCTGCATCTCCGCCGTGGATCACCTGGAAGACAAGCGGTTTACGCTGGTCTACGACCTGCACGCGACCCGCCGCTCGCTCAAGCCGGGCGGCATGTGGTCGGTCAGCGGCGAGATCGCGGTGAAGGTGCCCATTCCGCGCGACAACCCGCACATCGCCACCGTCGCCGACATCTGGCCGGCGGCAAATTGGCACGAGCGCGAGGCGTACGACCTGTTCGGAATCGTCTTCGACGGCCACCCCGACCCGCGACGGATTCTGTGCCCGGATGACTGGGTGGGCCACGCGCTGCGGAAGGACTACGAATTTCCGATGCAGTATCAGGGAATTCCGGGGACGACGGAGTATGCCCAGACGCGGCCGCAGCACTGAACGGCCCAGGTTGCGACGAGCGCGTGGGCGCCGCTGGCGGCTTGTCCGCCAGTGCCCGGACGGCGAAGATCCTCACGATGCCCGAATCATTCCGATGGGTGGAGCCCGGTCCTCGTGGTCGAGATCATCTCCCGCCGGCGGGCGCGCAAGGACGTAAACCGCAATCGTCACCTCTACTGGGCCGCGACGGGTATCGCGGAATACTGGATCATCGACCCGCGAAAGGACCGCGGGGCGCCGATGCTGCATGCGTTGGTGCGCGAGGCGGGGTTGCACGAATGGGCGGAGTACGTGGTTCCCTTCGGAGAGACGTGGAATTCGGCTTCGATTGAGGGGCTTGCGGTGAATCTGCGCGAGTTGCGAGATCCTTGAGCCGATCCCGAGTCAGTTCACGCACCCTTCTTTCTGCTTGTCCACTGCTTCCACGAGCGCAGCGTGTGCTCGCGGAGCTTTGCAAGCCAGACGCCTTTAGGACACACGAGTTCCTGAGTGTCACATCGAACGTAATCCGGCTTGGGCCCCCAAAGCACCGCCTCGACGTACCATTTTCCCGCGTGATCAACGTAGAAACCGCACGCGGGCCAATTGCCGTTGACGCTGCCCAAATTGATCGACAAGCTCACGTCGTAGTAGGCTGAATTCCCATGCGCTTCGCCCCAGTAGTCCATGCGGACTCCCCCCACTTCCTTCTGAACTCGACGGCCGAACCGCTTCATCAGCTCTTTGTCGACGGCGCAGTGATTCCGCACGTCTCGAAGCATGTCGCACAGATCCGAGAAGGCCCGTGGGTACTTTATCAGCGCGTTGGGCTTTTGAGTCCAACGTAGTTGGTACAGCATGTCGGCAACTTCTTTGAGATGATCGGACTTGAGGTGGTCCACAGTGACCATTCCTGATTCCTCCAGAAACTCCGCCAAGTAAGCCGCCGGAGTGTGTTTTGATCGCGCGGTCCGCCTGAGCTCCGCTTGAAAGTCGGCCCAGCGGAGGACGGTGACCTGCCGCGGCTGCGTCGTCGGGCGGTTCCGGACCAAGGCGAACAACGGAACGTTTCTTGGCAGGATCTTTCGGTACAGCGTCACTTGGCGTTGCCGAAGTGGGGCGTCGACCTTGTTCTCGACGACGGCTACCGTTTTTCCGTTGTGCTTCAGTTCGATGTCGAGGATTCCACGACTCTTGCGAGTGAAAACGCGACTGATCTGCGCCGCAGCTCGAACGTCCCGCGAGTCACCGCGCATCCCCGTAAGCTTCCAAAACGCCCTGCCGACCGCCGGATCATTGTTGAAGCACGCAACGAGAATCTGCGTCAGTCGGTTTTCCTGGCGCGGTTCGTACTTCCCCTCCACCAATGTGGAGATGAATCCAGATGCCTCGGCGTCCGCCATGATTGTGCAAACGTACCGCTGTCAATCGCAACCGGGAAGGGGTGCGCGACACTTTGGCGGCTCTCGGCGATCGGGAAGCAACAACACGCCGAGGCCGAACGAAGCCGCGGAGCGGCGAAAGAGCAAAGCCCACGGCGTAAGCCGTGGGGACCGCCAGCGCAGGCCGGAAAAGCCCCGGATGGGGCGAAAGAAGCGTGCCGCGTGCGGAGTCCGCAGCGCTCTTTCGCCCCGTCTGGGGCTACTCGGCTGCGGTCCGAATTCCCCCACGGCTCGCGCCGTGGGCTTTATTCTGTCGCCCTTCAGGGCTAAAGCGAAAACTTCCGAATGCGTAACGCACCCACCGGGAAGTGCTGCCTCATGTCGTGATGGTGCCCCGCGCGCCTTACGCTACAATCCATCCGCAGGAGTTGGAGTAACACCCGTGCCGTCGCACGTCGCCTATCGCCGCGTCATCCCCCCGCCGCCCGCGCTCGGCCCCGCCGACGCCGGCCGGTGGATGTCCGAGCGCGAATATCTCCGCTGCGAAGATCGTCCGGGCTACGTTTCCGAACTCATCGACGGGGTCGTCGCCGTATCGCCCAGCGCCAAACCGGTCCACCAGAACTGGCAGATGGAGATCGGTTTTCACCTGAAGCTGCTGTCGAAACGGCGGCCGGCCACGATCAACCACGTCGCCGTCGATAACGACGTCGTCATCCCCGGCCGCCTCGGGCCGACACGCCCGCGGCCGGATGTCACCGCCTATCAGAAGTTCCCGAAGCTGGCGCGGCTCGCCAAGCGCGACGCCTGGGCGGCCTATTGCCCAGTGCTGGTCGTCGAAATCGTCTCCTCACGCCGACTGCTCAAGGACACCGTGCGGAACAGGAAGCTCTACTGGCTGGCCGAGGGAATCCGCGAATACTGGGTCGTCGACCCGCGCCGCAATCCGGTGTTGCCCACGCTGACGGTCTACGCGCGCGAGGCCGGCCAATCCGACTGGGTAGAGTATCAACTCCCCGCGGATGAAACGTGGCGTTCCAAGCTTCTCCGCGGCCTCTCGATTCGCCTCGCCGATTTCAGCCAACCCGGATAACGCAAATGCCCCCCGCCGCAAGCGAAATCGCCTACTCCGCCGCCCCCGACCTCAACGCCGACCTCCGCCGTGACGATCTCACCCACGGCGCCGGCGACGACTACGCCACCGAGGAAATGCTCATCAACATGGGCCCGCAGCACCCCGCCACTCACGGCGTGCTGCGCGTCATGCTGCGCACCGACGGCGAAGTCGTTCTCTCCGCCACGCCGCACATCGGCTACCTGCACCGCTGCGCCGAGAAAATCGGCGAGAACCTGCAACCCTACCAGTACGTGCCCAAGACCGACCGCATGGACTACGTCGCCGCGATGAACAATAACCACACCTTCTCCATCGCGGTCGAGAAACTGTGCGGCATGACCGTGCCGGAGCGCGGCTGCTACCTGCGGATCATCGCGGCCGAGCTGAATCGCCTGGCGTCGCACCTGGTCAGCTTCGGCACGTACGGTCTGGATATGGGCGCCTTCACGCCCTTCCTCTACGCCTTCCGCGAGCGCGAGTACATCCTCGACCTGCTCGAAGCCATGTGCGGGGCGCGGCTGACCTATTCGTACATCTATCCGGGCGGGCCGTGGCAGGATTTGCCCGACGGCTTCATCGAAAAAACGCGCGAGTTTCTCGATTACTTCGAGCCGAAGATCGACGAGTACAACGCGCTGCTCAGCTTCAACTACATTTTCGTGAAGCGAACGGCCGGCGTCGGCGTCATCTCGGAGGCGACGGCGATCGCGTTCGGCCTCTCCGGACCGGTGCTTCGCGCCAGCGGGCCGAAGTGGGACCTGCGCAAGGTGCGCCCCTACGACATCTACGACCGCTTCGAGTTCGACGTGCCCGTCGGCCTGGCCGGCGGCGAGCCGTACGGCATGGCCGGCGTCGATCGCATTCCGCCCGAAGTGCAGCTCGGCGACTCGTGGAATCGCTACTTCGTGCGCATGCTGGAGATGAAGCAGTCGGTGCGCATCCTGCGACAGGCGCTGGAGCAGATTCCGGCCGACGGGCCGATCAAGGTGAAGGGCGCCAAGAACGCCAAGCTCCCGGCCCGCAGCATCTACTTTGAGGGTGAAAACCCGCGCGGCCAGCTCGGCTTCTACATCGAAGGCGACGGCTCGGCGATTCCCTATCGCGTCAAGGCTCGCGGCCCGAGCTTCTGCAATCTGAGCGTCCTCAGCGAGGTCGCGCGAAACGTGCTCATCGCCGACATGCCCGCCATCATCGGCAGCATCGACATCGTCATGGGCGAGTGCGATCGCTGATCGGTAGCGGCCGGCCCCCGTGCCGGCCGACGATAACCGCTAATGCGGACTCGCTGCGTGCCGGAACTACCCGAGATTCTCGCCTACCTCGACGCCCTCCAGCCGCGCATCATCGGAAAGCGGCTGGAGTCGCTCCGCATTCCCGGCCCGTTCGTCGTTCGTACGTTCGAGCCGCCCATCGAAGAGATCCTCGGGCGGCGCGTGCTCCAAACACGCCGACTGGGCAAACGGATCGTGCTCGAATTCGACGGCGAGTTGTTTCTCGTCATCCACTTGATGATCGCCGGCCGGCTGCGCTGGGCCGATGCCGGCGGCGACACGCCGAAGAAACCGGTGGCAAGCAAAATCGCGCTCGCGACATTTCGATTTGAATCCGGAACGCTCACGCTGACCGAAGCCGGGTCGAAGAAACGCGCGTCGCTGCACGTGGTGCGCAGCGCCGCGGAGTTGTCGCGCCACGACCCCGGCGGAATGGACCCGCTGACCTGCAGCCTGGCCGATTTCGCCGCGACCCTGCGGCGCGAGAACCACACGCTCAAGCGCAGCCTGACGGACCCGCGCCAGTTCTCCGGCATCGGCAACGCCTACAGCGACGAGATCCTGCACGCCGCCCGGCTCTCGCCGCTGCTGCTCACGCGGCGAATGAGCGACGCGCAAGTCGCGGCGCTTCACGGCGCGGCGCGGCGGACGCTGGAGCATTGGATGCACGCTCTGCGAAGGCAATTCGCCGGGCGATTCCCGGGACCAGGCGAGATCACCGCGTTTCGCCCCGATTTCGTCGTGCACGGGCGTTTCGAAATGGCCTGTCCGACCTGCGGCGCCGCCGTGCAGCGCATTCGCTACGCCGACAATGAAACCAACTACTGTCCGCGCTGCCAGACCGGCGGCCGCGTGCTGGCTGACCGCTCGCTCTCGCGCCTCTTGAAGGATGACTGGCCCAGGACGCTGCAAGAGGAGTAGCGCGAACTCGTGTCGCGAATCAGAAACGGAAACGCCCGCGAGCGCCTGCGTCTTCGGTAACGTCGGACGTCTGCGTCCGACGCTGAAATCGCCGTCGGACACAGAGGTCCGGTGCTACAGGCTCGTTGAAACCGCACTTCCAAAAAGACGGCGGCCGGTGGATGACCACCGGCCGCCGCTAAATGCCTAACAGGCTTCTGCTGCGACGAGCCTAGGAGCGCCGAAAGGCGGCCGCCATGGCCGCGCCAATCGCGCCCAGCGCGACCGCCGCAGGAGCGGGAACCGTCGTCGTGCTCGGCAGGTTTACGAACGAATCGGCCTTGGTCTTATTGTAGCTGTGCGGGATGTTGGTGACGTACAGCCCCAACCGCAACGAGCCGTCGTTGAGGTAGTCGAGCACGTCGGAGAACGTCCGGCCGCTCACCAGGTCGAGCGTCACGCGCAGCGAGTCCGCCAGCTCGTTCAGCCCGCGCGACGTGGTCGGCGTGTTGGCCGTGTGCGACAGCTCAGTGTTAAAGCTGATCGCGCTCCCATCCGGCAGGCTGGCCGGGCTGCCGTTCTTGAAGAACGAAGCCGTGCTGCCGCCGCTCGTGGTGGTGTGGGATGAGCTCGAGAAGCTGATCAGGTCGGCCGCCGAGTCCAGCTCGTCAAAATGCACCGACTTGATGGTCGACTGCACCGCCGCAGTGTTGTTGAACGTGAAGCGGACGGTGTTTGAGTCGACCTGCGACACCGTCATCGACAACTGGCTGGCGACGTCGACGTTCGCGTTGTTGGTGAAACGCTGAAACTGGAACGTCACATCAGCCGACGCACTCGCGGCGAAGACGGCAATGCCGGCCGCCGCACCTAGAAACGAACGCAGATTCATAAGCTTGAGTCCTCTCCTGGAGCCTCTTGGGTTTTGCCGAACCGGGAAGCGATACCGAAACGCCATGCCCGAACAGTTAATTTAGCGGATCATCCTCGCGATTTCAACGACAAACCCGCCGACTTGGCTGGTTTTTTGCGCCGGCGATCGCGTCAACGGATGGAGCGCCAACGTCGACATACTGGAAACTTACCGCGCAGGCCCGCCGTCTCCGGCGGGCCGGCGCCGATGCTTAACTCATTCGCCATTCGACGGTTAGTTCGAACGACGGAAAGCCGCGGCCATGGCCGCGCCGATCGCGCCCAACGCGATCGCCGCCGGGGCGGGAACGGTCGTGCCGGGGACCGTGACGTATCCGTCGCTCTGTCCGGTCGTGCCGATGCCGGTCACGTGTGAACCCAGCCGCAGCGTGCCCGCGTTCATATAGCTGAGCACGTCCGCATAGGTCTTGCCGGCCACCAGCGAGAAACTGACGGTCAGCGAATCAGACGCGTGATTAAGACCGTGGTGCGGAGCCGGCGAATCCGCGCTGACGCGGAACTCCGACTCGAACGCCGGGCCTGCGTTGTTTCCGCCCGGCAATTCGGCCGGCGTACCGCCGATCGAGAAATCGACTACGGGGCCGGGGCCGCTCACGACCGACAGACCGGCCGTGCCAAAGTTAATCAGGTCCATCGCCGAATCGGTCTCGTCCCAGTAAATCTGGGCCATGTTCGACGCGGTCCCGACGTTGTTCGTGACCTTGAACGACACGATGCCGCCGCCGAGATCGCTGACTTCGACTGCGAGCTGCGACGAGATGTTGTTCGGAGCGTTGTTCGTGATCTTCGTGAAGCCGAACACCATCCCGGCCTGCGCGGGAATGGCCGCGCAAAGGGCTAATAGACTGACACCCATGAATCGCTTCATATCCGTTCCTCTGGAAGTAACCCGGCAAGTTAACTGACCTCGCTCCATGGCGAGGCGGAATTTCCGTCCTCCGCCGCGGATTGTAGCACGGGCAGCGACTAGGACGCAACCCCAGATTGCTGAAGACACCTTACGGCAAAGACCTGTGAGAATTGCGCGAACGCAAAAGGCGAGATTATTGGCCACTTAGACAGAATCTAAGCGTCGCGCTCCGCGCGGGCATTTCAATCCCGACCAGCAACCGTCAATTATCGGTCAATTCAACTGAAACTCCGGGGTCGCGCAGAGCAAGCGGACCATCGCGCGAACGCGGTCTCCCGCGTCGCGGGCGGACTGAGCGAACTTCGCATTGGGTCCCGAGAGAAATCGAACGAGCTGCTCACGCTTTGCTGAAGGAAGCGGGGTCGCAAGAAGATTGGCCGCGTAGAAGTCAATGACCGCCTCCGCCGTTTCGAGGCGCCGCTCGCGCAGCATCGGCAGAGGGTCGTACGTCGGCTGCTTCCCACCCTCGCCCAGCCGGCTGCGCGGCTGCGGCTTGTCCGTCATCGCCTGCATTCCGCCGTCCACGCCTTTGTCGTCGCCTTCCGCCACCTCTTCGTCGTTGGCCTGCTCTTTCGCTAGCCGCCGCCGCTGCCCACCCTGTCCGTCGATCAGGTTTCCGATCACGTTGTACCGATTGAACAGCGTCGCCGTCGTGATCCACGTCTCGTTGCCGTCCCAGCCCTTCACGTTCGGCGGCTGCATCACTTCCTGGCCCATCGACGCCAGCGCCCGCTCGGCGACGCCGAGCTGGCGGATGGGGAGTTCCAATTGCCGCGCCGTGCCCACCAGCAGCTCAACCGGGCTCTTAACCAGCGCCCCGCGCATGTCCGCGTGATAAAAGGCCTCGCTCCCGAGCAGGGCCTTCATGATCGGCTTCAGCTCAAACTTCTCGCGGCGAATGAGCGCCGCGAAGCGCTCCACCAGCCGTTTGTCCGGCTCCGCGCAGCAGAACGCATCGAGCAACGTGCGGGCGAGGAACTTCGAGCAGGCCGGCTGCTGGAGGATGATGTCAATGACGTCCTCGCCGCCCCACTTGCCGGTCTTGCCCAGGAACGTCTTGGCCCCGTCGTCGTGATCGCGCGGACGGAAGACAAAGCCGTCACGGTCGAGCGTCCAGCCGGTAAACGACCGCGCGGCGGCCTTGATGTCGGCTTCGCTATAGTTGCCCACGCCCAGCGAAAACAGCTCCATCAGCTCGCGGGCGTAATTCTCGTTCGGCTCGCGGCGGCTGTTGCGCGCGTTGTCTAGATACACGAGCATCGCACGGTCCTTGCTGACGCCGATCAGCAGCTCGCGGAAATTCGCCAGCGCGTGCTTGCGCAGAAACACGTTCTGCTCGTACATGAACAGCGAGCGCCGCACCTCGCGCGCCCCGCTGGTGAAGTGCCCGTGCCAGAAGAGCGTCATCCGCTCCTCGAACGGCCGCGGCGATTCGACCATCCGCTCGATCCACCACAGCCGCGTCTCTTCGTGCGAGCGGCGCTCCGCCTGTTGGCGCTGCTGCTGAAGCTGCTGGCGCTCCTGATCGGACAGCCGGCGACGCTCCTCGCGATCGACCTCTTCCAGCACGAGCGGATCGAGCGCCGGCGGGGCGGGCGCATAGGCGGTCTTCTCGTACTCAACCAGGTAATCCACCGCCGCCTCCACGCCCATCGCGAAGACACGGTCGATCTCCGCCGGACTGCCGCCGAACGCCGCCCGACGCAGCAGGTGGGCCGCGGCGGCCCGGTCCCATTGCGCCGGTTTGAGCGGGTCGAGCGAGTATTTCTCGGTGGAATCGCCGGCCACGGCGGGCGCCAGGCAAGCGGCCAGGCACAGCATCGCGGACGATCGACAGAGCAATCCGGGGTGACGTGCTCGCACCTTCGCTGCCGGCTGCAAGCGGACGGTCTGGACATAGGCGTTCATCGATTCGACTCCATCACGCCCGACCCCGACATGAAGGCAAAACGTCGCCGCCGGGACCGCTATTGCCTGAAACGGCGGGCATTCCCGACCTCACCATCTTACCCGCGACGTGTAACCCGGCCGCATCAGAAAGTTGGCGGTACACGGCGTCCGCGCCAGGCCGTGACGGTTTGACTTTGATGGCGCGCGTCTTACAATCGCCCACGCGGTGCGGACGCGAAATCCGCGGGAGAAGATGATGGCCGGCCCCAATACGCTCACGTTTGACGATTCCAATTTCGACGCCGAGGTGATCAACTCCAGCCAGCCAGTGCTGGTCGATTTCTGGGCGGAGTGGTGCGGCCCGTGCCTGCTCCTGGGACCGACGATCGATGAGCTGGCCGGCGAATACGCGGGAAAAGTGAAGGTTGGAAAAGTCGACATCGACCGCGCCCAGGCGATCGCCGCGAAGTTCGGCGTGCAGGCGATTCCGACCGTGATCCTGTTCAAGGGCGGCCAACCGGTCGAGAGATTGGTCGGCGCCAAGAAGAAGACCGACTACAAGCTCTACCTGGACAAGATCGTCTCGGGCTAAGGAGTGTGCGGGCTCTAGAGCCTGTAAACCTGTGCGGGTGGAACGGGCATCTTGCCCGTTCCTAAGACCGCGGGGACGGGCGAGACGCCCGTCCCACCCACTCGCCTTCACCCAGTCGCCTCTTCCCCACGTCAGACCTGCACGGGCTGCTGCTCCACGGAAACGGACGTCGCGGAAACGGGTTGCGCGTCCCCGCGCGCCGCGCCGTTGCGATGCGACGGCTGGCTGTTGCGAAAACGCGCGCCCAGGCCTTCCCAGTCGATGATCAGCGCACCGCCCGTGTCCTCGTGCTGCCGCTCCCAGTTCATGAGCAGGTCCAGGCAGGCGTGGTCGATGTAGTCCAGTTCCTCCAGGTTTACGTGCAGCTCCGTCTTGGGCGGTAGCTCCTCAAGCGCTTGCGCCAATTTTGGCAGCCGGATAAACGTCGCCGCGCCGCGCAGCCGCATCTCGATGCGGTCGCCCGCCCGATTGCTCCGGATCTCCAGGTGCGAGAAGGTGTAGAGCAGCTTCAGCGCCGAGAGCCCGACGCCGGTGAGCACGCCGGTCAGTAGATCGACGCCCACGATCGTGATGACCGTGACCACGAAGATGGCGACCTCGCTGCGGCCGTATCGACCCAGCTCGCGCAGCGCCTTCAGATCGATCAGCTTGTAGCCCGTATACACCAGCACCGCGGCCAGCGCGGCGGTGGGAATCTCGCGCAGCAGCCACGGCAACGCGGCGACGAACAGCAGCAGCCAGACCCCGTGCAGAATCGCGGAGAGGCGTGTGCTGGCGCCGGCGTTCACATTCGCGGCGCTGCGCACAATCACGCCGGTCATGGGCAGCCCCCCGATCGCCCCGCAGACCATGTTTCCCACGCCCTGCGCGGCCAGCTCACGGTCGTAGCGCGTCCGCGGGCCGCGGTGCATGCGATCGACCGCCGACGCGCAAAGGAGCGTCTCGGCGCTGGCCACCAGCGCCAGCGCCAGACCCTCGAACCAAGTCAGCGGATTGGCGAGAATCGTGATCAGCCCCTCGCTCGGCACGCGCACCGCGTCCAGCAGGTTCGCCGGCGCGTCCACCCGATGGATGGGCGGATGCACGAACGTCGCCAGAATCGTCGCCGCGGACACGGCGATCAGCGGACCGGGAATCAGCCGCAGCCGCCGCGGCGCCAGCCAGGTCCAGGCGACGATCAGAATGATGGTGAGCGCGCCGACGCGCGCCGCCCAGGCATGGCCGCTATCCGTCCCGGGCATGAAACCGGCCCACGGAACGAAGCCCTTCCAGATCGCTTCCGGCAAGGAGAGCAGGTTCTGCAGCCCGCTGGAGCGCGGCACGTCGTCGACCATGACGTGAAACTGGCTGACGAAGATCAGCACGCCGATGCCTGACAGCATCCCGCGGATCACCGCCGGAGACACCGCGCGGAACCACTGCCCCAGCCGCAGCAACCCGGCCGCCAGTTGAATCAAGCCGGCCACGGCGATGATCACGCCCAGCGCCGTCGGACCGTGTTCGCGGAGCAGGTCGTAAACGAGGACCGTCAGGCCCGCGGCCGGGCCGCTGACCTGCAGCGGCGACCCGGACAGCGCTCCGACCAGGATTCCGCCGACAATGCCGGTCAGCAGTCCCGCCGCCGGGGGCAATCCCGACGCAATCGCGACGCCCATGCACAGCGGCAGCGCCACCAGGAACACAACTGCGGAACCCAGAAAATCTCCGCCGAGGCCGCGCCGCGGCGCGGCCGATAGATCAACCTTATTTTTCACGCCGCCCTCCTAAATCAACCGGCCCGGCGTGAGCGCCGGCAGCGCTGCCGAATCACTCGCGGCCGAGTCAGTGAGCGGCAGGAACTGCTGCTCCGCGGGATTGAACGAGAACACCTGACCGCTTTCGAGCTTGTACACCCAGCCGTGGAGCTGCAGCGCCTTGCGCGCCAGGGCGGAGGCGACCGCCGGGTGCGTCCGCAGGTTTTCAAGCTGCACCAGCACGTTCTCCTCGACGGCGACGGTGAGGCGGGCGCCGTTCTGATAATGGCTGTAGTTTTCGGCGACGATGCGGCGCGTGGCCTCGGCGTGAGCCAGCCAGGATTTCATGGAGGGCATGTTGGCCAGGATCTCCGGCTCCAACAGACCCTTCATGGCGCCGCAGTGCGAGTGCCCGCAAACAATGATGTCGCGCACGCCCAGCCCGGCGACCGCGAACTCGATGGTCGCCGTTTCCCCGCTGGCCGCGACGCCATAGGGCGGAACGATGTTCCCTGCATTGCGCAGAATAAACAGCTCGCCCGGGGCCGTTTGCGTGATCAGGTTCGGATTGATGCGCGAATCGGAGCACGTAATGAACAACGCGAGCGGATTCTGGCCTTCGGCGAGCCGCTCGAAAAAGCGGCGCTGCGATCCGAAGACTTCGGACTGGAAGCTATGGACGCCTTGCACGAGTTTTTGCATTTGGGAGATTCCTCAGATCAGTGCTGAATCCGGGGACCGACGACGCCCGCGCGGCCGCGGAAGAAGGCGGTCACTGTTGACGGTCAACTCACGGAGACGAGCGCGCACGGACGTGCGCCGCGCGGTCAGACCAGAAGTGCAGCGCCAAAGCCGTTACGCAGGTCGGTACGGATCGGGCGGCCAAGCGCGGCGCATGGCATTTCCGTCCGCTTGTTCGCATCGGCGCGGGCGCGCGGCGGCGAGGGATGACGGCGGCGAGTTTTGTCGCGCGCCGCGGTCGCGTGCACCGCGACATCCCGGGTTTCGTCGCCGGTGCGCGACTCGTGCTCACGTGCGTCCGAGTCGACGATCGGGGAGAGGGCGCCCCGCCAGCCGGTGCAGACAATCATGATCGCCGCGAGGGCGCGCAGGGCGTACGCGCCGCGCGCGGACGCGCGCAGGGCCGCGGTCGCGCGCAGCGCCCACGAGACCGCTCTTGCCAGAGTTTCCAATCGCATCGTCAAACCGCCGGCAGCGCCTGAGGAATCACCCCGAACCGCTACGCCACTACAATAGGCGTGAAGCTGGAGACGTCAAGTCCGCATTCCGCCGGTGCCGGTCAGGGCGCATCCCGATCGAGGTCGCGATCGGCGCCGTCTTTCCGAACCCGCCGCGCCAAGCGGCGGATTGACGATCGGTAGGCAAGGGCGCCCCGTGGGCCGCGTGCGTCACCCCGCCGCTTGGCGCGGCGGGTTCGGACGGATCGGCGGGTCACGCCTCCGACTCGGCCGGCTCCTGAAGCGGCAGCACCTCGCTTGTTCCATCCGACGGCAACTGCTCGACCGCACGCAGCCTGCGCCCGATGGCGCGCGAGCGGCGCTCGACCAGGTCCACCGAGTTGCTCGCCTCCTGCAGCTTCTTCTGCACCTTCGCCAGCACCTCCCCGTACGACTGCCACTCCGCCTTCACCGAAGCCAGGAGGTTCCATACCTCGCTCGACCGGCGCTGGATGGCCAGCGTGCGGAATCCCATCTGCAGGCTGTTCAGCAGGGCCCAGAGCGTCGTCGGCCCGGCGATCATGACGCGCTGCTGCCGCTGGATCGCGTCGCCCAGCCCCGGTTGGCGCATCACCTCGGCGAACAGCCCTTCGACCGGCAGAAACAGGATCGCAAAATCGGTCGTGGCCGGCGGGTTGATGTACTTGTCGCAGATCGTCTGGGCGCAGAATCGAATCTGAGCCGCGAGCTGTCGGCCGGCCTCATCGACGGCGGCGACGTCGGCTTGCTCCTGGGCCGCAACCAGCCGCTCGTACGGCTCCATCGGGAACTTGGCGTCGATCGGCAGCCAGACCACGTCTTCTGCGTGCTCGGCCGGGCCCGGCAGGCGGACCGCGAATTCCACGCGTTCGCCGATGCCCTTCACGTCGACGTTGACCGCGTACTGCTCGGGAGTAAGCGCCTGTTCCAGCATGGCGGAAAGCTGCGTCTCGCCGAACATGCCGCGCGATTTGACGTTGCTCAGAACGCGCTTCAGATCGCCCACGCCCGCCGCCAGGGCCTGCATCTCGCCCAGCCCCTTGTGAACCTGTTCCAGTTGCTGGCTGACAAGCCGGAAGGACTCCCCCAGCCGCTTCTCCAGCGCGCCTTGCAGCTTTTCATCCACCGCTGTGCGGATGGAATCGAGGCTGCGGCGGTTGTCGTCGCGGACGTGTTGCAGTTGCGCCTCGACCGTGGCGCGGACCGCTTCCAGTCGCAGTTCGTTGCTCTGCGTAAGCTTGGCGATCTGCTCGACGACGCCGTCCAGCTTTCCGGCCTGAAGCGCGGTCAGCTCGACCAGACGCTGAGCCAGGCTGTCGGTCGAGTCCTTCAGGCGGCTGGCCAGCTCGTCACGGGCCGATCGGGCGGCGGCGGCGTTTTCATCGCGGTTGCGGGCGATCTCGTCGCGCGCCGTCCGCTCGGCCCTTTCGCAGGCCTTCTCGATCGCCGCCAGTGCGGTCTGAATCTGACTCACGTCGGCGACGACGCGGCGGCGCAGCGTCAGCACCTGCACGACAAGTACCGCCGCCACGAGGATGACCAGGGCAAAGAGCAACGCGATGTCGAGCATGGCGCATCCTGCGGGAGTTTGACGGATGATACGTCGTTTCGCCGGCGGCGTCTTTCAGAACCCGCCGCGCCAAGCGGCGGGGTGACAGTCCGCGGCCGGTGGGCGCCGATTGCCAACGATCGTCAACCCGCCGCTTGGCGCGGCGGGTTCGGACGGACGCAACGCGCCGCGGGTTCGGACGGATCGCAACGCGCGGCGGGTTCGGACGGATCGCGACCTGAAACCGCATACGCCCCGGCGATCGCGCGATTTTCCGCAGCCAGCCGGTGTTGGATCGGACTTTGCCTGGGCCGGATACTCTGTAACATATTACTGAACAACATCTTACAAACCATAGGCTAGTCGCGGCGCAAAACGCGGATGGCACAGCAATTGCCAGTTACCCCCTGGCAGTGCCGCGCTCCCATCGAACGCGCGGCGTTTGCGGCAGGAGTGTCGAACATGGCTACGGCAGCAGCGCCCCGTCCTCAGAACAGCACCGCCCGTTCGCGAGCAGAAGAGCAGAAGGCGCTTCGCGACGCGAGCCTGTGTGCGACGTGCATCCAAGCCCGTGACTGCGTTTACGCGGCGAACACGGACCGGCCCGTTCTGTGTTGCGAGCTATTCGATGATGCATCGCAACGGACAGCTCGGGCTCGCGCGGCAGCACCCGAGTCCGGCCCCGCGCGGCGCGTGAACTGGGCCCGCGGACTGTGCGCGGATTGCGCGGCGGCGGCGGGTTGCGTGCTGGCCGCTTCCGAGGGCGGCGTGTGGTGGTGTGAAGAGTACGAGTAGCGCCAGACATGGGCTGCCGGTCTAGCTAGGCGGCACACCGGCTACACTTCCGCCCATGGGCAACGCCGTCTACGACGCGATCTGCGGGCTGCTTGATGAGCAGCGCGTCGCTTATCGCGTGCTCCATCATGAGCCGACGCGCACGTCGGAGGAGTCCGCCCGCGTGCGCGGCGAGCCGCTCGAGATCGGCGGCAAGGCGCTGCTCGTCAAGACCGATGACGCATTTCGATTATTCGTCTTGTCGGCCGTACTCAAGCTCGATTCGGCCGCCGTGAAACAGCGGCTGGGGGTGAGGAAGACGCGCTTCGCGACGCCCGAAGAGCTGATGGAGCTCACCGGCCTCGTGCCCGGGAGCGTCCCGCCATTCGGCCGGCCGATCCTGCCATTCGATCTGTACGTGGATGAGTCAATCGCCGCCAACCCGCGCATCGCGTTCAACGCCGGCTCGCTGACGGATTCGATTATCCTCGCCACCGGCGAGTACATGCGGGTGGCGTCGCCGACGGTGTTTCGTTTCGGCGCCGCGGCGACTTCGTAGCGTCGCAACATGCGACGCATTGTGCTCGGTGCAGCTCGATAGAGACGGCGACTGGCGGCGTCTCTCCGAACCCGCCGCGCCAAGCGGCGGGTTGACGATCGTTGGCGATCGGCGCCCCACAGGCCGCGGATGTCACCCCGCCGCTTGGCGCGACGGGTTCGGACGGATCGGCGCCTGAAAGCGGATGGGTGCGCGGGGGAACCGCTCGTGAATCCCGCACGGATCTTCTCGCTCATGTCACTGTCGACGGGCACGCGCCCGCGCGACTTGTGATGACGGACGCCGGTTGCCCAGTTTGCGGCGCGATCGGTTGATCGAGGAGAAACGCCATGCAGTTCAAATCCGCCGCGCGCTGGGCCGGCCTGATTACGCTTGCGCTCGCCGGAATCGCCGGAAGCACCGGTTGCCAGCTCGAAGAGCTGGCACAGACGCCGGGCGGCGGCTCGACCGCCCCGAGCGATCCGCCGCCGTCCGGCGGCAGCGAGCGGAAGTCCGCGCCGGAGGACGTTCCCGACCGCGCGCCGCGGCCGGAGCTCGTCGCGAACGCAGGCTCGGGCGTTTCGATCGCGACCGGTCTACGTGCGATTCTCTCGGGCAGCGCCGCGGGCGGGACGCCGCCTTACACCTTTGCCTGGTCGCCGGCGGACGGCCTCAGCGCGGTCGATGCGCCGAATCCCGGCGCGTCCCCCCTGCGGACGACGACCTACACGTTGACTGTCATCGACAGCGCCGCGCGCCGTGCGACCGATTCGGTTCAAGTCACCGTCACGCCGATCCCGCCGACCACCGACGGCGCGTTGCCCGATGGCGCGCTCTTCACGCAAGGCAACGGCATCTTCATCCGCACCGCCGACGGCGCAGCGGCGCCGTTCCGCGCACGCGGCGCCAATCTGCAGGACACGCGCGGTTGCGGCTACTGTCTCTATGAGCCCAGCAACGCGGCCGAGGTGCAACGCCGTGCGGCGGCTCTCGTGGGCGACTGGGGCGCCGATTTCGTGCGGCTGACCCTGGAGAGTCGCCCGATTCCGGATAATCCGTGGGCCCGCCCCGCGCCTGGAGTGCTGGATGATCCGGCCTACGCCGACGAGATCGCACAGATCGTTTCGAGCATCACCGACCGGCCCGGCAAGTATGTGCTGCTTTCGCTCTGGATCGAGCCGACGGTGGATGAGAACGGCTGGCCCACGCCGCAGACGGACAACGTCTGGACGGCGCTGGCCGAGCGCTTTGTGGACAACCCGAAGGTCATGTTTGGGATCGTCAACGAGCCGATCAACAACTTCGACGGCGCACAGGACGCCGCGTGCTGGGAGGCCATGAACCGCGCCGCTTCGGCCATACGGGCGGTCGAGGCCGCCCACGACGCTGCCAAGCACGTCATTCTGGCGCAAGGCACGGGTTGGTGGTCGCGGCGGCTGGAGTATTACGTGTCGCACCCGCTCAGCGCCGGCGGCGGCGAGAACATCGCCTACGAGATTCACTTCTACAATCCGGCCGAGGACATCGACGCGCTGCTCAGCGGACCGGCGGCCCAGATTCCGGTCGTGATCGGCGAGTTCGGGCCCGACCAGCAGATGACCGTAGAGGACTGCCGTACGCTGATGGACTTCGCCCGCGCCGCGGACATCTCTTACCTGGCGTGGACGTTTCACTACGGGTGCGCGCCGAACCTGCTGCTGGACACGCGCGACGACGCGGAGAATCACCCTTGTGGAATCGGAATGCCGCTGGCGCCTAGTGCTTGGGGGCAGATGCTGATCGATGAGTTCGCAGTTCCGTGGTAATCCGTCCAGGCCTGTTGCCCAAGAGAGCTCGGGGATGAATTGGGTGGGACGGGCGTCTCGCCCGTCCCGGCCGCATCAGGAAGACCGCCAAACAAATCCCTCGCCCGGCGGCCAAAGATGCGGGCGAGACGCCCGCACTCCCCGGTTTTGTTGGATGTTCTAAGGCCGAATCGCTTCGAGCAGGTTTCCGCCCATGACATACGCGCGCGAGCCGCGCACGCGAATAACCAGGCAAGCGTCTCGCGCCAGCCATGAACTCGTACCCAACCCGGAATCAACCAGAAGCGCGTAGTCCTCGGACGCGAGCATCCAGTCGGCCATCGCTGGAAAATGCTCACGAAGTTCCTTCTGGCGGATCACCCGTACAGCGTTCGCCGCAGACGTCGCGACCGCGTGACCGGCAGCACGCTTCGACACAAGCTCGGCCAGCGCCGGCGGAAAGAGCGGCTTGGCGGGCTGCGGCGGAAGCGCTCCCTCGGACGGAAGCGCCTGGTACCCCGACGGATCGAGCAGCCCCGCCGCACGCTTGCCGTCCGCGGCGTCAATGGCCAGGCAGAACTCCAGCCCCACCAGGAGCGCGCGGTCCGTTTCACTCAATTCGGCAGACCTGGCCTTCTTCAACCGTTGAAGCGAAGCCTGGAGCGTCTCGGTCGGTCCGCTGGACGCCGGCAGCGATTGTGCTGCGGCTGATGGCTGCGGCGGACTGAGCAGCACGGCTGCGATCAGCGCCACGAAGCGCCGCGCAGCGCGGGACGGGCCCGGACGGCGCGCGGACCGCGCGCTGAGCCGTTCGCGCGCAGTGCCCGCCGCGGGTGACATTCGATTTCCGATCGGGATTATGCCTTGATGGCGCTGATGCGGACTTTCATCGCCCGCTGCCGGTGACCCCAGCGCTTGAAGTAGCCTTTGCGGCGGCTGAACTTCACGCCGCGGACCTTGGGGAGCTGCATGTCGTCTTCTTCGATGACGGCGCTGACGCTGGCGCCGGCGACGTAGGGCTGGCCGATCCTGGCTGCGTCGCCCTCGCCGACCAGCAGCACCTTGTCGAACGTGACCTCGCTTTGGCCTTCCTGCAAGTCCTTCAGCTCGACCAGCAGCGCGTCGCCCTCGGTCACCTTGTATTGCTTGCCGCCGTCTTCGAAGATCGCGTACACGGTCGCTCCTTGCACTGGTCCTGCGTCTTATCGAGCCGCGTATTTTGCACCAAGCCTTCTTCGCATGCAACCACCCGGTCCAGCCGATAATATGGAGATCGGAGGCCGTGCGTTGAACCCGGCGGAACGCGATGCCTTACGGCAATTTCACGCTTGACGAGCTCGCGCGGCGCATCGGGATGGATGCGCGCGAGGTGCGCCGCTGGGTTGAAAAGGGGCGGCTGCCGGGGCAAATGGTCAACGGGCAGTGGCGTTTCAATCGCGCCGCCCTGCTCGACTTCCTTCAGCACGAGATCCACACGCTCGGCGAGCAGGACATCCGCAACCTCGAACGCGCCATGTCGGACGGTTCCGAGGCGCTGCTGGTCACCAGCATGCTGGCCGGCGAAGGCGTCGAGCTGAACCTGTCCGCCCGAACGAAGACATCGGTGCTGCGCGAGCTGGTTGCCGTCGCGGAGCGCAGCGGACTCATCTACGACGCGCCCGCGCTGATCGAGGCCCTGGGCCAGCGCGAGAGCCGCAGCTCAACCGGTCTGCCCGGCGGCTTCGCTTTCCCGCACCCCATTCGTCCGATGCCCTACGCCACCGCCGAGCCGCTGGTGTGCATCGGCCGCGTTCCGGCCGGCGTGCCGTTCGGCGCGCTGGACCGGAAGCTGACGGATCTTTTCGTGCTGGTTTGCAGCCACGACGATCAGCAGCACCTGCTCGTGCTGGCGCGCCTGGCCATCATGTTCAGCGGCGGGCTGGGCGAGGAAATCCGCGACTGTCAGTCGTCCGAAGAAGCCCTCGCGCGGCTGACCGAAGCCGAGCGCCTGGTCGTGGCGACGCGCTGCGTCTGAGAATGGGCGCGGAGTCTGCTGGCGGCCTTGGACGCCGTTTTTCACCCGACTATACTGAGCGGCCCGAAAGCCCGTTGCGGTCTCGCGCTGGCGACACCTTGGCGGGGCGCTCATCAGGCGCGAACGAACACATAGCCGCGGAGAACCGCCATCATGGCCCATCAGGTCGGAGACATCCGGAACATCGCCCTCGTCGGCCACACCGGCTCGGGCAAGACCACCCTGGGGGAGGCGCTGCTGTTCAAGTCCGGCACGACCGGCCGGCTCGGCAGCGTCGACGACGGCTCCAGCCACCTGGATGTCGAAGACGAATCGCGCGAGCGGAAGCACAGCCTCGACTCCACCGTCTTCCATCTTTCGCACAGAGGCAAGACCATCAACCTGATCGACACGCCCGGCATGCCCGATTTCAGCGGCCCTTCGCTGGCGGCGCTGGCAGCCTGCGAAACCGCCGTCATCGTCGTCAACGCGGCCGCCGGCATCGGCGTCAACACCCGCCGCATGGCCAACGCCGCCCGCGACTTCGGCCTGGCGCGGCTGATCGTCGTCAACCGCATCGACGCGGAGAACGTCAACCTGCTGGAGCTGCTGAACGCGCTGCGCGAGACGTTCGGCTCTGAGTGCCACCCGATCAACCTGCCCAGCGGCGGCGGCAAGAGCGTCGTGGACGTGCTCGAAAAATCGGATGGACAGGTGGACCTGCTGGACGTGCCCCACTGCCACACCGAGCTGCTCGATTCCATCGCCGAGACCGACGACGAGCTGATGAACACGTACATCGAAACCGGGACCATCCCGCACGAGAAGCTGCCGCACGCGATCGCGGCGGCGGTGCAGAGCGGACACCTGATTCCGGTGCTCTTTACCGACGGCAAGCACGACGTGGGCATCGCCGAACTGCTCGACGACCTGGTCACCTACGCGCCCTGCCCGATCGACGGCAAGCGCCGCGCGCTGACGGTCGGCGAGGGAGCCGACGTGAAGGAACTGCCGATCGATCCGAACGGCGCCGAATTCGCCGGGCATGCGTTCAAAATCGTTACCGACTCCAAGAGCCATATTCGCTACACGCTGATCCGCGTTCATTCCGGAACACTCAAGCCCGACGGCACGATTTACGCCGCCGGCGACCGCCGCGGGCAGCGTCCCGGACACATCTTCAAGCTGCGCGGCGCCGAGCACACGGAGGTCCCCGAAGCGCTCCCCGGCGACATCATCGCGCTGGCCAAGGTCGAAGTCCCTTTCGGCGCCGCCGTTTCCTCGAAACCGATCGACGGGCGGCTGCCCATGCCGCGCTTTCCCACGCCGATGTACTCGCTGGCGATCGAGCCGAAAGCCCGCGGCGACGTGGAAAAAATCAGCGGGGCGCTGCATCGCTTCGCCGACGAAGACCCGTGCTTCAAGTATCACCGCGACGCCGATACCGCCGAGCTGCTGATTTCAGGCCTGGGCGACAT
This sequence comes from Phycisphaerae bacterium RAS1, assembly GCA_007859745.1. NCBI lineage: Bacteria > Pseudomonadati > Planctomycetota > Phycisphaerae > Phycisphaerae bacterium RAS1. The sequence continues at coordinate 2,769,306 of SMLU01000001.1, read as the reverse complement.
TCACCTCACCGTCGTCCGCAGCAAGATGAAGCGCTACTACAAGCTCGAAGTGGACACGCACAACCCGAAGATCCCCTATCGTGAGACGATTTCGGGCGCCGCCAAGTACGTCGAACACACGCACAAGAAGCAGTCCGGCGGCGCCGGTCAGTACGCCCGCGTGGTGATCGACATGGAGCCGGCCGAGCGCGGCAGCGACCTGGTCTGGGAAGACAAAATCTTCGGCGGCGTCATCAGTCAGCAGTTCCGTCCCAGCGTGCAGAAGGGCGTCCGCGAGCAGATGAAAAAGGGCGTCATCGCCGGCTGCCAGGTGGTCGACGTAAGGGTAGCGCTCGTCGACGGCAAGGAGCACCCGGTGGACAGCAAGGATATCGCGTTCCAGGTCGCCGGCCGACAGGCGTTCAAGAAGGCGTTCCTGGCGTCGCGGCCGATCCTGCTGGAGCCGGTGGTGAACGTCGAAGTCACCGTCCCGGCGGACAAGGTGGGTGACATCGCCCGCGACATCAGCGGCAAGCGCGGCCAGGTGGTGGGGCAGGACGTGCTGCCCGGAAACCAGGCGATCATCCGCGCGGTGGTCCCGCTCGCCGAAGTGGCAAACTACGCGTCGCAGCTCAAGAGCGTGACCGGCGGGCAGGGCAGCTACGTCATGGAATTCAGCCACTACGATCAGGTCCCGCCGAACGTGCAGCAGCAGATCGTGGCGAATTACAAGGGCGCGGCGGTGGAAGAAGAGGAGTAGTTTTTCCGCCTGCCGGCGAGCGCCCACGGGCACTCGCCGAGTCCGAACTACCGAGAGCAGGGCGCATTGGACCGATAATTGTGCTGGCCTTTTCGTCACGATAATCGCCATCGGGCCAAGCTTGCGGGAATTGTGTTCGCCTCGTACCGGTTAACCCAGTGAGACGGTCGATTGCGGCCGGCGTCGAACGATGCCTGTACGGGATGATAAGTCGTTCGAGGCGCTGGCATTGCCGCATGCCGAGGCGATTTATCGTTTCGCACGGCGGCTTACGCGCGACGAGCACGAAGCTGAGGATCTGGTCCAGGAAGCATACCTGAAGGCCTACAAGGCCTTTGGGCGCTTCGAGGAGCGCGAGTTCGGCGTCCGGCCCTGGCTGCTGAAGATCCTCTACAACGCCTTTCTGAACCGTCAGGTCCGCGCCAAGCGGACGCCCGTGGCGGCGGATCAGCAGGCTCTCGACCAGATTCACGCCGATTCGGGCGATCTGGGTTCCGAGAGTCCGCCTGAGTTGGACTATGAGCGCGTTGATGAGGAAGTAAAGCGTGCCATTGACGCGCTGCCGGTGGAATTTCGTTCCGTGCTGCTCCTGTGGGCCAGCATGGAGATGAGTTATCAGGAGATAGCCGATACGCTCAGCGTGCCCATCGGCACCGTGATGAGCCGCCTGCATCGCGGGCGGCAGCAGGTGATCCGAAGCCTCAGCAACTTCGCCAAGGAGCAGCGTCTGACTCCGGCATCGAGAAGCGACGAATGAACGAGCGCGACCTGCCAGACCAGCTTGCCCGCTACGCCGATGGCGAGCTCGAGGCCGCTGCGCGCCCGTCGGTTGAGGCGCACGTCGGCGCCAATCCTGAAGCGCTGGCCGAAGTCGCCCGCTGGCAGGCGCTGCGGCGCTGCTGCCTGCGCGTGACGCAGCGCGATTGCTGTCCGGCAGGACTAGCTGATCGGCTGCGCGGACGCATCGCCCTCGCCGCGGTCGCGGCACGCGCGCGGCGGATCAGGCTCTTCGCGGGAAGCGCCCTGGGACTTGCCGCCGCAATTCTGCTCGCGGTTCTCGTCACGCAAAATACCGATTGGATTTACCGCGGCCCCGGCAGCGGCAGCCAGGCCAATCAGGCCATGCTCGTCATGCCGGATGCGTTCAAAGGTATTTTTGACAACTGCGCATTGCGGCATCACCACGATCTGCTGGAGCTGGCCGGCAAGTCGATTCGTGACGTGGATGTCGAAGTTTCCAAGGAAGTGAAGCACGCCGTCCACCTTCCGGACCTGTCAGACCGCGGTTACCGGCTGGCCGGCGGCTGCCCGTGCACACCCTGCAAGAGCCTCGCCGCCGTCCACGCTCACTATGTCCGCGACGACGGCGCCACGGCCGTGCTCTCGTTCTTCGTGCTGGAGCGGCCGATCCGGTTGGGCGGGTGCCTCCCGGCCGCAGGTTGCGAGCAGCGCCGCGCCGCGCCGCGGCAGTTCGAAATCGCCGCGATGGAAGGCGACTTCGTGGTGATCAAGTGGGATGAATGCAACATCAGCTACGCCATCTGCGCGCGCATGCCGCGTGAAGACCTGATCGCGCTGGCCGATTCGCTGGACGTCGCCGTCGCGGTCGATCCGTCCCTGCCGCTCACCGATTGCGGCAAGTAGACGGCTGCCCGGTGTCGGTAGCGGCCGGCCCCCGTGCCGGCCGTGGAACGCGAACAAATCATGCATCACCCCAGGAACGTCCCCCTCCGCGATCTGAAGACGTACGGACAATCCCGCGCCGTTCGCCTGCCAGACTTCGACTACTCCGGCCCCAATGCGGTCTCGCTGACGCTGTGTGCAGCGCAGGGTCATCCGTTCACGAATGATGTTTTCGCATACCATGCGCGCGGCGGTCTCAGGACGAGACGATTGTCAGGATCCTGACGTACATCATCAACAACCCGGTGCGTGCCGGGCTGGTTGAACGGTGGCAGGATTGGCGGTGGACGAAGGTTTTTGTTGAGGTTTGACGTCTTCGCGCCATCTACGGCCGGCACGGGGGCCGGCCGCTACCTCGCCGGCACGGGGGCCGGCCGCTACCCCGCCGGCCCGGGGGCCGGCCGCTACCCCGCCGGCACGGGGGCCGGCCGCTACCTCGCCGGCACGGGGGCCGGCCGCTACCCCGCCGGCCCGGGGGCCGGCCGCTACCCCGCCGGCCCGGGGGCCGGCCGCTACCGCCGCATCGTGGTGAACGCCGTCAGCGCCGCCAACTGAAACACCCCCGCAAAGGCGAGCTTGGTGTACATCGCCGCCGGGGCGGCGTTGAACATCCAGTCCAGGATCGCCAGCCCCACCAGCCCCCCTACCAGCGTCTGCAAGACCGCCCCCACCAGACGCCGCGTGGAGAATTGCTCGTGCCGCTGCTCACGCGCGGCCGCGTCCAGCCCGGCGCGGATGCTCTGCAGCAGCCGCTCCATCCGCTCCAGCCGCTCGAAGGCCTCGGCCAATGCGTCGGGCCGGCCGCGATCACTATCCGCGGCGGGGGAAGGCGGCGCGCCCCATTCGGCCATTGCATCGGTATCGCGCGGCTCGGTCATTTCAGGACCTCCTCGGCAAGGCGCACGTTCTCGCGCAGATGATCGAGACTCAGACCGCCGACCACAAGGCTGCCGACACCCGGCGCCGCCAGCGCGAACGGGATCGCCTCGCGCGCCGGCAACCGGCCCGACGCCAGCCCCTTTTTCACCACGACGCCCACGCCCGCCGCCCCGGCCCGGCTCATCACGCCGGCATGCGACCGGTCCAGCGCGTGATACTCGATCATCAGCACGTCCGCCCACGCGATCGCCGCCTCGGCGGCCGCCACCGTCTTGCCGGAAAGCCCGACCGCCCGCGCCAACCCGCGCCGCCGCAGCGCCAGCAGCGCCTCAATCACCGGCGTCTCGCGCAGAATCGCCAGGTCGTCGGCGCTGGCGTGAATGAAGACGATATCGACGTAGTCGCAGCGCAGCCGCTTCAGGCTTCGCGCGACGCTGCTCTCGATCGCCGCCTTCGAAAAATCGTAGGTCGATCGGCCGTTCTCAAACGTCTCGCCCACCTTGGTCGAGAGCACGAGCTCGCCGCGGCGATGAGCGATACACCGGCCGATGCGCTCCTCGCTCAGCCCGTACGCCGGAGCCGTGTCGATGTAGTTGATCCCCAGGTCGAGCACGCCGTTCAGCAACTTCTCGACGGTCCGGTCGTCAGGCAGCTCATATCCGTGCGGATACTTGATGCCCTCGTTGCGGCCGATCTTGAAGGCGCCGAAGCCAACGGGCGTCACGTTCAGTCCCGATTGGCCTAGCGGACGACGGACCACGGCAGCTCCCATTCCCATGGCGGCGCGGCGACGCCCGGCCGCGGCCACTCCGACGGGATGGTCGGCATGTTAGTCGCGACGCGCGGCGGCGGAAGCAGCCGGACGATTTTCTCCGCCAGGTGCGGGGCCAGGGCCATCTTGGTCGGCCAGGCGGTCAGGAACGGACCATCACGCAAGATGGACACGTCGGCCGGCCGCTTTCCGCCGGCCGCGGCCTCGGCCCGGTCCACGCGATAGGTCGCCCACTCGGCGTGATCCAGCGCGATTCCGGGGATCACTTCTTCCAGCTCACGGCGCGACCGATGAATCAGCTCGTCGCGCGATTCCGAAACGCCTGCTTCCGAAATCTGACCGCCGAGTTGCCAGACCGTTCTCCCGCCGGAGTCCGTATCGCTGGTGATGGTGACGCGCGTGGCGCCGCCGTCCACGCAATGACCGTTGAGCGGCGGCAGGTCGCCGCGGACCATCGCCATGTGCAGCGGACGGCGCTGCATGGCGTCGCTGCCGAGGCCGGCTGAAACGCGAAGTGCGGCGTTCCCCTCGCCAGCGGCGAAGATGACGGTCGAGGCCTGAAAACTGGCCGGCCGCCCGTCGGACAGTTGAATTTGAACCGTGACGCGGCCGGTTTCGTTCGTGAATTCTGGCGGCCGGGCCGCGGCGGCGACCAGCCTCGTCGCGTGCGTTGTCGCGAAGTCGCTGAGCAGGCTGACGGGGTCAATCACCTGTTCATCCAGGCGGTAGACCTCGCCGGGGCAGCCGTGCAGGATCGCCGGCCAGTCTTCTCGTTCGAGCGGCACGGGCGCGACGCGCAACCCCACCTTCGCCCCGACCATTCCGGCCCAGCTTTTCCACGTCCGCGTTCGCCACAGCAGGCAGCTTTCGCTGCGCACCCGCGTTCGCCGCAGATCGGGCTGCCGCCGGCCGGCGAGGCACGCGCGCCACACGCCGGGCATTTCGCGAATGGCCTCGGCGGATTCACTCAGCCCGCCGTCGAGCGTGTATTTCAAGCCGCCGTGGATGATCCCCTGGGCGCAGACGGTTTGCGGCTCTCCGAGACGCTTCGACTCGATCGCGGCGGCGGCGTGGCCGGCGCGGACCAGTTCATCGAGCGTCCACAGCGCCGCCGCGCCGCCGCCGAAAACCAGGACGTCGAGTTCGATTCGGCGATCGGCCATGCGGCGATCGTCGCGCGGAGCCGGAGGGTCGGTCAAGCCGTCGAGCCGGAAAACTCGGGCCTGGGCCAGACCCGGACCGCAGCGGCTTGAGCGTGCCGACAGCCCGCGCCACTCTCAATCATCGTCGATGCGGCGCGTGCGGGTGGATTTTTCGCGATCTTCACCGGCGGGCTTTTCATCGCCGCGCGGGTCGTGGCCTTCCCAGCGGCCGGATTTGCCGTCCATGAATTCCTTGCCGATGACGCGCCCCTCTTCGTCGAAGAAAATCCGCGCCTGGTAGTGGTCCTCTTCGTCCTCGTAGTACCACTGATCGCCCAGGTCGGCCTGCGGCTTGCCGATGAAGTGCAGCACGTCGTCCATCGAATCGGTGTGCGGCTCGATCCTGGCGTAGTTGTCATACGTGAACTGCCGCTGGCATCCTGCGTTCAGCGCCAGAACCAGCACGGCAGCCGGGAGCGCGGTTCGGTAAAGCATGTGAGACTCCTCGATCGGCCGTCAGCCGACGGGGGCATTATACGTCTGTCCAGAAGTTCGACACGCGCGCGGCCGGGAGGTTTGGAGGTTCGCGGCGGTTTGCCGCGCCGCCGCAGTGGGGCACGCGCCCCGGACGCGCGCCTGGACGCGCGCCCTGTCAGAACGCGAAGCGCAAGCGAGCGCGTTCGCCAGGAACGGTGCGCTTTTCGCAGCCGCGCTCACTCGCGCTTCGCGTTCTGACGGGCTGGACGCTCGCTTGCGCGTCGCGTTCTGACCGCTCACGTCCAACCCCGCTCGCCGCTCAGGGCATCTTCGCCGCTTCGTCGAGCATCTGCGCCAGTAACGACTCGTTTGTCTTCGGCACGCGCCAGCGTGAGACAAATTTCTCATTGATAAAGATCATCGGGATCGACTTTAGGCCGATTCGCTGGCCAGTCGCCCCGTCGAGCTCGATCGCCGCCTTCGTGTCGGGCGCGTCCAGCGCCGCCCTGATCGCCGCCGGGTCCAGCCCCAGATCGCCGAGGGCCCGCAGCAGCCGCGCGTCGTCGTACTGGTTGCGGTTGTTCATCAGCCAGTCGTGCATTTTCCAGAACGCATCCGCGCCGCCCACGACGCCGGCCGCCTCGGCCGCCGCCGCCGCGCGACAGGACATCGGAAAGCGCTTGTCCTTCATCGCCGGATTGCAGTCGGAGTCGAAAGGAAACGGACGGAAGTGATAGCGCACGTCGCCGCGCTTGCGGACCAGCTCGCAGATGACGCGGTCGGCCAGCGTCGTCACCTCCTCGGCGTAGTCGCCGAAGAGCACGATGCGCACCTTGGCGTCGCTCGGTCCGAGCGGCCATGCCTGCTTGTCTTCCGGAATCTGGCGCGGCGCCTGGTCGCGCCAGTCGGAGATGATCTTGGCCGTCGCGAGAGGCGGACGGTCATTCTCCGGCCCCATCGGCGGCGGGGCGGCGGCGGAGAGGCGATCGATGATCTGCCCCAGCTCGACCGTCGAGCGCCAGCCCTTCACCTCGACGCCGTTGATGAAGATCATCGGCGTGATGTAGATGCCCAGGTCGAGCGCCTCGGCGATGTCCGCCTTGACGCGCTCCAGCGTTTCGCCGGTCTGCATGACGCGCTGAAACTCGACCGGGTCGAAACCCAGTGACGACAGCGCCGGCGGGAAATCCTGATCGGTGAAGCTGCCCTTGTGCTCGAAGAGCCAGCGGTGCATGCGGAAGAAGCCTTCGTCGCCGCCGAGTATGCCGGCCGCCTCCGCGGCGCGGGCCGCCCAACAGGCGTTCTTATGCAGATCGGGGGCCGTCGGGTTGCAGGGTGTGTTGAACGGGAAATGCTTGATCGAAAGCGAAATGTCGCTGCGGCTGCGCGACAGCGGATCGATCACGCCCTCGGCCATCAGGCAATCGGGGCACTGATAGTCGGTGATCATCACTATTCGCAGCGGCGCTTTCTCGGGGCCGCGGCGATAGCGGCCGGTGAAAGGCCGGCGGGCCGGCGAATCGTCGGCGGCGACCGTAGACGAGGAGGGTTGCGTCGCGGCGGGCGCGGCGGCCTCGCGGGTCGCGGCGACCGGCGCGGGTTGCGTCGCGATCGCCGGGCGCGTGGCGGCCTGGGTGATTTTCTGAATCGTCTCATCCTGCTGCCGGGCGGCGGCAGCGTCGGCGGCCCGCCGCGCCTGCACATCGGCGATGGCCAATCCGCCCGTCGCCATGATAAAGACGCCGAGCAGAGTGGCGAGCGACTGACCGGTGGGCAGGGTGGCTCCGGGTCGTCGCGAGAGTTCCGCGACCGCCAGAAACGCAAAGTTGGCGAGGTGGGCCACGAGGCAGTAGTTGCACACGTAACCGCTGCTGAACATCACTCCCACGAACACCGCTGACGTAAAGCCGCCGGCCCACACCATTCCGCGCACCGGTCCGGCAAAGTTTCCCCCGCTTCTCAGCCAGACCGCGAGCATCGCCAGAAAAAACGCCAGGCCAAGGTAGGACACGGGCCATTGCACACCGGGCAGTTTGCCCCAGGCGCTGGCGGCGGCGCGGGCGCAGTCGCTGCCGGCGCCGCAGCCGGGTAGCTTGAACCCTGCTGCCAGGCTGGTCAGCGCGAGCATAAGCGACATGCCCGCGCTGGTCAGCAGCGCGAGCCCGCCAAGCAGTACGAACGCCGCTCCGGGCGAGGGCTGCGCCGCGGCAACAGTCGCGGCCGGGCGATGCGTGGCGGGGTGGGCGCTCTTGTGCTTTTTTCGTGACATTGAATCGGATCCTCAAATGCGCTCGGAGCGAAGGCGCCGCGCGCTCGAAAAGGTATAGTGCATTCGATGCTCAGCGCGGTCAACGCAGGTGGGGCCGCGGAAACACGAGCGGAAGTAACCATGGATAGCGGCAGGCTCCGCGGGCATTTCTGTCCGAACCCGCCGCGCCAAGCGGCGGGTCGACGTCCCCGGCCTATGCGGCGCTGCTCGCCCAGGATCGTCAACCCGCAGCTTGGCGCGGCGGGTTCGGAAAAACGGCCCGGCCCGCGCCGTCTGCCAATAACTTTGGCCGCGGAAACGCGAGCGACCATGACGCCACAAGAGCGACGACTGCCGTGCCCAGCCCCAGCATCCCGACGCGTCCGACGTGTTCGAGCAGCGCGTAGTGAGCCACGGACAGGCTCGCCAGCGCGCCCGCGATCAGCACTGCGGCCCGAAACCGGCCGGTCCGAAGCAACCACAGCGGCACAAAGACTGCCGCCGGGAATGCGATGACGTAGTGATGCGCCCACGACAGCGGCGACACCAGCAGCGTCAGCAGGCATGCCAACCCGAACGCGGCAGCGCGGCGCAACGGGTCGCGCGAGGCGAAGCCGCTCAGGCCGGCGATGAACAGGAGCAGCAGCAGCCCGCCGCGGACGATATTCACGATCGCATCAAACCAAGGGCTGTCCATCGGCATGACGGCCTGCGTGGTCGCCCGCCGGGCGGCGAGGCGGTCGTCCGGCCCGCCGAAAAGGGAGTACACCAGGAAGTTGCCGCAGTGGTAGGCGGCGTTTTCCAGGCTCTGGTTGCGGTAACTGCGGTCGTTGAAGGCGTTCTGAACGCCGACGTTTTCGTTGGCGGCGACGCGCGCCTTCCAGGTTCGCAGCAGCTCGAGATTGCGATGCCAGCCGGTGCAGGCGGCCGGAATCAGGAAGAAGAAGAGCGACAATCCCAGGGCGACGCCCAGCGTCGTGAACAGAAACTGTGCGGCGTGCCGCGGGTTGAGTACGGCGAGCGGCGTGCTACTTGCGGCATGCTGCGTGCAACTTGCGGAAGTTGTAGGGTGGGCCGTGCCCACCATGTCATGCGTCACGACGGCGCGCGTTGAATCGTGGGCGATGCCCGCCCCGCGCCGAAGCGCCGCGACGAATTCCTGGAGAAGAACGAACGCAACCGGAAGGGCCGGCGTGAGCTTCAGCGCCACCGGCAGCGCCAGCAAGACGCCTCCGACTATCGCCGTCGAGTTTCGCCGAGCCGTCAGCACCAGCCGGAACCCGAGCAGCAACGGGTAGAGAACCGCGATGTTCGCCTGCCCGCGCTGAAGCGTGTTCAACGCCGGCATCAGCACAGCCAGCGTCGCGCACACCCAAATCCACACCGGGGCTGAAGGTGAAGAATCCTCCGGGCGGCCCGCGCCCTGCGCCCCGCGCCCTGCGCCCCTGCGGGCAGCCCGAGCGATCTTCCCCGCCTCCACCGCGCACCCCGCCGCCAGCAGGCAGTTCACCGCAAACCAGGTCACCGCCTGCGTCTGCGTATCGACTGTCGTCAGCGGGGTCAGCAGCAGCGCGAAGAGCGGCGGGTAGAGGTAGTACATCCCGCGCGGATTGGTGATCGCGTAGGGATCGCGCCCTTCGACGATCTCGCGGGCTGCCCCGGTATAGACGGTCAGGTCCGTCTTGTGGACGTCGGGGCGGGCCGGGTCAATCCGCGCCCGGCGGCGGATGTCGGTCAGCCCCCAGATGGCCAGCGCGCTGACGAGGATGAGAAGTGTGAGCCACGCCGGTTTCATTGCGGCGAATTCTACCGGCGTCTATCGCAGAGCAGAGCCGCGCGCGTAAGCAAGCGGAACTCGCCGGTTCCGCTCCTTACGGCCCTTACGCTCGCGGCTCTGGTCGCTTGTTTCGCTACGGCAGCACCAGCGGCGCCACCGCCCGCACAACGGTATCGAGGATGTTCCGCGTGTCGTCGAGCAGCCACGGCGTGACGACGTTCAGGATGTTCCGTCCGCAGCCAAACGGAATGAGCTGCAACAGCACGACCGACGACAGCAGCACTCGGCCGCGCTTGGTCACGAAGAATTGCATGAGTTTGCTCGCTTTCCAGAATTAGAGGCGGGACTTCAGCCTGTCAGTTAGGCATCGTGCACGAACCTCGGGGAGCGCGGGCGCCCGACCCGCAGGCGGAACGCCCGCACGCCTCAGGTCTACCAGGTCAGCATCAGATCGGCCGTGACGCGCTGGCCGAAGATATCGTCATCCGGGTTGCTCAGCGGGAATTCCCAGGTCGAGCCGATCGACATGTGCGGCGTCAGCTTCCAGCGGAATCCCAGCCCGGCCCAGAACACGCCGCTGCCGGCGACATCGGTCGAGCCGAGGTTCGTGTAGTCGGCGCCGCCGACGGCCAGCGGCAGGCGATCCGCGTCGCTGAGGTAGTGCAGTCCGTGGACCTCGAACAGCGGCGCAAAGCCGGGCAGCTCCTTCGGCGCAATCTCGTAGTCGAAGTGCAGGTCCCAACTCAGAATGTAATTGCCGTCGTGCCGGTCCATCGGCAGCCGCCCGGTCAGGTTGCCCAGCATATGGAACTGGTTGAACCCCTTGGCGAAGCCGACGAACGGGCTGAGTTCCTGTGTCGGGCTTTGTGCGATGCCCGTGTCGCCATTGGTCCATTCCCAGCGCGAACCGGCGGTCAGCACAAAGTCATTCTCGCGGTCGGCGATGATGACGTATTTGATCCCCGCGGCGGCGTTGTTCCAGCCGTCATCTTCCGGCAGGATTCCGGCCCGCATCAGGCTGTAGCCGTCCTTGGTGGCGATGAAGCCCAAGCGCTCGGTCAGCGCCAGGCGCGCCTGGACGGCGAAGACATTCAGGCCGCCGCCGCCGATCTGCGACTTGGACGGGAAATCGTGGTACAGGTAGAGCAGCCGCAGGCCGCTGTTGTTGAAAGGCGATTCGAAGTAAAGCGGGCTGCCGACCGGCTCGTAGAAGTGCTCAAAGCCGCGCAGGCCGTTCAGGAATCCGTCCCAGAGGATGGTCGGATCATTGTGAATCGGGTCGGCGGAGAGCAGAAACGTGGCCCGATCGCTCCGCCCCGCGGCAGCGGAAACCGGCGCGGATTTCTCCATCTTGGTTGTTGCCGAAGCCTCCTTCTTGGCAGGCTCGGCCGGTTTTGCCGGCGGCGTCTCCGCCTTCTTGGCCGGCGCCTTGTCGTCGGCCAGGCCGCCGTTCATGTCGAGCAGCGTCTCGGCCCGTGCGGGCGCCGCGGCGAGCGCCAAGCCCGCCAGACACGTGCACGCGAGCGGCGTTGCGCTCGCCTTCCACTGCAATACCCTCAGACCGCGCCGTCGTCGCATCGCAATCTCCTTGCGAGCGGCGCACCCTTCCCACCTTCGACCCGAACGCACCCAAGCATATTATCTATCTACATGTCAGGTTAAGCCATCCGGGTTCGGATGGGAAGAGCTTGTGAAAAAATCGGGGCGTGCGGCGTCCCGCCCGCACGGGTGGGCCGGAGGCTCGCGCTCCCCACCGCGTAGGGGCGACTTAGCTCCGCTCAACCCGGACGTCACCCCGCCGCTTGGCGCGGCGGGTTCTGAAAAGACGCCGTCCATCGTCAATTCTCACTTTCGCGTTTCACCTTTCACCTTTTACTTTCACCTCTCACCTGTCACCTGGCGCCTGTCACCTGTCACCTGTCGCCCCTCCCTTGTCACCCACCGCACGCCGGCAATATTCTCCCCCCATGCCCGACACGATCATCGAGCTGCGACAGGTCAGCAAATCCTTCGGCCGGCAGCGCGTGCTCGACGACGTCGACCTGCGCATTGAGCGCGGCAAGACGACCGTCATCATCGGCCGCTCCGGCTGCGGCAAGAGCGTGATGCTCAAGCACATCGTCGGGTTGCTTCGGCCGGACAAAGGCGAGGTCTACTTCGAGGGGCAGCGCGTCGATCACCTGGGCGAACGGCAGCTCGTGCCGATCCGCCGGCAGATCAGCTTCGTGTTTCAGCTCAACGCGCTCTTCGATTCGCTCTCGGTCGGCGAAAACGTCGCGTTTCAACTGGTCGAGACCGGCTCGGGACACGTCGATCGCAAAAAGGTGCAGCAGCTCGTCGCCCGCTGTCTCGACCTGGTCGGCCTGAGCGGCTTTCAGCACAAGCGGCCGGGTGAGCTGTCCGGCGGCGAAAAAAAACGCGCCGCCCTGGCCCGGGCCATCGCCATGGATCCGCCGCCCAAAGTCATCCTTTATGACGAGCCGACCGCCGGACTGGACCCGCAGCGCTCCGACGCGATCAACAAGGTCATCCGCCACTTTCAGCACGAGGTGGATGTGACCGGGCTGGTCGTGACCCACGACATGAAAAGCGCCGCCGAAGTCGGCGACCGCGTCCTGATGCTTGCCGGCGGGCGATTCGTCGCCGATGGGACGCCCCAGGAACTGGTGCAAAGCCGCGATCCGCGTGTGCGGCGGTTTATCGAGGGCGCGGCGGAGGCGGAGGACCTGCGCACATTATCGGAGGCGTGAGCCGCCCACCCGCGGCGACTGGCCCGGACCCGCAACCGCAAGCGATGGAGGGCAGCATCGGCGTCCCGCCGGTGCGTTTTCCGGTTCGCGCCGGCGGGCCGTCGATGCTCCCGAGTTCTTTCTTTACTTATTGAACCGGGGGACGGTATATTACTAGTATTCGGCCGCACCTCCCTAAACAGGAACCGAGAACCCATGCGCTTACACATTTTCCGCCCCGTTGATATCCGCGCGCTCGTCTGCACCCTCGTCGCCCTTGGAACTGCGAATGCGGGGCTGGCTTCGCCCTTGCTGTTCGCGGACGGGCCGCGCGCCGCGGTCGCCGCCTGGCCGCCCGTATCGAGCGCCGCGTTCAGCTTCATGCTTCAGGACAGCTCGCGTCCGGATAAGCCGGCCGCGACCGATGAGAACGCCGGCGGCCAGGTCGCCGGCGGGATTTGCCAGCCGGACGCGACCGGCATGGCCTGCACCACGTTCTGTCCGGTTCCTCCCGGCGGAAACTGCGTGCCGGTTGAGATCACCGTCTACCCGGACGGCACCTGGCACGTCACGAAATGCGAGTGCCTTTCGGGCCCGGACGGGTGCTACATCGCTTATGACCCGGTTGCCGGCCCGATCTGCCAAGGCGTTTGCCCCGACGGCGTCTCGAACTGCGAGGTCTTCTGCCGGCGGAATATCGATAACTCCGTCACGTACCGCTGCGGCTGTCCGGACCTCACGGCGCCGACCTGCGACGTCGTTTCGATCTGCAACCCCGATATGCCCGGCACCTGCCGCCCGGGCTGCGGTGGTCTGTGTCCGGCGGGCGAGTGCTGCACGCCGACCGTCATCAAGAAACTGCCCACGGTCCCGCCGACGTATGAGGTCGTCGCCTGCGAGTGCCTGGGCGAAAACGAGTGCCATCCGATTCTCGACATTAACGTGGTCGTCTGCGTCGGCGCTTGCCCGGACGGCTCGCCCTGTGAGACCCTCGAGCTCTTTGATCCGGCGACCGGCATTTACTATTACCACTGCGAATGCAATCCGATTCAGATGGGCGCCTGCTGCTACGAGATCCAGCCGGGCAGCATCCAGTGCGTCATCACCACGCCGACCGATTGTGCCGCGGTCTATAACGGCATTTACATGGGCAACGGCGTGCCTTGCACGCCGAATCCGTGCAACATCGACGGCGCGTGCTGCGTGGGCGTCTGCCCGACGACGGGCTGCATCGTGACGCTGTACGCGGATTGCGTGATGCAGGGCGGCATCTGGCAGGGCATCGGCACGAACTGCCTTCCGCCGAGCCACTGTGACGTGCCCGTCGGCGCCTGCTGCCACATCGGCCCGACCGGCCCGACCTGCTCGATCGTTTCGGCCCCGTGCTGCAATACGGTTCTGAACGGCTCCTACCAGGGCGACGGCACGACCTGTGCCACGGCGCCCTGCAACATGGACGGGGCCTGCTGCATCCTGGTCGGCGGCGTGTCGCAGTGCATTCAGACGACGCAGACCGGCTGCCTGGCGCAGGGCGGGTCGTACAAGGGCGACGGCACGGTCTGCAACCCGGATTCGTGCTGCAACCGCCCGACGGTGCTCTATGTCAACGACAACAACACCGGAAACGTCTACCAGGTGTTCCCCGACACGAGCACGATCAGCTTCTGGAAAAACGTGCCCGGCGCGTTCAACCTCGCCGCCGGCGCCAGCGCGGGCAATATCTACGTCAGCAACCAGCTCAGCCAGCTCTTTGCGGTAAACATCGGCTCCACGAACCTCCTGGGCCTGGCGCCGCCGCACTTGGCGCTGGGCGAAGGCCGCGACGGCTGGCTCTACTCGGGCGTCGGCGCGACGATCGCGCGCGTGCACCCCGGCACCGCCGCCAGCACGTTCATCGGCGGCGGCCCGGAGCCGTGGGCCGGGGACGTGGCGACCGAGCCCTGGACGGGCACGCTGTACGGCGCCACCAACAGCGGCCGGCTCGTGCGCGTCAACAAGACCACCGGCGCTCAGACCATCATCGGTACGCACGGCAAGACGTTCTGGGGCATCGGGTTCGCGCTCGACGGCCGGCTCTTCGCCTGCTGCACCGACGGTTTCATCTACCGTATCAACACCGTCAACGGCATGGTCACCCCCATCTTCAACATCGGTTTCGCCGGCGGCGACATGGCTTCGCAGCCGTGGGAGCCGTGCGGGCCGTGCGCCAAGCCGCCGCTCTCGATGGTCGGCTGGTGGCCGTTTGACGAAACGACGGTGCCGCCGACGATCATCCCGACGGCGCGCGACATCGCGCTTCCGGCGCAGAATGGTCAGCACCAGAACGGTCCGACACCCGCGGCGGGCGTGGTCAACGTCTCGCTGGAGTTCGACGGCGTCGACGATTACGTGAAGGTCAACAACAACGCGCAGCTCAACTTCCCCGCCAACCAGGACTTCAGCATCGACGCCTGGATCCGCACCAACGGACAGGGCATCCAGAGCATCGTCGACAAGCGCGTCGTGGGTGGCGGCGGCGCCATCGGCTACTCGATGTTCCTGTTCAACGGCACGCTGAGCTTCCAGATCGGCGATACGGTCGGATTCTCGAACTGGATCTCCACGCTGGCCGCAAACGACGGTCGCTGGCACCACGTCGCCGCGACCGTGCAGCGCACCAGCGCGACCGGACTGAAGCTCTACGTGGACGGCGTGTCGCAGTCGTTCAACCCGTCGGCCCGCGCCGGAAACACGACCAACACGGCCGAACTCTGGATCGGCCAGCGGCAGCCGATCTCGTCCATCATTCCGTACGTGGGCAGGATCGACGAGCTGCAGATTTTCCGCCGGGCGCTGACGCCGGCTGAAGTGCAGGCGATCTACCTGGCCGGCGGCAGCGGCAAGTGCCGGCAGTCGTGCCAGATTCCGAACATCACCTTCTGCAAGAACCAGATCGTGAAACCTGCGACGATGACCATCTGCAACTACTCCCCCGCGCCGCAGACTTACTTCTGGAACCTCGCCGGGCCGCTGACCGGTCCGGGCTGCACGGCGCTGGGCTCAATGACGTTCACGCCGTCGAGCGGCTTCATCACCGTGCCCGCCGGGTCGTGCTCGAACATCAACGTGCTGGTAGGCCGGCCGACCGGATTGCCGAATCCGCCGCCGTACCTGAACGCCTGCTATGCGATGAATGTGATCAACCTGGCGAACGGCCTCTCGTTCACGTGCAATGGGAATATCAACGCGACCAACCAGTGGTGCTTCGCGATCTGCTGCCCGGGCAACGACGGATCGGGCACGCTGATTCCGTTGCGTGCCGGCGGAAACGCGGCCCGCACGGTTGGGTTCGACGTGACGACCGAAACCACCATGCTCAGCTACCGCATCGAGACGCATTGGCCCGACGGTTCGCCGGCGCCGCAGATTGTCTCTCTGAACGGGTTGCCACCGGGCATTCCGGTCAAGGGCGACCTGGGACCGACGCCGCTGCACGTCGACGTCGAGGTTCAGGCGCTCGACCACGAGCCGTTCGCCACGACGGTGCTCTCGGTGCTCGGCGACGACGACGACGATCCGGGCACGCCCTTCCAGTTGATGGAGGAGATCGTGCTCATGACGCTGCCCAACGCGGTCGGCGACATGAACTGCGACGGCGAGGTCAATATCCTCGACATCAACCCGTTCGTCCTGGCGCTCTCGAGCGCGACCGACTACCAGGCCGCGTATCCCGAGTGCGCGCGCGAGCTGGCGGACGTAAACGACGACGGCAATGTCGACATCCTCGACATCAACCCGTTCGTGCAGTTGCTTTCAGGCACCTGACCGGCCGGCGCCGGGCACTCCTGATGGGTGGCACCATGGGTGGCACGGACAAGCGGTACTCCGCTTGTCCGTGTCCTCGTCGGCGATCGCGCCGATGCCGTATCATCTCCCTCGATGTTTCGCGGCATCCTCGCGATCACGCTCATCCCCGCCCTGCTGCTCGTGGCCTGGCTCTCCCTGCGCGACGCGCCGCCGCGGGCCGATTTCGTGTTGGCCGCTCCCGCCAGCGAGGAGCCGCGCACGATCGACCCGCAGCGCGCCAGCTGGCAGCTTGAAACGCAGCTCTGCGGCGCCCTTTTCGAGGGCCTGACGCGCCTCGATCCGCAGACGCTCGAGGCTCGCCCGGCCGCCGCGCAGCGCTGGGACGTCAGCGACGATCGAAAAACCTGGACGTTCCATCTGCACGCCGATTCGCCGCGGCGCTGGTCGGACGGCCGGCCGGTCACGGCCGGCGATTTCCGCTACGCCTGGCTGCGGGCGCTCGATCCGGCGCTGGAGGCCCAGTACTTCTCGCTGCTGTTCGTCATTATTGGCGCGGAGCGCTATTTTCGTTCGCGCGGCGATGACTCGCCCGAGAACGACCAGCCCGCCGATGCCGTCGGAATCGAAGCCGAAGACGACTGGACGCTGCGCGTGCGGCTCGCGGCGCCGTGCAGCTACTTCCTCGATCTCACCTCGTTCGCGACGCTCGCCCCCGTGCGGGCCGACCTGATCGAGCGCTTCGGCGGCGCAGACCGCTACTCGCGCCGCAGCCGGCGGCACCTCTGGACGCGGCCGGAGAATATCCTGTGCAACGGGCCGTACCTGTTGAAACGCTGGGATTTCAAGCGCGGCCTCTGGCTCCAGCGAAACCCGTACTTCACGCCGCCGGCGGCCGTCGATTCCATCCAGGTCGCGGTCTTCCCCGATCCGAACGCGGCCCTGCTGGCCTATCAAACCGGCGGCGTCGACCTGCTGCGCGGCCTGGATACGGCGCTGGCCCGTGCACTCAAAGCGCAAGAGGCGCGAGGCGAGCGCCGCGACTTCGCCATCGGCCCGCGCCTGGCGACCTACTTTTTCCGCGTCAACTGCACGCGGCCGCCGCTGGACGACGCCCGCGTACGCCGGGCGCTCTCGCTGGCGATCGACAAGCCGGCGCTTTGCCGGCACGTACTCGGGCTGGGCGAGATTCCCGCGGACACTTACGTACCGGCACCGGCCGCCGCGCTGATGCGCCGCCGCGCCGCGGACGGGACGTGGGTCAGCTATCAGCCCCCCACGGGTCTGGGCGCCGGTCTGTCGATGGACGACCGGGTCGCGAGCGCGAAGGCGTTTCTGACCGAGGCCGGCGTCGATCCGGCGGCGCGCGAAATCGAACTGGCCTTCGCGCCCCATCCCGATCAGCAGCGCATCGCGGAAGCCGTCCAGGCGATGTGGGAAAAATCGCTCGGGCTGCGCGTCGTGCTGCGTAGCGTGGAGAGCAAAGTGCTTAGCCAGCGCATCCGCGCGCTCGACTATGACGTTGTCCGCAGCGACTGGTATGGCGATTATCTCGACCCCAACACGTTCCTCGATATGTTCACCACCGGCGACGGCCAGAACCGCACCGGCTGGTCAAGCCCCGAATACGATTCGGCCATCGCCGCGGCGGCCGAGGAAGCCGATGACGCCCAACGCTACGCCCTGCTGTCCCGGGCAGAGGCCATCTTGTGTGCGGAGTTGCCGGTCATTCCGCTGTACTTCAAAACCGGTAACTACCTGTTGAATCGCGAGTTCGAAGGGCTGACCGACAACGCCCGTGATGTTCTGCCGCTGCACGAGCTTCGCCGCCGCACAAGCGACGCTCGTACCGGCGCCGGCGGTGAGTGACGCTCGTCGTGAGCCGGCGGCGGTGGGCTTGGCCTGTGCTCTTGGCTTCGCCGCCGCCGGGCCGTTTGTCCGAACCCGCCGCGCCAAGCGGCGGGTTGACGATCATTTCTGATCGGCGCGCCACAGGCCGGGGACGTCACCCCGCCGCTTGGCGCGGCGGGTTCGGACGGATGACCCCGCGGAGGGGAGACTTTTTTCTTGCCGGAATGGGGTCCGGACAGTACCACCTGAACGTAGGATAGATACGGCTGCCGGCCGCTTTTCGGGAGGCTTAGAGATGTGTACACGCTTCGGCTTCCTGCTGCTCGTCATTCTCACTTCCTGGCAATCCGCGTCTGGCGCGGAGCCGCCGAGCGATTTTTCAGGTCACCAGGTCGTGCGCGTCCGCGCCGCGACCGAGAAGGAGCTGGAACTCCTGCTCACGCTGGCGGACGACTTCTGGAACTGCCACGGGCCGGGCATCGGCGAGAACGACGTCCGCGTCAGCCCGGCGCAGCGCCAGCGGCTGGCCGCCGCCGGACTCCCGTTCCGCGTGCTGATCGAGGACGTCCAGCCGCTGATTGACGCGGAGCGCCTCGCAGCGGAGCGCGGCGGCGGGCGGACATTCGACAACTACATGAATCTCGCCGCCGTGCAGAGCTACATGAACCAGCTCGTCGCCCTGCGGCCCGACCTGGCCCAGCCGTTCACGGCGGGGACTTCGGTGGAAGGCCGTCCGATCGTCGGCCTGCGGATCGGCGCGCCGGCCGTCGGGACCGAGCCGGGAATCCTGATGTTCGGCGGGCAGCACGCGCGCGAGTGGATCACCGTGGCCACGGCGCTCTACGTCGCCGACCAGCTCATCCGCACCTACGACACCGACCCGCTCGCCCGCGAGCTGGTGGACCGCTGCGACTGGCGCATCATTCCCGTCATGAATCCGGACGGGTACGAGTATTCGTGGAATACGTTCCGCTTCTGGCGGAAGAACCGCCGGAACAACGGCGGCAGCTTCGGCGTCGATCTGAATCGCAACTGGGGCGATCACTGGTGCCTGCAGGGCGCCAGCAGCGACCCGCCGTCCGACACCTACTGCGGCCCGTCCCCGTTCTCCGAGCCGGAAACGCAGGCGATCCGTAACATCCTGATCGCCAACCCGAACATCGTGGCCTTCACCGACGTGCACAGCTATTCGCAACTGATCATGTGGGCCTGGGGCTGGACGCCGCAGCTCGCCCCGGACGACGCCGAGCTGCGCTACATGGGCGGCTACATGCGCGACGTGGTGCGCGACGTGCACGGGATGAGCTACGGCCCCGGACCGGTCTACACCACGATCTACCCCGCGTCCGGAACATCGGTCGACTACGCCTACGGCCAGCACGGCATCCTGGCCATGACCTACGAGCTGCGCGATCGCGGGCAGTTCGGATTCCTGCTTCCGGCCGAGCAGATTGCGCCCACCTGCGAGGAAATCTACCCATCGCTGCTGTGGTACGCGAATTACGCGAGCACGACGTTCACAACACCGGGCGCGTTCGACACCGTCGAGCCGCCCGCCGGCGCGCTCGCGGTCGATCCGCAGCCGACGTTCATCTGGACGCCATCGCCGCTGGCCGTCTCGTATCGCGTGCGCGTAGATGACGATCCGCTCTTTCGAACGCCGGACATCGACGTCAGCCGGATTCGCGCCACGCAGTACACCGCCGCCGCTCCGCTCGAAGAGGGGCGGACCTACTACTGGCGCGTGACGGCGGAGAACTTCGTGGGCGCCACCCTGGCGCCTCCGGCTTCGCCGGCGACGTTCGTCACGGCCCGCGACTGCAATCACAACGGCGTGGATGACGCGCTGGATCTTGCGGCCGGCGCCGAACAGGACTGCAACGGCAACGGGCGGCCGGATTCGTGCGATCTGTCGACCGAGTTTCGCGTCGCGTCCCTGGATTTGACGCCGATCAACGCCAGCTCGCCGCAGGCTTACAGCTATGCCGCCCGGCCGGCGCTGGGCGACGTGACCTTGCGCTTCGAGGCCGCAGCCGACCTGAACCTGGACTCCGAACGCATTGATGTGCTGCTGAATGACGCGCCGATTGGCAACCTCTATGGCCCCGGTGGCGCCGATTGCCCGCTGACCCCCAGCGTGGCGACGCTCACGCTTCCCTTCGGGCAGTACAACAACCTGCTGACCGGCGGCGTGGCCACGCTGCGGATGGTGGCGACACCGGCCGTCGGCGAACTGTGCCCGTTCCCCTCCTACATCAGCGTGGCCGTCTCCTGCGAAGCGGCGCCGATCAGCGCTGACGAGGATCACGACGGTGTGCCCGATGAGTGCGGCGGCCTGCGCGGGGACATGAACTGCGACGGCGCCGTGAACGTGCTCGACATCAACGCGTTCGTGCTGGCGCTGGCTGATCCGGCCGCGTATCAGCAGCAATTCCCTGATTGCCTGATCCTCAACGGCGATATCGACGGCGACGGCGCGACGACAGTGTTGGATATCAACGGCTTCGTGGCGCTGATCGTCGGCCGATCGCGGTAGAAGCTATCCCGTAGCCGCCAGTTCGATCCGCGCCGCGCGCGTAAGTGGTAGGTTCTTCCCGAGCCGCGCGCGTGAGCAAGCGGTTCTTTTCAGCGCCTCCTCCGGAACCGCTCCCTCACGGTCGCGGCTCGGAAAGAGCAATCGAAGCGGCAAAAAAAGCCAAGTAGGGTCCGCTGTGCGGACCGTGCAAGCTGGAAACCAGACTGGGCGGAACGAAGCGGCAAAAAAAAGAACAGGCGGCCCGAAGACCGCCTGTTCCGAAAGCTTCAAAATCCGCACGGGGCGGATAATGATGGCTTAGCGACGACGCAGGAGCATGCCGCCCAGCGCCAGAAGCGCCAGAGCCGCGGGCTCAGGGACGTTCGTGAACGCCAGCGAGAACTGGCGAATCGTGCCGACGTCGCCGGCCGCATGGTCGGTGACCGTGAAGGTCCAGTCGCCGCGCTTGTCCATGCCGTCGAACGCGCTCAACGGGCTTTCCGGACGCCAGTTGCCGACGGGGTTGTTGATCGCAACCACCGGGGTGTCGTACGGGCCCTGCGTGGCTTCATCGTCCCACACGAACGCGACGCCCGTGGTGGGGTTGCCGACGTTGTCAGTCGAGAAGCCAAAACCGGTGCCGGCAAAGCCGGGACGGTTATAGACGTTGACCGACGTGCCGCCGTGGCTGACGACGATGTTCATATCGCCCTGCCACGTGTGGGCAATGATCGTGTCGACGTTGACGTCGCCGACCGTGTTCAGACCACCCGGATCCGCCGGGACCGTGATGGTCACCGTCGACGGGCCGTCGTTATCAGCGATCGCAAGGCTGCCTGTCCACAGAAAATTCTTCTGCGGCTGGGCAAGGGCCGGGGCAGCCAGAGCCGCCAGGCCGAGAATGCCAACAAACTTCTTCATTAACTCTCCTCCAGAAAATCGAACGCAAAGTTCGTCTTTGGTCTCACACAGGCCGTCCAAATCCGACTCGGGCCGATCGCCGCGAGCCGAAGCTGAACACGAGGCAACTTCGCCGGCTATTGCGAAGCTGCTCGGGAAAGCCGAATGACCAGAAGGGCAGGGCGTACCTTTCCCTCACTTCGACTCAGCATACCGCAATCGCGCACGGCGTGTCAACGGAATTATGAACGTTTCTTGATGCGCTCCGCATCGCCATATACCCATAAGCGACAGACACTTAAACGAGAATTCGGACACGGTCAGACGAATTCTAAGTCCAAATCCGCTTCAGCCGCTGGAAGATAGAGCGTGAAATCGCCGCCCCTTGGGCGTGTACCGGCGTTCGCCCCCCCTATACCGCGAACCCGCACTGCCCGTGTTTCACCACCAATACCGGGCAAGGTGCGTGCTGCACAATCCGCTCGGCCGTGCTGCCGATCAGCACATGCGGCAGGCCTGTCCGGCCGTGCGTCGCCACAATAATCAGGTCGATCTGGTGCCCCTTGGCGTAGTCGCAGATGCCCGACCACGAGGCGCCCAACTGCACGTCGCACGTGATCGACGGATCGCCGCCGAACTGGTCGGCCGCCAGCTTCGCCAGGCTGCGGCGGCAGGCGGTGATCATCTCCGGGTCGGTCACGGGCAGCGGGAATTCAGCCGGCAGCATGAGGGACACGTCCGGACCGATGGGCGGCGCGACGACGTGCAGAACGTGCAGCTCGCAGCCGAACGACTCGCGAAATCCTCGGGCGTAGCGCGCCCCCTCCAGCGACAATTCGGAGAAATCCGTGGGCCACAGAATGCGTCCGGGTTTCAGAGGCATCCGGCTCCTCGCTTTCCGGCGTCTCCAAGAGGCGCGCACCTGACTATAGATTGTACCCGCCCGCGGCGTCAGGACGGGTGAACGTGCCCGGCATCCGGGGGATGCGACTGTACCGGCACGTCCAGCCTCATCGGCGTCGCCTGCGCCCGCAGCGGTCCGGACGCAGCGCGCCCGAAGTTCATCAAGGCGTTGGGGAAGAACGCAAAGATCAGCAGCAGGAAGCCGCACAGCACGACGCCCATCTGCGGCGCGTCGGCCTGTCGCGCTTCGGCCGGCTCGTCATTCTCATACAGCAGCAGCGACGCCACTACGCGAAGGTAGTAAGCCGCCGCCACGGCCGTGTTGATCACCGCGATGACAACCAGCGCAACCACCCACTGGTTGAGCGGTCCGGAATCCTTCACCGACGCCAGCGCGCTGCCGAAGAGCGCCATCTTGCCCCAGAAACCCGGCGTCGGCGGCAGGCCCATGAGCGTCAGCATTGCCAGCGCCATCAGCAAAGCCAGCCCCGGATGTCGCCGCAGCAGCCCGGCCAGGTCGCGGACGGTTTCGGCCGGCTCGCCGCGCACCCGCAGCAGCCCGAGCAGTGTGAACGCGCCCAGGTTGGCGATTCCGTAGATAACGGTGTAGTACAAAATTGCCGCCGCGCCGTCGCCGATGACGCCTGGTCCGGCCAGCGGACCGGCGATCAATCCGACCAGCATGTAGCCGCTGTGGGCGATGCCGGAATACGCCAGCATGCGACGGACATTGGTCTGCATCAGCGCCAGCGTGTTGCCGATGGTCATGCTGAGCACGGCCACCCACCACAGCACCCAGAACAGCGGCACGTCGCCGCCGCGCCAGACGTTGGTCGCCGCAACGACCTTCAGAATGGCGACGAAGCCGGCCAGCTTCGGTACGTACCCGAGCATGCCGGCGACCGGCGCAGCCGCGCCCTGATACACGTCGCCGATGTAGAAATGCAGCGGAAAGGCGGCGATCTTGAACAGCAGACCGGCGACCGACAACGTCACGCCCAGCATCGCCAAGGTGTAGGGCAGCACCTGGGCCGGTTTGGCGAGCGCGCTGGCCACGGCCCGCGTCACGTCGCCCAGATCGGCCGAGCCGGCCACGCCGTAGAGGAAGCTGAAGCCGTACGCGTTGATCGCGGCGGCCATAGCGCCGAGATAAAAGTACTTTGTTCCCGCTTCGAGCGCCTTCAGATCCGTGCGGCTGAGCGTGACGAGTGTGTACGCCGGAATGCTGACCAGCTCCAGGGCGAGGAAAAGCGTGACCAAGTCGCTGGACGCGCCGACCAGCATCAGCCCGCTGAGCGAGAAGAGCATCATGGCGAAGAACTCGCCGCGCTCACCGGCGGCGGGCTGCGACCAGGCGGCCATGGTGATCAGAATGCCGATGACGGCGGTGCTGGTGCGGACGTACTTGGCCAGCTCATCGAACGACAGCCCGCCGCCGCTGCCGCCGCGAATGCCCAGCGTTTCTCCAAAGCGAAGAACGATCAGCGCCAGCAGGAGCGCGACCAGCGTCAGCACCGGCGCCGCGCCGCCGCCTTCGCGCCGCCCCGGCCCGACCAGGAGCACGGCGCAGGCGGCGATCACGAGCAGGAGCTCGGGCAGCAGCGCGGTCAGCGATACCACAACGCCGTCAGGCACGGTCAGCCACCTCCGTCAGCGGGGGCTTCAATTCCGGGGAGTGCGGGCCTCTGGCCCGCCCATGAGTCGTCCGCTCCCGCATGCTGCGCCAGCGGCGCAGTATGGTCCAGCATCGCCAGTCGGCTATCCGTCCGCGCCAGAATCTGGTCGCGCAGCGCCGGATCGAGCGTGTCCGTGATGATGCGCGGATACGCGCCCAGCAGCACCACCAGCACGGCCAGCGGCAGCAGAATGGCCACCTCGCGCTTGGTCAGGTCTTCCTTCAGGCCGGCCGAAAGATCGGGCGTGTGCGGCGGCTCCTTGAGCGGTCCGAAGAGCACCTTGCCGGTCATGTAGAGCAGGTAGATCGCGCCCAGGAGAATGCCGGCGGCGCCGATCGATCCAAACCAGGGGCCCAGCACCTTGGTCGCATTGAACGCGGCCAGGAGCACCGTGAACTCGCTCACAAACCCGTTCAATCCCGGCAGTCCGACGCTGGAGAGCACAAAGAGCACGAGGAAGAACGCCGCCACGGGCATGCGCCGCGCCAGTCCGCCGATCTGATCCATGTCGCGCGTGTGATAGCGCTCGTAGATCATGCCGACCATGAGGAACAGCGCCCCGGTGCTGATGCCGTGATTCACCATGTAGAGCACGGATCCGCTCACGCCCACCGGCAGCAGGCTGAACATTCCCAGCATGCAGAAGCCCAGGTGCGACACGGACGAGTAGGCGACCAGCTTCTTCACGTCGCGCTGCACCCACGAGCACAGAGCGCCGTAGATAATTCCGGCCACCGCCAGCACGCCCATGGCCGACGCCCAGGCGATCGCCCCGTCCGGCACGACCGGCAGCGTGAAGCGCAAGAAGCCGTACGTGCCCAGCTTCAGCAGGACGCCCGCGAGCAGCACCGAACCGGCGGTGGGCGCCTCGGTGTGCGCCAGCGGCAGCCACGTGTGTAGCGGGAAGAAGGGCACTTTGATCGCGAAGCCGCAAAAGAAGGCGATGAAGAGCAGCGACTGCTCGTTCAGCGTGAGGCCGGACTGCCCGCTCAGGGCCAGCGACGAGAGCGTCTGCAGGTCGAAGTCGATGATGTTCACGCCGCGAAGGCCGGCCGAGCGCACCGCGAGGTACAGAATGCCGGCGAACGTGACGACGCTGCCGACGAAGGTGTAGAGGAAGAACTTGGTCGCCGCGTAGCGCCGCTCCGCCCCGCCCCAGATGCCGATCAGGAAATAGAGCGGAATCAGCGTGAATTCGAAGAAGACGTAGAACAGCAGCAGGTCGCGCGCCAGAAACACGCCGAACATCGCCGCGGTCAGCGCCAGCATCCAGGCGTAGTACTCGCGGACGCGCGTGCGGATCGAAGTGAAGCTGCATGCGATCGACAACGGCACCAGCACGCCTGTCAGCGCAATCAGCGGGCCGCTGATCGCGTCCATGCCCACGTGATAGCGCACCTGCACGCCGGCGACCTGCCGCGAGCCGGCGTAGTCGCCGATGGTGATCCACTCCGCGCGGAACTCGCCCACCAGCCCCTTCGGCCCGACGGCCGGCAGTTTCATCCAGAGGTAGATCGACAGCAGCGCCGTCAACAGCCCCACCCAGAACGCCAGCGGGCCGGCGGACGCCTCGCGCCGCGCGGGCAGCGTCCAGACGATCACCGCCGCGATCAGCGGCAGGAAGACCAGCAGGTTGGTGAACAGTGCGTCCATTCGCTCTCAGTTCGCAATCGCTCTTTTCGTGTCGGGGAGCATCGGCGTCCCGCCGGTGCGACCCGAATAGAGACCGGCCAGAGGCCGGTCCCCCAGGTAATCGTCCGCATTGCGCTCAGCCGCCGATCAGCATTTTGATCGGTCCGTCGGGCCTTGGCGGCGGCGCATCCGGCTGCACGTAGCGCCACAGCAGCAGCAGCGCCGTCACACCCAGCGCCATCGTCAGCGCATAGCCCTGCAGCGCGCCCTGTTGCAGGAAACGCATGCCGATTCCAAAGGCCTGCGGCAGACCCGCGCCCACCGTCAGCGCGCCGTCCACAGCCTTGTCGTCCGTCGCCACGAACATCCGTCCGAGCGAGCGCAGCGGCCGGACGAACGCCGTGTCGTAAATCTCGTCCACGTAGTACTTGATGTTCCACAGCTTCCACACCGGCCCGAGCAGCGCGGCGTCGGGATCGACCTGCGGCGCCTTGCCGTAACGGGCGTACGCCAGCGCGATGCCCGCGATCGCCACCACGGCCGACACGTACATCAGCGTCGAGTTGCCCTCCAGCGGCGGCGGAATCATCAGCGTGCTGGTTTCAAGGTAATGATGGACGAACCCGTGCGGCTTGAAGAAGAAGAACGTATGCAGCAGGTCGCCGTCGAATCCGCCCACGCCGAGGTACCCGGCGAAGACCGCCCCGAACGCCAGCACGTACAGCGGCCAGAGCATGACCGGCGGCGACTCGTGCGGATGCTCGCCGGCCTCCTCGGGCAGGCGTTTGCGGCCGTGGAAGCAGAGGAAAAACATGCGGAACGTGTAGTAGGCGGTCATGAAGGCCGTGATGAGCAGAATGACGCCGACGTTCTGATCGCGCTCGTAAGCCGCGTGAACGATCTCGTCCTTGCTCCAGAAGCCCGCCAGAAACGGGAACCCGGCCAGCGCCAGGCAGCCGATCAGCATCAGCCAGTAGGTCTTCGGCAGCACGCTGCGCAGGCCGCTGAACCGCCGCAGGTCGATCACGCCGCCCATGGCGTGCATGACGCTTCCGGCGCCGAGGAAGAGCAGGGCCTTGAAGAACGCATGCGTGTACAGGTGGAAGATCGCCGCGTTTGAAGCGTCCACCCCCAGGGCGACGAACATGAACGCGAGCTGGCTCATCGTCGAATACGCCAGGATGCGCTTCATGTCGTATTGAGCCATCGCCATCGTCGCGGCCAGCACCGCCCCGATCACCCCGATCCACATGACGATGTCGAGCGCCGTCAGCGGCAGGCCGCCCTTCACCACGTCAAACTCCGCCACCAGGAAAATCGGCGTGCAGCGGGCGATCATGTACACGCCGGCCGTGACCATCGTGGCGGCGTGAATCAGGGCCGAGACGGGTGAGGGGCCTTCCATCGCATCGGGCAGCCAGACATAGAGCGGAAACTGGGCGCTCTTGCCCAGCGCGCCGCACAGCAGCAAGAGCGCGATCGTGCCGCGCTGCCAGTTATCCAGATCGCCGACGTACTTGAAGACCGTGACGTAATCGAGCGGGTTCTCGCCCGAGCGCGCTACCGGTCCGATCCACAGGAAAATCGCGAAGATGCCCAGCGCAAAACCCAGGTCGCCGATGCGGTTGACGATGAACGCCTTCTTC
Organism: Phycisphaerae bacterium RAS1; assembly: GCA_007859745.1. Lineage (NCBI taxonomy): Bacteria > Pseudomonadati > Planctomycetota > Phycisphaerae > Phycisphaerae bacterium RAS1. The sequence goes on along the minus strand of SMLU01000001.1, from coordinate 2,741,954 downwards.
GCGGCGGCGGCCGCCTCGGGCTTGCCGTAGTAGAAGCCGATCAGCAGGTAGCTGCACAGTCCCACGGCTTCCCACCCGAGATACAACAGCACGAAGTTCCCCGCCATCACCAGCATGCTCATCGAGAAGACGAAGAGCGCCAGAAACGCGAAGAACCGCTCGTAGCCCCGCTCCGGATGACCGTGATGATCGCGCATGTAGCCGATCGAGTAGATCAGCACCATGAGCGACACAACCGTCACCACCAGCATCATCACGCCGGTGAGCGAGTCGTAAAAGAAATTCAGGTCGATCCACTGGTCCTTCTGGCCGAAGACGCTGCCCAGGCTGATCCAGTGATAGAGCGTGTGGACGGTGTATTTTCGCTTCGCCTCCAGCACCTGGGCCAGGTCGTAGCCTCCCGGCTGCGAGGGATCGCGCGCGGCCCGCGTGGACGCCGGTGCTGGCGCACCGTGTCCGCCGTCCGCCGGGGCGCTGTGCCCCGCCGGCCTGAGGTGCAGGAACAGCCAGACGCCGAGAATCGCGGCAACGCCCACCGTGCCGACGGCAAAGAAGTGCGCCTGCCTGCGCAGGGCGCCGCCGGCCAGCGCCAGTCCGACCAGCACGGCGCCCAGCAGCGGCCAGAAAGGCAGCGTGTCGATGAGCGCCGGGACCGCGATTTCAGCCGACAGAATCAAGTCAATCTCTCAGCAGCTTCCACGCGCCGGCGTCCAGCGTCGGCTTGTTGCGGAAAAGCAGGACCACCAGCGCCAGCGCCAGGGCCGCTTCGGATGCGGCCACCGCCAGCAGAAACAGCGAAAACACCTGTCCGTCGGACCGGGCGACAGTGGCCGCCGCCGCGCTGAGCGGAAACCGGTCCAGCGCCACCAGGTTCACGACGATCCCCTGGAACATCAGTTCGGTGCAGAGGAAGATGATGATCAGATTGCGGCGCGTGACGAAGCCGATCATGCCCAGCACGAACAGCAGCCCGCCAATCAGCAGGTACGGGATGAGCATCAGCCCTCCCCCGTCTCGACCGTCTTGCGACGGGCGATGGCGATCGCGCCGACCATCGACGCCAGCAGCAGCACACCCGCGACTTCGACGCCCACGACGTACGTCGTCAACAGCGACGTGCCGACCACTTCAACGGTTCCCGCCCCGCCGGCCGCGGCCGTCGGCCCCGGCACGCCCGTTGCGCGCGTCAGCCCGCCGCCGATCACGCTCAGCAGCAGGAAGCCCATCAGGCAGCCGATCAGCGGGTCGCGCGAGTCGCGGTCGCACGGTGCAACTTCGTTTTGCTGCGCCAGCATGATGACAAAGACGTAGGTCACGAGGATCGCGCCGGCGTAGATGATCAGCAGCGCCGCCGCCAGGAATTCCGCGTTGAGCAGCAGCAGCAGCCCGGACACGGCGACGACCACCAGCACGAAGTACAGTGCGCTGTACACCGGCCGCTTGTGCGTAATGACCCGGATCGCCCCCCACAGGCCCACCACCGAGAGCACCACGAACCAGCCGGGCACCGCCGCCGTTCCATAGCGCCGCGCCAGAAGACCGAACAGCGCCCCGCCCGCGCCGAGCAGAATCATCAGGGCGAGCTTGCCAACATTGGCGCGCCCGCCCGGCAGCGCCAGGTACAAGCCAACCGCGCCCAGGATGATGACCGTCAGAAGAAACGCGTCCGGCATTCCACTCGCTCGCATCGTCCGCCCGAACACGGGCGATCGACCGTTCGTTTCATCGTCGCACCGGCAGCCGCACCAACCCGCGCCGGCCCCCGCGGCGACGCCATGCACCGCCTCCGCGGGAGGGCGTTTATACCGTCAGCCGTCGCAACGGTCGAGAGCGTCACAACGGGAGACGATACGCAGGTGTGACGAGAAATTCTGGCAGCCTCGCCGGACCGATTTGTCCGAACCCACCTCGGGCTTGTCTGTCCGAACCCGCCGCGGGCTTGTCTGTCCAAACCCACCGCGGGCTTATCAGTCCGAACCCGCCGCGCCAAGCGGCGGGGTGACGTCCCCGACCTGTGCCGCGCCGATCACTGACGAACGTCAACCCGCCGCTTGGCGCGGCGGGTTCGGACAGACTCGCGGTCCGATTGTGACTATTGAAGTGATTGTTCTCCAGCGGCGGCTTGCGCCCCGCGCCCCGCGCCCTGCGCCCTGCGCCCTGCGCCCTAGGAACGGCGCCGCCAAACCCACCGCGGGCTTATCAGTCCGAACCCGCCGCGGGCTTATCAGTCCGAACCCGCCGCGCCAAGCGGCGGGGTGACGTCCCCGGCCTGTGCCGCGCCGATCACTGACGAACGTCAACCCGCCGCTTGGCGCGGCGGGTTCGGACAGACTCGCGTTCCGATTGTGATTATTGAAGTGATTGTTCTGCAGCGGCGGCTTGCGCCCGGCGCCCTGCGCCCTGCGCCCCGCGCCCCGCGCCCTGCGCCCCTGTCCCCCGCGCCCTCTCAATGCCGCGCGCGATCCCGCCTGCCCGGCTCTTCCACCGCGAACAACGGCTTGCCCACGACCGGCGCCGGCATCTCCGCCGGCGCGTGCGCGCCGTTGCCCGCCGGGGCGGCGACGTGTTCGGCGGATTCGGTGCGAATCGGCGCCGCGGACGGCGACGCCGCCCGCGGCCCGGCCGAAACACACGCCGCCGCGTTCTCCAGGGCCGCTTTGAATTGGTCGATTCGCTTTTGAGCTTCCGCCAGCGCCTGCTCGCGCGCTTCCAGCTCGGCCAGCCGCAGCGCCAGGTCCGCTTCGGCGCAGCCCAGCCGCGCCTCGCGTTTTTCGAGATCGGCCAGGTGTTCGCAGACGCGCTCCTGCGCCTGGATCAGCTCCGCCGCGCGCGCCTCCGACGCAGCCTGCCTCTCCAGCAGCGCCGCCGCGCGGGACTGGAGATCGAGCGCCTGAGCCCCCAGCGCCGCGCGAATATTGCCCAGCACGCGCTGTAATCCGTCGACGTGCTGGTCAATCTCATCAGCTCCGATCGCCGCCAGCGCCTCCGCGGCGGCCGCAGGATCGGGCCGCGTCACGGGCACCTGGAAATCCAGCGCTTCCGCCGTCGCCGCCGGCTCGACCCGTCGGCCGCGCGGCCGGCCGGCGCGCGACGCCGCATGCCCGTCGGCGGAGCCGCGCGGTTCGTCGCCGGCGTCGGTCGCGACGGCGTGCGCACCGATCGGCGCGTCGCAGCGAAACTCCAGCTCCAGATCGCCGAAGCGCAAGTCGTCGCCGCTCTTCAGCCACGCCATCTCGATCCGCTGCTTATTGACGAACGTCCCCGTGCGACTGCCCAGGTCGAAGACCACCGGCTCGCCGTCAATCGCAAACAGCAGCGCATGAACCAGCGAGACATCCGGACTGTCCAGCGGCACCTGGCACGTGCTGCGGCGGCCGACCAGCGCCGGGAACGCCGACAGCTCAAAGTAGTGCGAGCCGCCGCCGAGGATCAGCGGCGAGGCGAAGCGCTGCTCGAACTCCAGCACCTGCGACGCGTCCGACGTGGACGCGCCGGAGGAGAATGTGATCTCGACCTCGATCGGCCCGATTCGCAGCCGCTGCCCCGGATGAACATGCGCCGCCCGCACGGGGGTGTCATTGACGAACGTCCCCGTCCGGCTGCACAGGTCGCAGACAAACCAGGCTCCGCCCGTGGCGACCACGGCGCAGTGCACTTTCGAGATGTCGGGATGCGGCACCGCCAGGGCGCAGTCGCGCCGGCTGCCGATCAGCGTCACCGGGCCGGCGACGTCACAGGTAATTCGGCGGCCGCCCACGTGGGCGGACAGGTGCGTGGGTGCGGGGCAGTCGCGCAGGCTGCTCATTGGCTGACTCACCAGGTAGTTTTACGGCGCGGTCTGCGTTGGCAGACGCTGCGCAGAAGCCCGTCACTCTCAATCGTTCAGAATCTGCGCCCCGCAAGCAAGTTGCGTTCCACAATCGTTAGAAATGCCATCCGCGGCGGCCGCTGTCGAGGCTTTATAGGGTGAGCCACCTCCGTAATTCGCACTTGGGGCCGCGGTAGAATGCACTCGTACGACTTGGGGTGCATGTCCCGGGATTCGGCTGGCCGAGGGCATAGTTCAATTCACGGAGGACGCCATGTTTGGCGCGTGGATCAGCCTGCTTTCAACCCTGATTCCCGTTGTTGTTGTTGCGGTCATTGGCCCCGGCGAAGCCGTATCCTCAATCGCCCCTGCTTCGCACGAAACTTCCATTGCGACTGCCTCGCCGCTGACGGTCGCGGCCGACGCTGAGGCGGGTCGCTCGCCGATCACCGGCGGCGCCGGCGAACTCTGCAACTCGGCGGTTCCGATCAACTGCGGCGACACCGTCGTAGTCGACTTGCGTACCTTTGACCAGGCCGGCGACCCGCCGCACCCCTGCCATGCCGGCGGGGGGAGCGGAAGCAACAGTGCGTGGTACCGCATTATTCCGCCGACCGGCACGACGTCCCTGCGCATTCACAGTTGCAACACCACCGGGCCGCCGGCGGATACCGTGATGACGCTTTGGGCCGGGACATGCGGTGCGCTGACACACGTCGCGTGTAGCGACGACCAGTGCGGCACGGGCGACGGGTACTTGTCGGATATCTGCGTCGCGGGGCTGACGCCGGGCGAGGCGTACTGGCTCGAGGTCGGCGCCTGGCAGCCTTCCGACGCCGGGATCTACACGATCAAGGTGGAATGTCCCTGCCCGGATTTCACGCTTGGTGCGTGTTGCACGGTCGATGGCGCGAGCTGCGAGGATGGTGTTCAGGGGGTGGCGTGTTTTTCATCCGGTCGGCTGTTTCACTCGGGGCTGACGTGCGCGGGTGTGACTTGCGTGGCCCTGTGCCAACCCGGCGACCACGACGAGGGCGAGCCATTCTGCAACGACCCGGATAATTTCAACAGCGGCTGCGACGGTCCGAACCCATTTCCCGTCGTCCCGCCGCCGCCGTACCTCTGCGGCGACACCATCTGCGGCGAGTACTGGGCCAACGGTGCAGTGCGCGACACGGACTGGTACGCATTCGACCTGAACACTGAGGGCCAGGTTAACTGGCGCGTCACGGGCAGCGCATCGACGCGGGTGTTCATCATTGCGCCCGGTCCTGATCCACTCGACCCCTGCGACGGCGCGACGTTCGTTGCCGACGCGACCGCCCCGGCGTTTCAGCCGGCCGTCGCGTCCGCCTGTCTGCCGCCCGGGCGATACTACCTGTGGGCCGGCCACGACTCCTTTTCCGGCGTTCCGTGCGTGGGGCGTTACCACGCGGAGATCACCTGCGAGCCGTGTCCGATCGGCGCGTGTTGCGTGGCTTCGGTTTGCATCGACGGCCTGACGCTCGCGGCGTGCAGCGGCCAGGGCGGCGTGTACCAGGGCGACGGCGCGCTGTGCGCGAACGTCGACTGCGTGGGCGCCTGCTGCCTGGCGGATGGAAGCTGCTCCAACCTGAATGAGCCGGCTTGCACGGCTGCCAATGGCGTGTTCAACGGCCAGGGCACCCGCTGCGGCGATGCGTTCATCTTCTGCAACGGCGCTTGCTGCGCCTGCCCGGCGGCCTGCACGGTCACCAGCCAGCAGAACTGCCAAGCCGCTGGCGGCTTCTTCCAGGGCAACGGCAGCACCTGCGTGGACGTGAACAACTGCGCTGCGACGAGCATCGTCGAGACGGTTTGCACGCCCGGCACGGACAACTTCAACGGCGGTTGCAACAGCACGCCGAACATCTTCTCCGCCATCACCTGCGGCCAGACGATCTGCGCCGGTTCGGCCAACCCCTCGGGCGCCGGTCCGCGCGACACCGACTGGTATCGCTTTGACCTGACGCAGACCTCGCGCGTCAAGTGGCGCGTGGTCGGCACGTCGGCGATGCAGGCCAACATCCTGTCGATGAGCGCGGGCGGCGCCTGCCCGGTCGTCGGCAACCTGATCGCTGAGATCAGCAGCGGTGCGTTTGTTTCGGTCGAGATCGAAATCACGCTCCCGCCGGGCAACTACGTCGCGTTCGCCGGTGTTCCGCTCACGGCTCCTCCGGGAGTTCCGTGCCAGAACACCTATCGCGGCGAGCTGCTGTGCTGCCCGCTTCCGAACGACTGCACGGGTGGCACGCTTGAGGGCGAGGCCAACTGCGGCGGCGCCGGCGGCGGCGGCGGCAGCGACACCACCAACGGTGGCTGCAACATCACGCCCGCGCTGTTCACGACGATCGGCTGCGATCAGAAGATCTGCGGCACGACCGCCATTGACACGACGCTGCGTGACACCGACTGGTACAGCTACACCAACCCGGGTTCGGCTCCGTTCGACGTGTGCTTCAGCGCGACTTCTTCCAAGATCGTCACGCTGATCCGCGCCCCGGCCGCCTGCCCGATTCCGGACGGCGCCTTCGGCGTGTCGTTCCTGTTCGACCCGTGCGATCCGGATTGCATCACGATCACTCCGGCCGGTCCGGGTGAGCAGTGGATCATCATCGTGGTGAATCCGTTCAACACCGCGGGCGAAGGTGAATACGCCGCGGTTCCGTGCGGTTCGGACGAAGGCGAGTACTCGCTCGAAGTCAACGGCACGTGCGCTCCGCCGTGCGTGTGCGGTGACTCGAACTGCGACGGTGTCGTGAACATTCTCGACATCAACTTCTTCGTCGCGGCGGTCCAGGGCCAGGCGGCCTGGACGGCGCTGCACGGCGGTTCGCCGACGTGCTCCTACTGCTGCTCGAACGACACGAACGGCGACGGTGTTGTCAACATTCTTGACATCAACTCGTTCGTCGCGGCGGTCGCGGCCGGGTCGTGTGCCAACTCGCCGAATTGTCCGCCGTGACGGCCGCGCCGGCGCAGTCGGCGACGCGACGCCGGTATGATGAAGTCAAGTGGCGCGAGGTCACTAAGAGTGCATTCACACGACTTGGCGTGCCTGTCCCGGGATGCCGCTGGCCGAAAGCATAGTTCAGTCTATTACGGAGGACTCCATGTTCGGTGCGTCGCTCAGCCTACTTTCAGCTCTTTTCGTGGCTGCTTCGCCCAAGCCGACCGCGTCCGACGCTGAGGCGGCTCGCTCGCCGATCACCGGCGGCGCCGGCGAACTCTGCACCTTGGCGGTTCCAATCAACTGCGGCGACACCGTCGTCGTCGACTTGCGTACCTTTGACCAGGCCGGCGACCCGCCGCACCCCTGCCGTAACGGCGGCGCAGGCGGCGCCAACAGCGCCTGGTACAGCTTCGTGCCGCCTGCCGGCTCAACCACCGTGCGCATCCAGACCTGCGATTCGACCGGCACTCCGGCCGACACGGTCATGACGCTCTGGTCCGGCGCGTGCGGCGGGCTGACGCTGGTCGCCTGCAGCGACGATGCGTGCGGTACCGGCAACGGCTACCTGTCAGACATCTGCGCCGACGGACTGACGCCCGGTGCGACGCACTATCTTGAAGTCGGCGCGTGGCAGGCGTCCGACGCCGGCCTGTACACAATCAAGGTTGAGTGCCCCTGCCCCGTTTTCGAACCCGCCGCGTGCTGCAGCGTGGACGGGGCGGATTGTCAGGACGGCGTCATAGGCGCCGCGTGCGCTGCCTCGGGCGGCCTGTTTCATCCCGATACGACGTGCGGCGCGATCGCCTGCGTCGCCCTGTGCCAGCCCGGCGATCAGGACGAGGGCGAATCCTTCTGCAATGACCCGGATGATTTCAACAACGGCTGCAACAACCCCTCGCCGGTCTTTCCGCCGCCATACGTCTGCGGCGACACCATCTGCGGCGAGTACTGGGCTGAGGGCGGCAGACGCGACACGGACTGGTACGCATTCGATCTAAGCGTCGAGAGCCAAGTGACCTGGCGCGTCACCGGCAGCGCGTCGACGCGCGTGTTCATCTTTGCGCCCGGTCCGGACCCGCTCAACCCGTGCACCGGTCTCTCGGAGATCGCCGACGCGATCGCCCCGGCGTTCCAGCCGGCCGTCGGGTCCGCCTGCCTGCCGCCCGGGCGCTACTACCTGTGGGCCGGGCACGACACGTTTTCCGGCGTCCCGTGCGTCGGGCGTTATCACGCGGAGATTGCCTGCCAGCCATGCCCAAGCGGCGCCTGCTGCTTGGCTCCGACCTGCCAGGATGGCCTGGACGCGGCCGGTTGCGTCGCTGCCGGCGGTATCTACCAGGGCGACGGCACGCTGTGCGCGAACGTCGACTGCCTGGGCGCCTGCTGCCTGGCTGACGAAAGCTGTTCCAACCTGACCGAGCCGGCCTGCACGGCCGCCAATGGCGTGTTCAACGGCCAGGGCACCCGCTGCGGCGACGCGTTCATCTTCTGCAACGGCGCTTGCTGCGCCTGTCCGGCGGCCTGCACCGTCACCAGCCAGCAGAACTGCCAGGCCGCCGGCGGCTTCTTCCAGGGTGGCGGCAGCACCTGTGCCGACGTGAACAACTGCGCCGCATCCATCGAAGGCGAGACCGTTTGCACGCCCGGCACGGACCACTTCAACGGCGGCTGCAACAGCACGCCCAATGTATTCTCGATGATCGCGTGCGGGCAGACCGTCTGTGGACGATCCGCCAATCCCTCGGGCTTCGGTCCGCGCGACTCCGACTGGTATCGTTTTGAACTGACGCAGCCAACGCGCGTTCGCTGGGAAGTCGTCGGCAACACGCGCATGCAGGCGAATCTGCTTCAACTGACTGCCGGCAATTGCCCGGCCACGAACGTGACCTCCGTCATCACCGACCGTCCATTCGAACCCGCCGTCGTCGAGGTGGTGCTCGCCCCGGGGGCTTATGTCGCGTATGCCGCCGTCCCATTGAGCGTCCCGCCGGGCGTGCCCTGCGGCGCAAACGCCTACCGCGCGACACTGACATGCCGCACGGCCTGCGCAGACTCAGTCTGCGGCGACTCGAACTGTGACGGTGTCGTGAACGTTCTCGACATTAACTTCTTCGTCGCCGCGGTCTTGGGAGAAGCCCAGTGGAACGCGCTGCACAGCGGTTCGCCGACGTGCTCGTACTGCTGCTCGAACGACGTCAATGGCAACGGGGTTGTCAACATTCTCGATATCAACGCGTTTGTCGCGGCCGTCCTGGACGGGTCGTGCGCCAACTCGCCCAATTGTCCGCCGTGACGGTCGCGCGCCGGCGCAGCCGATGCGACGCCGGTATGATGCCGTCATGTGGCGCGAGGTCACTGACGAACCGCCGATGAGCTGCGCCGCGATTCGCGAGCTGGATCGCCTCGGCGTCGAATCGCTCAAGATTCCGAGCCTCCTGCTCATGGAAAACGCCGGCGCCGGCGCCGCCGGCTGCATCCTCGCCCACTTCGCGGACGCGGCGCGGCGCGGCACGCTGGTGCTTTGCGGTCCGGGAAACAACGGCGGTGACGGGCTGGTCGTGGCCCGATTGCTCGACGCGGCGCGCGCCCCGGTGACGGTCTTGCTGGCCGCGCCGCCGGAGAAGCTGAAAGGCGACCCGGCGGTGCATCTGGAAATCGTGCAGCGGCTTGGCATCCGCATCCTGTACGCAAGCTCGTCGGAGGAATTCGCGGCGGCCGGACAGGCCATCGCAGCCGCCGGGTTGATTGTGGACGCGCTGCTGGGCACGGGGGCGGGCGGGCCGCCACGCGGCGTCGTCGCTGAGCTGATCGCCATGGCCAACCGCGCCGCCGCGGCGCGGGTTGCGATCGATCTGCCGAGCGGCCTCGATGCCGATAGCGGCGAAGCAGCCGAATGCTGTTTCCGGGCCGATGCGACGATCACGCTCGCCGCGCCCAAGCTCGGGTTCGCGGCGCCGGCCGCACGCCGCGTGCTCGGGCGTGTGTTCATTGCGGATATCGGCGTCACGCCAGAGCAGGTTACGTCGGCGGTCGCTTCGCTCCGCGCACGATGATGTGCAGGCGCGTGAAGCCCGGCAGGCGGCGCGACAGTGCCGCTTCGAGCGCCTTTCGCCGTCGCTGAAGCTCATACGCCGTCGTCGGGTCGCCGGCCTCCACAATGACGCGATCCGGCTCAACCGCGCTGATCTCAGCGGCGCAGCGGGCGGGCCCGCCGGCGATCTCAGCCCACGCCTCGCGGGCGGCTTCGAGCTTTCGCTGTCGAGCCGCGGCGCCGCGGACGACCTTTGCCGCCGCGCTCTCCGACAGGAGCGGGTGCGGATCGTAGACGCGGCGGTTCTTGACGGAGCGTTCGAACTGAGCGCGGTTCATCTTGCGAACCTCGCGGGGATGCCGGCCGTTGCAGCCGCTCGGGCGGACAGACCGCCCGCGGCGCCCAAGCTACAGCGAGACGGGCATGATGACGTACAGGAACTCGTTGCGGTCGTCGCCGCAGATGATGCCCGGCCGGGTCTTGTCGGTCATCTCGATATTGACCTTGGGCAGCGTCAGGACGCGCAGCGCGTCGTTGAGGAAGTTTGGATTGAAGCCGATCTCCATGGCGCTGCCGGTGAATTCGATCGGCAGGTCGACGCGCGCGTCGCCCTGCTCCGGCGCGTTAGCCGTGATCTCGAGCCGCGCGCCATCGAAGGCCAGGCGGATCGCCCGCGACTCCTCGGTGGTGAGCTGGGCCGCCTGGCGGATGGCCGCGTGCAGCTCGACGCGGTCCACCGTCGCGCGCTTGTCCGTCTCGCGCGGGATGACATCCTGGTACTTGGGGAAGTGCCCCTCCACCAGGTTGCTCGCCAACACGCGATCGCCGCTGCGCAGCAGGACCTGGTTGGGCATGACCTTCACGTCGATGTTCCACTCGCGACCGTCGCGCGGCGGCGCGAAGACGCGCTCGAAGACGCTCAGCGCCTTGGCCGGCACGATCGCCTGAAAATCGCCGGCGCGCGACTCGCGCACGCCGCTGCCCGCGCGCGCCAGACGCCGGCCGTCCGTCGCCACCATGAAGAGCTTCTTGCCCTGCTTTTCCCAGAGCACACCGTTGATGGCGAAGCGGCTGGTTTCGCGGGCGGCGGCGTAGATGGTCAGGCTGATCATGCGGCGCAGCTCGACGCCGTCGACCACCAGGTCGGCTTCGTCCGTGAACTCAGGCACGGGCGGAAAGTCGGCCGCGCTCTGGACGAAAATGCGAAACTCGCTGCCGGCGCCGCGGATGGTACAGTGCCGATCGTCGGCGTCGAGCGCAATCTCGACGTCGCTCATTTCCCGCACGATGCCCAGAAGACGGTCGGTGCCGACAACCGCCTGCCCCTTCTTTTCATTCGAGAGCGCCGGAACGTTGATCCGTAGCGACGCCTCGCCGTCGGTCGCGGCGAGCTCCAGCAGATCGCCGGACGCCTTCAACTTCACGCAGCTCAAGATCGGCCGCGTGGTTCGCCCGCCGGTGAGCGTGGCGATGGCCGACAAGGCATCCTGAAAGTCCTGTCTGGGCAAACGAATTTTCATGGCGGCACCTGTGCGTGTACTGACCGAGCGCGGTTCCGTTCGACATGCGTTCGCGTCATCCGGGAGCGTACAACATGAAGTAGTTCGCGCGTCGCGTAACCACTACTTTTATACGATTTGCACCCGTTTCGCCAGCCCCGCGTGCTGTTCTGCCGCTCAGGGCCATGCCCATTCTCCGGGCGGGCGGTTTTCTTTACGAACCCGCCGCGCCAAGCGGCGGGGTGGCGTCCGGGCGCGTTCGCGGCGGCGCGTCGTGGATTGACGCCGTTCGCTGTGCGCACCTTACCCCGCCGCTTGGCGCGGCGGGTTCGGACGGAGTCCGGACTCTCATTCGAACGGCGTGGCGGCGATCGCGCCACTTGGACTCATCTGAATCAGCACGGCGCCGACATCGTGCGTGTTCAGAACCCGACAGCGGTCGCCGAGCGTCCGGAGAACCAGCTCGACCAGGCGCGGGCGCGGCGTCAGCGAGGAGATGATGATCGTGTGCGGGGCAACCGCTTCGAGAAAATCCGCCGTCCGCGCGACGACCGCACCGTGATGCGGTGCGAGGAGAACGTCGGCCCGGAGCCTGCCGCGGACGGCGGCGTCGTCCAGCAAGGCGCTCATCGCCGCGACGCCGATGTCTCCGGGCGCCAGCAGCGCTGATCCCGCGGCGGACCAGCGCGCCACAATCGAAAGGTCGTTGTCGGCCCAATTGGGTCCCAGGCCGGTTGGCGGCCAGAGCACTTCGAGCGTGGTCTCACCGAGCCGGAGTGTCGCGCCGCCGCGAAGTTCGCGCCGCGGCGTCCGCGCGATCTGCCCGAGCAGCGAGGCCACGGCGCTTTGCGAGCCGGCGGCGAGCTCGAAGTAGCTCGTGTCGAAAAGCGGCGCCGGCATGCCGGCCAGCAGCGTCGCGGCGCCGCAATAGTGATCCGCGTCCGCGTGCGAAACCAGCAGACCTTCGAATTGTGCGGCGCCGAGCGCCCGCAGACCGGCGAGCGTGGTCGCGCCCGCGTCACTATTGGTGTTCGTGCCGACGTCGATCACGAATGCCCGTCGATCCGGCGTCACCAGGAGCGTCGCGTTGCCGTTTCCAACAGAGAGGACGGCGGCCGTAGGGTGCGCCGGCGGGGCAGGGCGCACCGGGGTGACCAGCCAGCCGGTCCACAGCGCGACCAGCGCCAGCGACGCGGCTATGCAGCCACGCCCGGCGCGGCGGCGGCGCACGACAAGAGCGGGCGGCGCGTCGGCGAGGCTGACCGTCGCCGTCCGCGCCAGCGCGGCCACGAGCGCGGCAATCAGGTAATTCGCCGCGAGCAGCGCCGCCGGCGGCGCGGCGGCCGTCCAGAGCGTTCCGGGCACGCTCGCCAGAAAGCCGACGGCCCGCAGGAGCAGATCAGTCATGGTCGCCAGCGCGCCCGTGGCCAGCGAGCCGAGCAACGGAAGCGCCCCCAGCGCCAGGGAGACGAAGCCCAGGACGGTGGTGACCACTATGAGCGGCGTAAGCAGGATGGTCTGAATCGGCGAGAGCGGCGCGAACTGGCCGAAGTGAAAAACCGTCAGCGGCAGCGCCGACAGCCACAGCAGAACGCTGACCAGCGCAAGGCCGAGCAGCGCGGCGGCCGCTTTTCGCCGAAAAAACGCCGGCCATGTGTGTGCATCCTCAGGCGGCAGCTCAGGATCGGCGCTTCGCGTGAGCCAAGCCAGCGCCGCCGGAACGAGCGTGACCAGAAAGAACACCTGAACGAACGAAAGCTGGAATCCGGGACGGAGAAGCTCGCGCGGGCTGAGCGCGAGAATCACGAACGCCGATAGCGCCAGCCAGTTCAGCGTGCTCAACGGCCGGCGCAGCCAGATCGCGGCGCACGCCAAAAGGCCCATGATCGTGGCCCGCGTGGTGGCGGCGTTGGGCTCGGCGATCAGGCAGTAGAGCAGCAGCACCAGCGCCGTCGCGGCGGCGGCGAAGCGCGCCCCGCGCCACAGCAGGCGGCGAACGGTCCACCAGGTCATCAGCGCCAGCACGCCAACGTGAAATCCGCTGACGGACAGAAAGTGAATCGTCCCCGTGCGGATAAACGCATCGTTGATCGGCTTGGTCACCGCGGATCGTTGGCCGAGGATCATCGTGTCGAGCAGTCGCTCCGCGTCGCCGGGTTCGACGGCCGCCTCCGATTCGAACAGCAGGCTGCGCGCCAGCGATCGAAGCCGACTCTTCGCGGCGGCCAGCGGTGGCGCGCTTGCGGACATGCGACGCACACCGGCCGGCGACTCGATCGCCAAGCCGGCGTCGATCCCCTGCAACCACTGCCATCGGGCCCAGTCGATGTCGCCCGGGTTTCGCCGACCGACGGTGCGGTACAGCCGTCCGGTCAGTTCGACCGTATCGCCGACCGCGAGATGGCGGACTTCGCCCTCGACGCCGACGCGCAGCGTGCCGCTCAGCGGCGTCGGCGCCTCCGCGGGCGACGCACACAGCAGCGCCGCCGTGAAGCGCGTCCGCGGCGGCGGGTCGTACGCCAGGAACGGGTTGCGGCGGACGGCCGGCAGCACAATCGGGGGCGAGTCTACGCGGGCCACAACGCGCGTCAGCAGCGGCTCAGTCTGAAGGAGGCGCGAGACGTGATCGCGCGGAATGCGAAGCGTCGCCTCGTGTCGAGCAAATCCGGCCGAGATGGCCAGGACGAAGATCATTGCGGTGGGCGCGACGATTCCAGACCGCAGCGGCGGCAGAATCAACCCGATGAGCAGCGCTAGCGAGCCTCCGGCGACGGCCCATTCAGTCGTGGCGTGCGCACCGCCGAGCGCATCGGAGATGGCGATCCCAAGAATGAACCCCAGCGCGGGGATGACAAGCGGGGCGGGTCGCGGCGCAGCTTCCGCAAACATGACGCGGGATTATGGGCAGCGCAGCGTCGCCGGAGAAGCGCGAAATCCGGCCCCGCCGCCGGCGCGGATCAGGCCGGGCCGCTTTGCTCAAGAATGCGGTCGTAATATCGCAGTGCATTCAGGCCGCTTCGCAGGTCACGCCGCAGCGCCTCGTGTCCCGGAAGCTGACGTGCCGCAGCGGCGGCTTGCAGCAGCGCGGCATCGCGGCGCGATTGCACCTGGCGCCGCAGCGCATCCAAAGCGGTCGCGTCACGGCCCGCCCGGGCCTCTTCCATTTCCTCGCGAACGAGCAGCGCCCAGGTCAACAGCTCCTGCGGCACGCTCTTGTCTGCCGCCGCTGAAGGGCCGCCCGCGACCTCAAGCATGTATTCAGCCCGCAGCACGGGATCGGTCAGCACACGCAGCGCCTCGTTCGCCCGGGCGCTGGCGCGGACCGCGGCCGCCGCGTCCGCGCCGCTGCCGAAACGATCCGGGTGAATGTCACGCGACAGCCGCAGGTACTTGCGACGCAGCTCATCCGGGTCCAGGTCGTAGCTGGGGGCGACGCCGAGGAGTAGAAAGTGGTCGGCCTGGTCCGGGTCGTGCAGCGCCCGGCAGCTCTCGCAGAAAAGCGAGCTTTCCATCGGGCGGTTGCAGGCGCCGCATTTGAGCGGTAGAGCGGCGGAGCGATTGATGTCGGCGGCGGTGGTCATGATGCTACGCCGTTCATGATAACGCGCACGCACGGGCGCCGCGGCTAGCCGTCGCGCCCCGTTGTCAGAACGCGAAGAGCAAGCGAGCGCCCGTGCCGTGGGCGCTCGCTCGCGCTTCGCGTTCTGACCGCCCATACGCACCGGCGGGACGCCGATGCTCCCTAGCACGTGCGCGCGGGCCGCTACGCCGAGTAGCTCGATCCGCAGCCGCAGGAGTGTTTCGCGTTCGGGTTATTGAACGTGAAGCCTGCGCCCATCATGCTTTCCTGGTAGTCGATGATGGTTCCAGTCAGGTTGCCGACGATGTAGCTCTTCAGGTCGCAAACGACGGTGATGCCGTGCGTCTCAAAGACCTCGTCCTTGTCGCTGACCGGGGCATGGGCCTCGTCGCGCAGGTCGAGCACGTATTGAAGCCCGCTGCACCCGCCGCCCTTCACGCCGACATACAGATACATCGTGTCCGGGTAGTTGTCCTTCTTCAGAATATTCTGGATGGTCTCGGCGGCCTTGTCGGTCAGGTGAATCCCCTGACCCTCGGCGGCCGCCTTGGCGCGGAGCTTCACCGCGGGCTTGCTCTCGGAGGCTCCAAGCGGCTGCATATCACTCGGCACCGTGGACGTTGCACTCATCGATATCTCCAACATGTAGCCCGGCCGCCCTCGGCCGGTCCATAACCGGCCGCTTTCGGCCGACTACGGGTAATCAACGATCCGGCCCGGCCGAGGGCGGCCGGGCTACACAACACCAGACCGAGGGCCGACGCTACTTCACGCCGACCGCGTCCGCCTCATTCGAGGCCGGCGCGCCGTCCAGCTTCTTCTTCAAGTCCGCCACCGCGGCGCGGATGGCGTCTTCGGCCAGCACGCTGCAGTGAATTTTAACCGGCGGCAGCGCCAGCTCGCGGACGATGTCCGTGTTCTTGATCTCCAGCGCCTGGTCGAGCGGGCGGCCCTTGAGCCACTCGGTCGCGAGCGAGCTCGACGCGATGGCCGAGCCGCAGCCGAAGGTCTTGAACTTGGCATCGACGATATTCTGGTTCTCGTCGACCTTGATCTGCAGCTTCATCACGTCGCCGCACTCGGGAGCGCCGACGATGCCCGTGCCGACCTTCGGATCGCTCTTGTCGAACGAGCCGACGTTGCGCGGGTTTTCGTAGTGGTCGATGATTTTCGGGCTATAGGCCATATCGGGTCCTTTCTCCGTTTCAAGCGTTCTTTCTGGCGGGGAGCATCGGCGTCCCGCCGGTGCGCACCGGCGGGAAGCCGATGCTCCCCGAGAGCCAGAGCGTGACGCCGCACTCTAGTGATGCGCCCACTCCACCGTGCTCAAATCCACGCCTTCCTTGGCCATCTCATACAGCGGACTCATCTCGCGCAGCTTGCTCACCGCCGTCACCACTTTGTTGACCGTGAAGTCGATCTCCTCGGCCGTCGTGAAGCGGCTGACGGAAAAGCGGATGCTGCTGTGCGCCAGCTCGTCGCCCACGCCCAGCGCCTTGAGCACGTAGCTCGGCTCCAGCGAGGCGCTGGTGCAGGCCGAGCCGCTGCTCACCGCGATCTCCTTGATCCCCATCATCAGCCCCTCGCCCTCGACGTACGCGAATGAGAGATTCAGGTTGTTCGGCGTGCGCAGCGTCGGATGCCCGTTCAGGTGCACTTCGTCGAGCTGCGCCGTGATGCCCCGGTGCAGGCGGTCGCGCAAAGATTGCATGTACTCCACGTGCTGATCGAAATTCTCGCGGCACAGCTCGGCCGCTTTGCCCAGGCCGACGATGCCCGGCACATTCAACGTGCCGCTGCGCATGCCGCGCTCATGCCCGCCGCCGTGCAGCACCGCCTCGCAGCGGACGCGCGGCTTCTTTCTACGCACGTACATCGCTCCGACGCCCTTGGGGCCGTGAATCTTGTGCCCGCTGCACGTCAGAAGGTCGATCCCCATCTCCTCGACGTTGATCGCCACCTTGCCGAACGTCTGGCAGCAATCCGTGTGAAACAGAGCGCCGCGCTCCTTGCACAGCTTGCCGATCGCCGAGATCGGCTGGAGCGTGCCGATCTCGTTGTTGCCGTGCATGATCGACACCAGGATCGTGTCCGGCGTCATCGTGTCGCGGAGCTGGTCCATGTCGATCAGACCATATTCATCCACGGGCATCACCGTCACGCGGTAGCCGTGCTGCTCCAGGTACTTGCACGGGTCGATGACCGCCTTGTGCTCGGTCACCTGCGTGATGATGTGCCTGCCCTTCTCACCGTACATCGCCGCAATGCCCTTGATGGCGATGTTGTTCCCCTCGGTCGCCCCGCTGGTGAAGATGATTTCCTTCGAATCCGCCCCGATCACCGCCGCCACCTGGTGCCGCGCCTGGTCGACCGCGTCCTCGGCTTCCCAGCCGAAATGGTGATTCCGCGAGGCGGCATTGCCGAACTTCTCGCAGAAGTAGGGCAGCATCGCCTGCAGCACCTGCGGATCCACCTGCGTCGTCGCGTTGTTGTCGAGATAAACGAGTCTCATGGAGCGCTTACCTTTCCAGGTCCCGCCGCAGCCGGCGTGGACAAATGAACGTAGTGTTCGTCGAACGCAATCTCGGCCAGCGTGATCCCCGCCAGGAACCGCCGCAGCTCCTCGTGAATCCGGAGCACCGGCTGCTTGATCAGGCACCGCCCGCTGAGGTCGCACGCGCCGTCGGCGTGAGCTTCGTGCGGCGGGCCGCAGCGAACCAGACGCACCGGCCCTTCGACGGCCTCGATCAGTTCCGACAGGGTCAGCGCCTCGGCCGGCGTCGAGAGCGAGTATCCGCCGCGCGCCCCGCGAACCGAGTTGATGATGCCGGCCTGGCCCAGCACTTTGAGCACGTTCATCAGCAGCGGCAGCGGAACGTGATGCTGCGCGGCGATCTCCCGCGCACTCACGACCCGGCTCTCCGCGCGTGCCAGATGGCAGACAGCGATCAGCGCGTATTCACTCTTGCGAGTCAGAGACAGCACGAGCTACTCCCGAGAGGGAATATAGCATCGTGACGGTACTATTTCAATTGGTTTGCGTAATTGCGATTTAGCGGTCGTGGGTGGGACGGGCGTCTCGCCCGTCCCCACGGTCTCAGGAACGGGCAAGATGCTCGTTCCACCCGAAGACGTTCACTGCACCGGAGGTCTGCACTCCCCGGTGGCGCACCTACTGGCGGGCTGCCGTCATTGATGCTTCGGCTTTTTCCGGCCGCGGCTTCGGCCCATTCCAGACGCGTAGCTCGGTAATCTCAACCGTCGCTTTCATGCCCGCTTCGACCCGCCGCAGCGGAATGGCGAGGCGGCGGGGCGAACCCGGCAGGAGCGGGCCGTTCCAGTCGTCGTCATTTCCAAACGCGAGGGGCGTCGCGACGTACTGAACTTCCTGGCGCACGGGCACCCCTCGTTCGTCCTCCACGACGACGCGGGCGGCGAGGAGAGTTACGACTTGGTCGCCATGATTGGCGACATCCAGAAGGGCGCAGCCACCGCGGTCGTCCTCGACGAGCCTGACCGCTGTGTCGAGCGACGTCCTATAATCGATAGCGCGGTGATCGTCGAGGCTCTCGACAATCGCCGGCGGCAGAGTCTCACGCCATTGCGTCAGCCCATTTGAAAGTCCGTCGGCGACCGAGGCGAGAATTGAGCCGCCGCGCCGGTCGAGCACGTTCAGAGCGTAGAAACCAAGTCCCGACGCGCAGATCACAACGGTCGTCAGGAGCGTAAACAACCCGGTGGCAAGGGCGCCCAGGAAGCCGCCCTTCTTGACAATGACCGACGGCATGCTGCTCATGGCCCAACTCCTGCTTGTCAGCGCGCGGGTTCCGGTTCGACACCGAGCGCGTCGCCGCTCGCGGGGATTCTAGCTCGCCTGCCAAATATTTGGCGGGGGCGACTTGCTCGTACCGTAGCGTCGGCACTCTGTGGCCGACGATGTGAGAAAGCACCCGAGAACGCCGTCGGCCACCGAGGGCCGACGCTACGATGGCGCCGTGGCCGTGCGCCGCGGGGCGAATTTTCCGCTGTTTTTTGAACTTTTTCATCAAGACACGCGATTTTTCGCTGTTTTTCAGCCTTCGGGCACTTGACGCCGCCGCAGAACCGTGCGAGAAGAGCGGTATCTTCATCCTGTGTGGGTGAAGTCCTGTCGTCGGCGCTGGACAGCCGGCGCGGCTGAGCGGCGCGTCATGGATGACAGGTTCACTTTCTCGTTTCTCTTGCAGGTGCCGATCGAGTGATCAAGTCGGCGGCATCGGAGGTGATCACGGATGGCTAAGGGTGGTAAGAAAGCTCGCACCAAATCGGAAATCTACTCGGAACTCGCGACGTCCGCGGGCCTGACCCGCAAGCAGGTGGCCGGCGTCTTCGACGGCATGGCCGGCCTGATCAAGAAGGACCTGACCAAGGGCCCGGGCCTCTTCACGGTCCCCGGCCTGATGAAGATCATGGTCCGCACCAAGCCCGCCACCAAGGCGCGAAAGGGCGTCAATCCTTTCACCGGCGAAGAGATGATGTTCAAGGCTAAGCCGGCCAGCAAAGTCGTGAAGATCCGCCCGTTGAAGGCGCTCAAGGCGATGGTCTAATCCTCGTCCTTCTTTCGCAGCGCCACGGCGAAAGAGACTCAAGTTGAAATGGAAGCGCCGCGACTCCGCGGCGCTTCTTTTTTGCAGAACTCCTGTCAGAACCCCGCACGGAAGTGCGGGGCCTGCTCGCCCGCCACTTCCGTGGCGGGTTCTGTCGGTTTCGTTGGCCATTCGCCATTCGACATTCGCTATTCACTTTTCGCCGCGGAACCCTCAACCAGCCGTTCTGCAATCCGTTTGGCCAGCGGCGCCGCGACCTTGCCGCCGCTGCCGCCGAACTCGATCAGCACGCTGATGCCGTACACCTTGCCCTGCGGCGTCTGCCCACGCGGCGTTGATTTGGCCTGCGTGAAGCCGACGAACCAGGCGTGCGCCGGCAGCTTTTCGCCTTCCAATATCGCCGGATAGCGCTCCGACACGCGCCGCCCCACGATCCGCGGCGGAAAGTCGCCAAACTGCGCCAGCGCCTCAGCCTCGGACATGGCGAAGACATCCTCGCGGCTGCCGTCGGGCCACTCGCAGATGTAGCGCCACTGCGTCGCCCGCGGCGAAGCCTGCGCCGAGCCGGTCTTTCCGCAGAGCTCGTGCGTCTTTGAATCGAGTCGGGCTTCGTGGGCGGTGCCGCCGGAGTCGTTGACGACGCGCCACATGCCGCTTCGCAGGACGCGCAGATCGCGCTCGGCGAAGGGGACGTTGCCCGCGCTCGCGCTCGCTTGCGCTTCGCGTTCTGACTCAACAACCAATCGCACCGGCGCCCAGCGCCCCGCCGCGATCGACGCCGCCGCGTTGGCCGCCTGAAGCGGCGTACAGGTCACCTCGCCCTGCCCGATCGCAAAATTCCAGGCGTCGGCGGCCTGATACTCGCGCTGGTCGTTCTCACGCAGCCACTCGGCGGTCGGCACGATGCCGGGCGATTCCTCGATCAGCCCGGTGCCCGCGGCGCGCCCGAACCCGAAGCGCTCGAACCATTCGCACAACTTCGCCGGCCCCGCCCGCTCGCCGACGTGATAGAAATAGATGTTGCAGGAGTTCTTGATCGCCAGCTCCGCGTCCTGGCCGGCCGGCCCATCCTTCATGTCGTGCGTCACACCGGGAAACTGGTTGTAAATCCAGCAGCGAAACACGTGCGGCTGCGTCGGAAGGAGGAAGCCGGTGCACCGGAAACGCGTTGACGCCGTGATGACCCCCTCGCCCAGGCCGGCCATGAGCGTGATCGCCTTGCAGGTTGAGCCGGGCGGATACTGCGCCTGAACCGCGCGAAATGTGAGCGGCATCCGCCGCGCGTCGCGCACCAGCTCCGCATAGCTGCGCTCATATTCCTCACGCGAGTAGGTCGGATAGCTGGCCAGCGCCAGCACCTCGCGCGTCGCGGCGTCGATCACCACCACCGACGCGCCCGAGGGCGTCGGCACCTGCTTCACCGCCTCGTCCAACCAGCCGAAAATGTCCCGTTGTAGCTCCGAATCGATCGTCAGCCGCAAGTCGTCGCCCTTGACCGCGTCGGCGCGCTCGAGGTCGTCGCCGTTCTCGTCCTGCACGACCCGGCCGCGCGTCCCGCGCAGCCGCGGCTCGCCGACGCGCTCCACGCCCGAGACGCCGCAGCGGTCGCCGGCCCGGAGTCCGCGCAGCTCGTCATCCGCCAGGGGATCGGCGGCGATCATCTCCGGTGAGGCGGCGCCCATTCGCCCCAGGACGTGAACCAACGAATCGTCGGCGAAGACCGAGCGGCGCGTGCTGGGGACGACGCGAATCCATGGATAGCGCTCCAGCTCCAGCCGAATTGCCAGCGCAACCGCGTCATTCGCGAGCGGCGCGAGCGGATGGAAAAGAGCTTCTTCCGCGATCGGCTTGGTGCTGCCGGAACGGCGGCGGTATGAGTCCGCGACACGCGCCACGTTTGCGAGAATCCGGTCGCGCCGCTGCATGAAGTCGGCGACGGATTCGCCGGTCAGCTCCGCCAGGCGCCGCCACGTGTCCGCGACGGCGGCGTGCAGTTCGATGAAAACGTCGTCAACGCTGGACGCATTCGGATAATCGCCGCGCTTCCACGCCGCCCGTGCCCACTCCCAGAGCTGTTCCTTGCGTCCGGCCAGCACGGGATAGTAGATCGCCACGTCGGATGCCGGCTCATCGCACACCAGCACGACGCCGTTTCGATCCAGAAGCGCCCCGCGCGGCGCGGCAATGTAGCGCGCCGGCCGCGTCAGCAGCCGCGTCGAAAGCTGCTGATACTGACTTGCGTTGATAATCTGAATCTGGGCCAGCCGGCCGATGATCGCCAGGGCTAGCCCGACGAGCAGCATCGAGAACCACCACAGCCGGCGCTGGAACATGGCGGCATGGTAGCGGGGGGCGGAGCGGCTATCCCAGAGCTCTTTCCGAGCCGCGACCGTGAGGGAGTGGAGGCTTAAAGAACCGCTTGCTTACGCGCGCGGCTCGGATCGAAACAGAGGAAACGGGAGAGGTTCAAAAAAACAGCGAGCGGGCCGTAAGCCGAATTCTGTTCCCGACGTCCGTCGCCGCTCTTTGCGAACGGCTTAGCCGGCGGCAGGGCCTAAGGGCACGAGGCCCAGCTTGCTGCGCGTCGGCGAGGCCTGTCGGGCGGCGGCCATTCCTCTGGGCCGGCCATTGCTGACCGGCTCAAGCACCCTACCCGGGGCTGGTAACGAGCCGGGCCGGCTCATCGCCCCTTATTTGGGCTTGCTGGCGGCGGGGTTTGCCCTGCCACGACCGTCGCCGGCCGCGCGGTGCGCTCTTACCGCACCTTTTCACCCTTACGCCCACGACGCTGGGCCGTGGTCGCGGTGTCTTTTCTGTGGCACTTTCCCTGGGCTTGCGCCCGGTGGCTGTTAGCCATCGCCGTGCCCTGTCCAGTTCGGACTTTCCTCCACCGGCCTTTCGGCCGGCAGCGGTCGCCTGGCCCGCTCACTGTGCGGGGATTGTATCCCGGCGTCGTGCGCCAGGCGCGGCGCGCGACGGGGATTGGGCAACCGGCACGCCCCGCGCCCAGCGCCTTTCAGCGTTGTTCCGAGAATACCTCCGTCCACACCCACCTCGCGCCGCCGCACCCGGGCCTTGCGCGTCAACCGCCCCGATTTCAAGAGCGGCACGCCCGGCCTCCGATACGCTGGGTTGAGCGAGAAGCGGGTCCGGCCGTCAGGGGCAGCCGGAACCCAGAGCCACTCACGATCGAATCGTATCCCGGCGACATGGATGGGCCGGCTGTTTCAACGATCGCTTTGCCGCTGTCAGGCGAAGCGCCGCGTGGACGCGGCACGCTTGCACCGGGAGCCTGCTCATGCCCGATTCACTTTTGCAGCGCTACCTCGAGCCGCTCGTGGCCGGACGCCGGCGCGAGTGTTTCGAGCTGATCTCCGCCGCACTCAACGACGGCGCGACCGCCGGGAATCTGCTGGCCGACGTGGTGTGGCCGGCGCTGGAGCACGTCGAACGCCTGTTCCGCAGCGACCGCCTGTCCCACGCCACGGAACACGCCGCCTGCCTCATTAACCGCACCGTCAGCGACCAGCTTCAAGCGCGGCTGCCCGCGGCGCCGCCGAACGGTCGCCGCGTCGTCGTGACCTGCGCCGACAGCGAATCCGAAGAGCTGGGCGGCCAGATCACGTCCGACCTGCTGCAGGCTGACGGATGGGAAGTGTTCTTCATCGGCGCCGGCGGCCCGCACGACGAAATCCTGAGCCTGATCGGGCAACTGCGCCCGGATATCCTCGTCATCTTCGGCGCCCAGCCGGACGACGTGCCCAACGCCCGCCGGCTGGTCGAGATGATCCGCGAAGTCGGCGTCTGCCCGACGATGAACATCGTCGCCAGCGGCGGCATTTTCAACCGCGCCGACGGACTCTGGCAGGAAGTCGGCGCCGACGTGCTTTGCCCGACGCCGCAGGAGCTGCCCGAACTGCTGCGCGACCTGCCGCCGCGCGAGCCGACGACAGTGGTGCGAATCGGCGTGGTCAAGCGGCGGCGACGGAAGCGGAAGGACACACCAGCGTCGCTGGCCACAACGGCCGGCGCGGCCCGCTAAAGCCGGTCCTGAGGGCGCCGCGCCGTCGCAGGGCTTTGTAACGCCCTGGAGCGGACACAGCGGCCCGCTCCACTGGGGGCCATCACGGCAGCAGCGCGTCCGCCTGGTTTGCGAAATCTTCGGCGGTCTGAAGTTGCGCGCGGGTCTTGTCTGAGTTGTGGGCGCCCATCGAGTTCTCGCTGACGACGGTCCACTCCCACCAGGTCAGCGCTCGCATGAAGAGCGTCTTGGCCTCATCGAGATCGTCAGCCGGGACGGCGCCGGAAGTGTTCGCCGCCTCGATCTTCTGTAGCACCTCGTTGAGCAGGTCCTCGATGCGACGCGCGGTGGCGTAAATCTCGTCCTGCGCCTCGAACAGCTCGGCTTCGGCGTTTTCATGACACTGGGCGCAGGCGTCCATGCCGCTCTTGAGCGGGCTGGTCAGCCGGTGGCTGGAATACCCGTCGCTGCCTTGCGGCATGTGGCAATCGGCGCAACTCAGCCCGAGCCGGTGATGCGCACCGCCCCAGTAGCTCTCGGCCTCCGGGTGCTGGGCTTTGACGCCGGTTTTTCCAGTGATGCTGTGGGTCCAGTCCTGCATGTTTCCGAAGAGGTCAGAGTAATGGGCCTCGATGTCGTCGAGCTGCCGCCAGGGGACGTGATCGCGGATTTCGCCGGTGGTGTTGCGGTCGGCGCCCTGGCCGCAGACGTACTCGATGTGGCACTGGGCGCAAGTGAGGGTTCCGGCCAGGCGCAAGGCGGCGTCGGTGCGTTTCCCGTCGTCGTCGCGCTCGTTCATCAGGGCCTGCAGCGCTTCTTCGTTCTCGGGAATGACGTTGTGGATGTTTGAGTAGGGGTCGGTGCCGCGTTCGACGATCGCCTCGATCAGCCCGCGGCGGATCAACCGGAAATCGCCGGTGTGCGGATCATGGCAGTGGGTGCAGCCGGCGCCGTAGTCGATCGCGTCGGGCTGCTCGGTGCGCAGTTCCTCGACCACGTCGGCCCACACGAGCTCCTTACTGAACTTCGGCTCGCCGCGCTGCGTCTGATTCCAGTAGTAGGCGACGGCCGTGCTCTTGCATTGCAGGCAAGTGGTGGTCTGGCGGCGCTGCGTGTCGATGTGGTCCTTGAGCATGTAAGCGTGGCTGCGCTCCTCGTTGTACTCCTTGGTGAACCCGTGGCCGCCCATCAGGTACTGGTAGTGCGGGAATTCCTCGTACTTGGAGGTCGGGTCCGAGCCGCCGAAATGGCCGGCCTTGGTGGCATCGCTTGTCAGATAGCTGTCGTGCTGCGAGGCGTGACAGTCGGCGCAGAGGCCAAGCGTGAAATGCAGGGCGGCTGGCACGTCGATGGGCGACTCCATGTGCTCGCGTCCGTTTTGGTGGCAGACCAGGCACTGATCGGCGATCGACTTGTGCGTGCCGGCGGAGTAGCGCTCCGCCAGGCCGGAGTGGCACGCGGCGCACTGCTCGGCGATCGTTTTGCTCGTACCGGCGTTGTTGTCATTGGTGTTCGTGTTCGTGTTCGTGTTCGTGTTCGTGTTCGTGTTGGTGTTGGTGTTGGTGTTGGTGTTGCCACCGTTCGTGTTGTCGTTGGCGTTGTCGGCGGAGTTATCGTTGGTGTTCGTGTTGGTGTTGGAATTGCCGTTGCTGCTCGGGCAGCCGCCAAAACTCATGGCGAGGATGAGTACGATGCCCGGCGGCAGGAGGGCGGCGGTGGTTCGAATCGCGCGTGCGGTGGTCACGGCATGAGCTCCTGAGTGATAAACGAATGTCTTTATATTAATAGACTGTGCGGCGCCTGCAAGCGCGGTCGGCCCGCCGACGCGCATTCAGGCGGCTGGCGCGCGTGCTTCGAGTTGATCACCGCCGCACTCAACGACGGCGCGACCGCCGAGAATCTGCCGGCCGCGGCGGCCAACGGCGCACTGATCCGGCAGCCGCGCGTTGGCGCCGCATTTCAGAACGCGAAGCGCAAGCGAGCGCCCGCGCAACGTGCGCTCGCGTGCGCATCGCGCTGCGACGATGGCGCGGAATTGCGAGCCGTCGTCTAGAGATCAGAAACCCCCGGCGACGCCGGTGGGTCAAGCTCGGCCCGCGCGGCCAGCAACTGGCCGTGCGCCCCGACGAGCACCAATACATCGCCCGCTTCCAGCGGAAGGTCCGGCGATGGATTCGGAATCGGCGTCCCACGGCGCGTGATGGCCGCGATGGTGACCCCCGTCTGGGCGCGCAGGTCTAATTCGCGCAGCGTCTTCCCGCGAGCCGGGCTTGCGTCCAGAAGCAGGTGCGTCTGCGTGACGGTCGCCTCCATGGCGCGGACCCACTCCGCCGTGATGCCCCGATCCGCCGCCCGGCCGCGCAACATGCCGTACCCGCCCGCCCGAACGAGGGCAATCTGCTGCTCGATGACGTTGTCGGGAATGCCGAGCTCCTTGAGCACGTGCGAGAAAATCTCAATCGAGGTCTCGAATTCTTCGGGGATCACCAGGTCCGCGCCCAGCCTTCGCAGCGCGTCCAGCTCGGCAACGTAGCGCGTCCGCGCCAGCAGGAACACATCCGGCCGAATAGTTCGCACGCGGGCGACGACGCGGCGCGTGGCCTCAACGTCGGCGATCACCACCACCACGGCTCGGGCCGACTGGACGCCGGCTTCCTCCAGAATCACCAGGCGCGTCGCGTCGCCCAGCACGACCGCCGCCCCGTCGCCGCGGGCCTGCTGCGCAGTGCGGCGATTCAGCTCAATCACGACGAAGGGAATTCGCGTGGCCCGTAGCGTGCGGGCCAGGTTCCGGCCGTTCACGCCGTAGCCCACGATCACGACGCGCGCCGCCCCCGGGGATTCGGCCTCCGTCGGGGCGGGCGGCGTCCGGCGGCGGTCGCGCTGGACGATGGCCGCGAGCCGATCGGCCAGTGGACGAGCCGCCGGCACGAGCATGGCGCCCAGCAGCATCGTGCCGACCGTCCAGGCGACGATGAACGAGAGCGTCTCTCGCGACAGCAGGCCGACCGACGCCGCTTCGTCGGCCAGCACGTAACTGAACTCGCTGATCGTCGCCAGTCCCAGCCCGGCGGTCAGAGCGAGCCGCACCGGCCAGCCGGCCGATCCGGCCGCCAGTGAAGTCAGCAGCGCCTTTCCGATAAGCGTGCCGACGATCGCGAGTGCCAGCGGCAGCGCCTGCTGATAGGCCGACTGCACGTTGACGAGCATTCCGATCGACGCAAAAAAGAGGGCGTTGAGCGAATCGCGAAAGGGGGTGATTTCCGCGCGAAGCTGGTAGCGCAGCTCAGTCTGGGCGAGCAGCAGGCCGGCGATGCACGAGCCCAGCGCCCACGACCAGCCCGCCAGGTCGGCCAGCCAGGCGCCCACACAGGCCGTCACGAGCGAGAGCAGCGTCATCAGCTCCGTGCCGCCGCGCTGCAGAACCTGCCGCGCGACCAGCGGCAGCAACAGCTTGGCGCCCGCCACCGCCAGCACCAGGCCGCCCAGCGACAGGAGCGTCTGTCGCAGCGCATCGCCGACGCCGCCTCCTGCCGCCCCGGCGGCCACCGGCAGGAAAGCCAGCAGCACGATCACGGCGACGTCCTGCACGATCAGAATGCCGGTCGTGAGCACGCCCGTCGGCGTGTCGGTCTCGCCGCGGTCGCTGAGCTGCTTCAGGACGATGGCGGTGCTGCTCAGACTGACCGCGACGCCGATCACAATCGCCGGCACGGCGCCGATGCCGAAGGCGAGCATGGCGATCAGCGCGACCACCAGACAGATCGCCGACATCTGCAACGCGGCGGTCAGCACCAACCGCACGCCGCTGCGAGCTAAAGGCTCAGGCGACAGTTCCAGTCCGACGCTGAACAGCAGCAGCGCCAGGCCGATTTCTGCGAAGAAATGCACGCGCGGGGCGTCGATCCAGTCCAGCCCGGAGGGGCCGATGGCGATGCCGGCGCAGAGGAAGCCAATAATTGCCGGAGCTCTTGCGAGGCGCAGCAGCCATCCGCCCAGCAGCGCGGCGCCGAAGACGACCACGATGTCGCGCAGTTCGGATGTCACGTTGGGATTCTGGCCCACCGGCCCGGCCGGTCAAGCGACCGACTCTGGGGTGGGACGAGCATCTGGGCCTGTAAACTTTCGGGTGGGACGGGCGTCTCGCCCGTCCCCGCGGTCTCAGGACCGCGGGCAAGATGCTGCGTCTCGACCGTTCCACCCGAACCAGTGCACAGGCTCAGACGCCCACGCTCCCCAGTTCCTGCGCGACGGTCCGACGCTCACCCGGTCGCCTTGAGCAGCGGCAACGGCTGAACCCCGCCGCCCAGGATTTTCACCGGGTCCACCTGCAGCCAGAATCGCAGCAGGCTGGCATAGACGCGGCGGAAATCGCAGCCGAAAGGCAAATCCCCGCGATGCAGATTGGCAAGATCCGGGTGGTCCAGATGCAGCCCCGGCTTGAGCGACTTGCCGAACAGGAACATCGGGGCCGCCTCGCCGTGGTCGGTTCCGCCGCTGGCGTTTTCCTGCACGCGGCGGCCGAACTCGGAAAAGGACATGATGAGCACGCGATCGAGCAGGCCGTCGTCCTCCAGTGACTCAACGAAGTCTTGCATCGCGTCGCCGAATTGCCGCACGAGTTGCTGATGCCGGCCGAGCTGGCCGCTGTGCGTGTCGAAGCCCCCCATCGAGACGTAGTAGATGCGCGTCGGCAGATCGGCCTTGATCATT
This sequence comes from Phycisphaerae bacterium RAS1, assembly GCA_007859745.1. Taxonomy (NCBI): domain Bacteria; kingdom Pseudomonadati; phylum Planctomycetota; class Phycisphaerae; species Phycisphaerae bacterium RAS1. The sequence goes on along the minus strand of SMLU01000001.1, from coordinate 2,713,745 downwards.
CGTGCGACCATCTCAAGCTGCCGGGCCAGCTCGCCGGGGCCGCCGCGACGGCCGAATCGCTTCCCCTTGAGCTGCGTGCCGAGGGCGGTGCGAATCTCGTCTGCGCCGACCTGCGCCTTGAGCGCAGCGCGTTGCAGGAACTGTTCCAGCTTGTTGCCAGAAGCCGGAATGTCGCCTTCGATGTTGTTCAGCTTGCGGAAGGCTTCCATCGCGGCCGCGTCGTTCTTCGGGTTGCGCCACGCGAGCGTGTCGGCGTTTTCGAACGCCAGCGGCGCGAAATTCTCGCCTTGCAGGGCCAGGGGCGATTCCTGCATCAGCGCGATGGCGTCGATCGGCTCAGGGGCCGGGTCGCTGCCCTTGCAGCACGAGTCGAAATACCGCCCCAGCCAGCCGCTCTGCTTGCGTTGCAGCGGGTCGGCCGTATGCCAGATATCCATGCTGGTGAAATGGCTGCGGTTGGGGTTGGGGTAGCCGACGCCCTGGATGATCGCCATTCTTCCGTCGTCAAAAAGCTGCTTGAGACCGGTTGCGGCCGGGTGCAGGCCGACGCCCTTTTCGAGCTGCAGGACGTCCTTTTTGGGGATCGCCAGCGTGCGCCGCGCCTGATAGTACGGGTCCATGCTGTAGGGCACGACGGTATTCAGACCGTCATTGCCGCCGGCGAGTTGGACGACGACCAGAATCCGCTCATCCGCTCTCTTCTTCGCACGCTGGGTTTCCGGACCCGCGAGGACGCGGGCCGTGTTTCCCAGAAACAGCGGCAAGGTCGCCGACGCCGACAGAAACGTGAGACCGCCCACCAGGAACTCGCGTCGCGACGTGAAGAACGGCGAATCGCTCATGGCCACTGCTCCGCAGGACATGACTCCGTCACGTCCCCTGATGATACAACGGCCCAAAGCCGTCCGGATTGCGAAATGCACGCCCCGTCAGCGCCGGGTGCGTGACCGTTTTGGAAGAGGCCCATCGGAAACCGAGCCCCAAGCGCGAGCGCGCGGGTGTTTGAACGCTTGTCGCCCAATCCTGAGAAAACCCACGCGCTTGCGCTGGGGGCTCCGATCGCCGCTCCGCCCAAGAAACTCTCACACACCCGACAGCGCCCCAGCGAAGGCCGCAGCGGCGGGGTCATTCGGCGAAGTCCCCCTCCGCCACCGGAATGACGCCGCCGCCGACGCTCACATCGATCGCCTCGCCGCGATGTGACGCGCGCAGGTACAGCAGCGACGGTCGGCGGATCTCGTATCCCTGCGCGGCGCGGATGTCGAGCGCGTCGCCGCCGAGCACGCGGTACCGCAGCAGGTAGGCGGCCAGACACCCGTTGCCGCTGCCGGTGGCCGGGTCCTCGGGAACGCCGAAGTATTCGCAGAAGACGCGCACGCTGACCTGGTGCCGCTCGTCGTAGCCCTCGGGGCAGAATGCCAGGATCGAGCGTCCGGCGGGCGTCTGACAAAGGCCCTCATAGCCGGCCGCGTGAATCCGAATTTTGCGAAGCGAAGCGAGGTTGCACATGGGGACGATGACGTGCGGCAATCCGGTCGACACCGCCTGGATGGGGTAGGAGACATCAATGTCGTCCTGATCGACGCCGAGTACTTCTGCGATCCGCGCGGCGTCAAACGGCTCGCCGAATTCCGGCGGCTGCTGTCGCATCCAGGCGATGCCGCCTGGCGCGCCGGCGTCGTCGAACGTGACCGGAATCGCGCCGACCTTGAGGTTCAGCGTGACGCTTGCCGCGGCGCCGCCCAACAGCGCCTGGCGAATGACGTAGGCCGTCCCAAGCGTCGGGTGGCCCGCGAAAGGCACTTCCGCGCCCGGCGTGAAGATGCGCACGTCGAAGCCCCCGCCCTGCGGTTCGTCCGACAGGATGAAGGTCGATTCGGAAAAGTGCATCTCCCGCGCGAGGGACTGCATCTGCTCGCTCGAGAGTCCGCCGGCGCGGCGGAAAACGGCAAGCTGATTCCCACTGAAGCGGCGTTCGGCGAAGACATCCAGAATATGAAAATGCAGTCCGGCCATGCGTATGAACCTCTTCGTGACACGACCGATCAGAACCCCGCACGGGAGTGCGGGGCGAGTCTACCCGCCACTTCCGTGGCGGGTTCTGTCGGCTCTTCGTGGGTGGGATGGGCGTCTCGCCCGTCCCGCGCGACGGGCGAGACGCCCGTCCCACCCACTGAAGCGAACAGCGTGACCAACGACACTAGCCGACGACGTTGACGACCAGTTTTCCGAAATGCTCGCCACGCTGCATCGCCCCCAGCGCCGCCGGCAACTCCGCGAAGCTGTACGTGCGGTCAATCACCGGAAGCAGCTTCACGCTCTGGATGAAAGCGTTCATTTCCTCGAACGCCCGGCGGCAATCGACGTAGATGCCCGCCAGGTGCAGGCGCTTCATCAGGATCAGGGCGGTTGAGACTTCCGCCTTCAGCCCGGTCAACGCGCCCAGCACGCCCACCAGTCCGCCGGCGCGCGTCGCGCGCATCGACGCATCCAGCGTGCCGGCGCCGCCGGTCTCAACCGTGATGTCCGCCCCGCCGCGAGTGAACTCGACCACCGTTTTGTCCCAGTCAGGCGTCGTACGGTAGTTGACGCAGAGGTCGGCTCCCATGGCGGCGGCGCGCCTGAGCTTCTCGTCGCGGCTGCTGGTGATGACGACCCGCGCGCCCAGGGCCTTGGCGAGTTGCAGAGCAAAGATCGAGACGCCGCCCGTTCCGAGCGTCAACACGGTCTTGCCTGCATTGGCCGCCGGCTTGCGCGGATCGAGCCGGCCCTCGCTGACGAGTACGCTCCAGGCGGTCAGGGCGGCGATCGGCAGGGTCGCGGCCTGTCCGAAGTCGAGCCCGGTCGGAATCGCGACGAGCGCCTCGGCCGGCAGCGCCGCATATTCGGCCGCCAGTCCCGGCCCAGGCGTGCCGAGACTGCTTTTCGGGTAATCGGCGGAGAACACGCCGTCGATCCAGCTCGCGACGAAATGCGAAACGACGCGATCGCCGACCTTCCAGCGGGTCACGCCCTCCCCGACCGCGGCGACGAGTCCGGCGCCGTCGCTGACCGGCGTGGCCGGCAGCGCCAGCCTGGGGTTGTACAGCCCATTCACGACCATCAAATCGCGGAAGTTGAGGCTGAGCGCCTGCACCTGAACGAGCACCTCGCCCCGGCCCGGCCGCGGCGCGGACGCCTCCTCGATCTGCAGGTGTTCGAGCCCAAAGCGGTTCAGTCGGTAGACACGCATCGCGACTCCTGGTCCGGCCATCCCGGGATCATATTCCGCCCCGGCTGGTCGGAGTACTCGGCGAAGAAGTGTGCCCAGACATCCGGGCAAGCCCGCTCCGGCTTGTCCGAACCCGCCGCGCCAAGCGGCGGGGTGACGTCCGAGCGCGTTCGCGGCGGCGCGTCGTAGATTAGCAGCGAGCGCCGCGCGCACCTCAACCCGCCGCTTGGCGCGGCGGGTTCGGAAAGAAAAGCCGCCCGCCCGGAAGAATGAACACACCCCGGTGAAGTGTTCGTTCATTGCCCGCGGCCAGGCGGGACGGTACGATGCTGATACGCGGGGCACAGGGCGAAGGGCGAATGAGTACTCAGCCGCCATCCGAAACACAGACCCACGCACGCCCGCGGACGCCCGCGTTTCAGTGGGTGGTCGTCGTTCTCCTTTCCGTCATCGCCGCGGGGCTGTGGCTGAGGCCGGCCGGCGATCCGCTGCCGGCGGCGTTCGCACAGAATCCGAGCCTGGCCGGCGCCCGCGGTGTGTTCGCCTTCGCGGGGCAGCTCGCGCCCGATCGGTTCGGCCTGTTCATGCTCGACGTCGACCAGGGGACGATCTGGATTTATGAACTGGACAACGTGGGGGGGTCGCGTAAACTCCGCCTCGCCGCCGCCCGGGCGTGGACCTATGATCGTTATTTGCAGGATTTCAACAGCGCCTCGCCCGACTTTCGCGAGGTGCAGCAACTGGTCGCACAGCAGCGAGCCAGGGCCGGCGACCGCGGCGCCACGCCTGAAGGCGGTGACAGTCCCGTGACAGAACGCAAGGACAATAAAGACAAGCCGTAGCGCGTCGTCAGGAGCCAGCCGTATGGCTAAACCGTTCTATTCGCTCGAGGAAGTGTGCCAGGCCCTGGGCAAGAGCCAGGACCAGGTCCGCGGCATGGTTCGCGACGGAACGCTCCGCGAGTTTCGCGACGCGGGCAAAGTGTTCTTCAAGGCCGAAGATGTCGATCGCCTCTCGGGCAAGGGCGGCAAGTCCGGCGACACGGGCGAAATTGTCCTGGAGGCGAGCGATTCGCACCTCGGCGGCGGCCTGGAGGATTCGCTCCCGTCGCTGGCAGATAGCGGCGGCGGCACCAGCCTGATCGGACTGGAACCGATCGAAGAAGAGCCGGAAAAGAAAAAGGACGACACCGTCATCACGACCAGCGGCATCGGCGTCTTCGAGGAAGATGAGGTCGAAGTCGACGACCCGATGGCCAAGACGCACATTACGACCGGCCGCACCGCCGACGACCAGGTTTCACTCGAAGGCACGGGCAGCGGCTCGGGCCTGCTCGACCTGACGCGCGAGGCGGATGATACGTCACTCGGCGCGGAGCTTCTGGACGAGATCTACCCGGGCGAGGACGACGCGGCCCCGGCCGCCCCCGCGAAGAAGACCCCGCCGCCCCCGAAGACCAAGGCGCCTCCCAAGGCCGAGGAGCCGGACGAGGCCGAGCTGGCCGCGCCCGTCGAGGCGCCGGTGGTCATCGCGGTTGCCGCAGGCGACCCAATGGAAGGGTTGCTTGGCGGCCTGCTGGTCGGCGCCCTCATCATGCTTGGGATGGGCGCGACGGTCGTGGCCGGCGCGCTCCAGGGGTTCCTGCCGGACTACGCGGAGTATCTCAGCAACAACTTCCTGATCTTCCTGGGCGCCGCGGTCGGAGTCGTCGGCATTTCGCTGGCGGCGGGTTTCTTCGTCGGCAAGGCAGCCGGGCCGAGGCGCGCGTAGATCGCGCCGTTGCCGTGGGGAGTGCGGGCTTCCGGCCCGCCGGCGCGCTGTTCTTGGGGTGGAACGGGCATCTTGCCCGTTCTTGCGACGGCGGTGACGGGCGAGACGCCCGTCCCACCCAAATTTCTCAAGCTATCCAGCCCGCCCGCGCGGGCTCGACGGGTGTTTCATGCGATCATTCAGGCGCGACTCGTTCGGCAATCTGATGGTCGGCGTGGCGGTGTTCGGGCTCTTCGGCTGTGACGCCAAGACTCAGAAGGACGTCGAGTTCCGCGCGGCCAAGGCCGAGTCCGAGGCGCGCACCTGCCAAGGCGACCTCGCCCAGGAGCGCGCCCGCACGGCGGACCTCCGGAATCAAATCGACGCGCGAACGCGCGAATGGGAAGCCGGCCGCGCCGAAGTCCAGTCCTACAAGGACCGCATTGCCGCGCTGACCCAGGCCCGCGACCAGTTGGCGGCGTTGATCGAAAAGCGCGGCGCCGGCGAGATGGCCCGGCCCGCGATCGGCGCTTCCCCCCTGCCGACCGCGACTGACGAGGCCCTCCAGACGCTGGCGGGCAGGCACGCCGGACGGCTGTGGTATGACCGCCCGCGGGGCGGCGTGAGCGTCGGCAGCGACCGGCTGTTTGATCCGGGAAGCGACGTGGTTCAGGCCGAGGCGCTGGCGCTGCTGGCGGAATTGGCGGGAGTCTGCGCGGCGGCGCCGGCCGACGAATTCGACATCGTGGTCGTCGGTCACACCGATGACAGCGCCATCACGAAACCCGAGTCGCTCGCGAAGCATCCGTCCAACTGGCACCTGAGCGTGCACCGCGCCATCGCGGTCAAGGACGCGCTGGTGAAGGCGGGGGTGCCGGCGGCGCGCGTGGGCGTGATGGGATATGGCGAACTGCGGCCAGTCGGGAAGGAGCGCGGGCCGAATCGGCGAGTGGAGGTTTTTCTGGCTCCCCGCGCGGCCGTGCAGAGTTTCGAGGCGATTCGCCCACCGCGATAGCGTGACCATTCAAGAAGGGTGCGTGATGGGTGGGACGGGCGTCTCGCCCGTCCAGCGCGACGGGCGGGAGACTCTGTGATCTTCTTCGGGTGGAATGGGTAACGCGGGGACGGGCGAGACGCCCGTCCCACCCAAATGCACAGGCTCAGGCGCCCCGGACGTCGATCAGGCCTCAGCCATGCCCTCGCGGATGGCGAAGCGCGCCAGCTCGACCCGGTCGTGAATGTCCAGCTTGCGCATGATGTTCTCGACGTGCTTCTCGACCGTCTTCATGCCGATGTTCATCAGGACCGCGATTTCCTTCTTCGGCATCCCCTGCGCCACGTAGCGCAGCACCGACAACTCGCGCGGCGAGAGCGTGGCGGCGCGCGTGCGGCCGCCGGCGGCGTGCGGCCCGTCCGGCCCGATCACGATTCGCTCCTGAACATCCGCCGAAAAACTCGCCGCGCCCGCGGCCATCGCGCGAATCGCCTCCGCGATTTTTTCCGGCGACTCGCCCTTGGTCAGGTACCCGCCGGCGCCGGCGGCCAGCGCCTGCTCGATGTAACGATCGCTCAGGAAACCACTGACGAACAGGATGCGCGTGTTCGGAGAGCGGCGGCGGATTTCGCGGGCGGCGTCAAACGCCAGGATCCCGGGCATGTCGATGTCCAGCAGCGCGACGTCGGGCGAGTGCATCACGGCGGCCGCGACGGCTTCGTTGGTCGTCTCGGCCGTCGCCACGATCTTGATATCGGGCTGACCCGCGAACCACGCCGCCAGCGCGTCGCGAACCATCGCGTGATCGTCGGCCAGAACAACGGAGATGACTCGTTGCGCATTCATCGCGCCAACCCCGATTCGCGGAACTCAGAACGCGGCCGATCTCTTAAGCCTATAGCCGGTGTTTCCTCGATTCAACGTAAAAGCGGTCAGGACTCCAAAAAAAGTGGTCACTTGGACTGACCCGCCGATCGGGCCAGCGCCTCCGCCGGCACCGGCTGTTTCGAGAGCTCCGGGCCGCTCCACGACAGGCCCAGCGCGGCATCTCCGCCGCGCTGAAAATAGGTCAGCCGCATGCGATGCGGACCGGCCTTCAGGGCCGCTTGCGCCGTACGCGTCGTGTTGCCGTGCAGGCCGTCGTGGTCCACCAGCAGGTCATCGCCGATCCACAACCGGCTGCCGTCATCGGAATTCAGATACAGCGTGTAGACCCCGTCGCGCGGGATGCGCAAGTACCCGCCGAACTCGAGCGCGAAGTTCTCCGTCCGGGCAGCCGGGCTGAGGTCGATATTCACTACATCCTGCTCCGACGCCGGCGCTGTCTCCGCGAAATCCCGGACGCTTCTCGCCTGAACCTCGAAATAGCGGCAGTGCAAACCGGGCGTGAGGTCATCGACGGGGTCCGGCTGGCGCGGGGCCGGGAAGCGGTACTCCCCGCGCGCCACCTCCAACGGCTCCCCCACCGGCCGCAGCACGGCCGCCCGCAGGCTGGTCGTCTTCGCGATTGAGAGCGGCTCCGCATAGCGCGGCGACGCTGCCGTCGGCTCGCTGCCGTCCAGCGTATAGCGAATGTCGGCCGCCGGGGTCGTTGAACGGATCGCCACGGTCACCGCGTCCATGTACACGCCGCCGCGGGGCGTGATGTGCACGGCGCGGAATCGATCATACAATTCGCTGGCGGCGACGGTTCGCATGGCGCTATCATCGACAACGCTCGCGGCGAGGATATACAGCCCGGCTTCGTCCGGGAGCATCACAGACGGCGCACCGGCCGGAATCGGCAGCGCGACATCATAGAGATACGCGAACTCGTAGGAACTGCAGCGGCCATCCGGCAGGTGCCGGTGCGTGCCGATCCAGGCCAGGTCGCCGTCGGACACGTAGGGCGGCGCCGCATTCTCCGCGGTCGTCACCTCGCCGTTCACGAGCAGGCTGTGCCACTGGCCAAAGAAGCCGCCCGCCCCCGGAATTCGCCTTATTTCTGTTCTGCCCGGCATGACGAATTCTGCGTCGATGTCGCCGGCTGCAGCGGCAGCGAGGAGATGAAGCGTTCCAGCGGCATCCGCGCCGAGGTCGAGCGTCTGCCCGCGGCAGGCGACGGCGTTCTTGGCGCCGGGAGCGGCGGGGCCGAGCGTGAATTCTGACGCGCCTTTGAGAAGACGCTGCGGCAGCATTTCCGCGGGCAGCGCAAACCCTGCGCCCGGCAGCGCGCCGCCGTCCATTTCGCCGTGCTGGCTGATGACGTCGCTGTCGAACGCCAGCTTGATCGGCCGGCAGCGCGGCCGCTCCCGATTCTCCGCCGGTTTCTGGAGCTTCAGCGCGAACGCGCGCGGCTGGTAGGGCCGGAAAGCCACGCTCAGCTTGCCGTCACGAACGGCCGCGTCGCCCAGCGGCTCCTCGGCGCCGGTGATCTCGCGGACCGCGGCAATCGGCGTACAGAAGCGCAGCGACACACCGTCGGCGGGCTTGCCCTGCGCCTCGACCAGCCGCACGACGATCTCGTCACTCTCTTCGGCCTTCTTGACGGCCCTGATCGCGACCTGCGGCGTGCTGACCTCAAGCAGCGAGAGCACGCGCGACTGGCCGGCGTGCGAATCGGTCGCGAAGGCGATCGGCGGCTGGTTCAGCCGGGCGGCCTGCTGCGCAACCCCTTCGCGCCAGCTTCCGGCGTGGCCAAAGATCGCCCACGTGAACTCATGCCGGCCCATGTCCTTCTGGACCTGCTTGGGCGTGTGGACCAGCGTCATCCGAAGCGTGGAGTCGTCAGGCTTGTCCCAACCATACTTGCAGTCGTTCAGAATCGCGACGCCGAAATCGCCGGAGGCGTCGTCGAGATTGGCCCATTGCTGCGCGGGAACCTCGTAGAGCTTCTTTTCGTTCACGCCGCGCTCGATCGTGCCCAGGCCGAGGTCGTAGGTCGCTTTGGCGTTCTTCGCAGAGAGCGGGAACGCCACCTTCAGCAGCGAGGAGGGCGTGTGCCAATCGACGACGTTTCGCACTTCAACGCGATGCCCGGCGGCGCCCGCGGCGAGGCTGATGTACTGCGTGTAGGTCGAGCCGCCGCACTCGCGCGAGACCTCGATCATGCCGCGGATCGGGCCGTTCTCAATGACGCGAATCCGCGCCGGCCCGGCGACATGCTCGCGCGGCTCAGCCGAAATGTCCTCGTAGCGAATCTCCCACTCGTTCCAGTATTCCGGTGTGTTGTTGAAAATCGGCATGCGGATCGGGGCGCTGAGGAGCTCGCGATCCAGCGCCTGGTCCACGATCGACGCCACGTCGCCGTTCTCGTTGAGTTCCACCCGATAGCGGCGGTTCCGGAGCGTGCGTTCGGTGGCGGCCGCCTCCGTGGGGAGCATCAGCGGCGGCTCCTGCGAGGGCCGCAGGTCGAAGACGGTCAGACTGACGGGGGCCAGTTTCGCGATGAACAGCACCTGCGAGCGGCCGTCTTCCTCGTAACCAAGTTGCGTCGGCAGCGGCTGTCCGTCCGGGCCGTACACGACCGCCTGCCCCGGCCGGCCGGCGGCAAAGGCGACGTGCGCTTCGACCAGCTCCTCGCGCTCGATTCCCAGCGGATTGAAAACGATCAGCGGCACGCCTTCACCGCGCGTGTCGAGTGTCCGAGCGATCGCGCCGACGCTGTCCGTCAGCACGCTTGCGAACTGGTTCAGCGAGATCAGCTCGTCATTCCATGAGAACGTGTACGCCTGCGGGATGCTCGTCCCGGTCACGTCGTCGTGGTGATGATGCCAGAGAAACCGCACCCAGTTATCGCGGATCGTCTCGGTCGGATAGCTCGCCGTGCCCAGGCAGTGCGCCATCGTCGCGGCCCGCTCGGCGGCGTCGGCCAATAGCTCGTTCTTGCGGTTCCAGCGTTTCATGATCGCCTGCGAGCAGTAGCAGCCGGTGCCGTGCAGGCGCATCAGCAATTCGCCCTTGTACACCGGCAGCTTCGCCTTCTGCTCGGCGGTCAGATCGTGATAGAGCTGATCCGCCCCGCCGTGTACGACGCGCACCGGCCCGGTGCTGGCCAGGCTCTTTTCTAGCCAATGCACGGATTCCTCGTCCGGCGCGCCGCCCTGGTCGCCGACGCCGAAGTACTTGTAGCCGACGTAGACGCCCGACTGGTCCCCGAGCTTGACGATCTTCTCGAGTTCCGCCTTGTCATGCGCGAGGTCGCCTTTGAGTTCGGTGACGTACGCGCCGGGGTTGACCGCGGCGATGACGCGCGAGCCGTCAACGCCTTCCCACATACCCACGTCGAACGGGATGCCGTACGCCGAGCCCCAGGTCAGCTTCTGCGTCGAGAAGCCGATCAGCCCGCAGTGCGCCGCAATCGTCGGCAACGCGTAGCCGAAACCGAAACAGTCCGGCAGAAAGATGTCGCAGCTCGTCTTGTTGAACTCGCGCTTGAAGAAGCCGTTGCCGTAGAGCACGTGGCGGATGAGCGACTCGGGCGACACGACGTTCACATCGCCCGCGTCAACACTTGAGCCGGCCACGCGCCAGCGTCCGGCGGCGATGTAGCCCTTCAGGCGCTCGTAGTCCTCCGGGTAATACTCCTTGGCGAGCATATAGCGGAACGCGCCTTCGAAATTGAAGATGTAGTTCGGGTATTTCTCGAAGCGCGCGAAGTTGTGGCGAAGCGTGTTCGGGATGAATTTCTCGATCGTGTCCTGAATGGTCCAGAGCCATTGCGTGTCGAGATGCGCCGTGGCGACGACGTAGAGTTTGCGTTCGGGCTCTTCGGTGGATGGCGGCGCGGCGGGTGGCTGCGCTGACCGTTGATCGGCTTTTCCCGCCGGGCGCGCCGCCGGCTCATCTGAGAACGACGCTGATCCAAAAAGCACCGCGAGGCAACCAGACAGAACAATCCGGCTCACGGGAGGCTCCTGTGTGCATGTGTGTCAGAACGCGAAGCGCGAGCGAGCGATCGCCTGCGCCGGGGGACATTCATGCCCGGGCGCTGGCTTGCGCTTCGCGTTCTTCAGAGCGTTCACCGAGACCTGTTCGTCGTCCGTACGGCGCGCCGGGCGTCTACTTCACGCCGTGCATCATCTTCTTCAAAGGATACGCCAGGATGAGCAGCACCGCGGCGCCGGCCATGGTGATGATGACGATCAGCTTGAAGACTTCGCCGAAGCCCGCGCCGGGCTGCACGTGAATCACGCGCGGCGCCAGCACGTTGCCCAAAGCCGACGAGAGGAACCACACGCCCATGAACATGCCCACCAGCCGCGCCGGCGAGAGCTTCGTAATGGTCGAAAGCCCGACCGGCGAAAGGCACAATTCGCCCGTGGTGTGGAAAAAGAAGGCCAGGATGAGCCAGAACATCGGCGCCTTGCCGGTGGCGCCGGCCTGCATGGCGCCGAAGTAGAGCATGAGGAAGCCCAGGCCAAGCTGCGCCAAACCCATCACGAATTTGAAAGGCGAGGCCGGCTCCCAGCGGCGCTTATCGAGCCAGACCCAGAACATCGCGACCGGGATGCTCAGCACGATGATCAGCAGCGGGTTCACGAAATTGGCGAGGAAGGCGGCCGGGACCTCGGTGCCGAAGAGGTTGCGATCAACGGTTTCCTCGGTGAAGCGCGTGATGGTGCTGCCGGCCAGCTCGAAGAAACCCCAGAACATCATCGAAAACGAGCAAAGCACGAGAATCACTATCATCCGGCCGGCCTCTTCGCGCGTGCCGCGGGTCGCCTCCCACAGCAGGTAGAGCACAATCGGACCCGCAATAATGAGCGCCAGATTCTGCACCCATTCCGGGTTCGAGATCATCCAGCCGGCGAGCGGGATAAACGCAGCCACGCCAACGGCGAGCGCCAGCCAACTCGTCGCACTCCCGCCGCCGGAACCACCGTCCTTGCCGACCGGGGGGAGGCCTTTTCCTTTGATCGTTCCCAGGCCGAAGGTGAAGATCAACTGGCCCAGCACCATCCCCGAGCCGGCCAGCAGGAAACCCAGGTGCCAGCCCCACTTCTGCGCGATGCCGGCGGAAAAGCTCGCCAGGAACGCGCCGATGTTAATTCCCATGTAGAAAATCGTGAAGGCCACGTCGCGTCGCGAGTCCCCTTGCTGGTAGAGCGTGCCGACGATGGTGGAGATGTTCGGTTTGAAGAAACCGTTGCCCGCGGACAGCAGCCCCAGCCCCAGGAAAAACATCCAGTTCAAAGATTCAACAGCCTGTCCGCCTTTTAGCAGCATGGCGTGTGCGGCCAGCGTGAACTGAGCGATGGCCATGAGCGTGCCGCCGATGTAAATCGCGCGACGCTGCCCCAGCATGCGGTCCGCCAACATACCTCCGATAAAGGTCGAGGCGTACACAAATCCGAGGTAGGCGCCATAGATCTTGTCGGCCCGCGCGCCGGCAACGGTCATCATGGCGCCCATGTAGAGGACGAGAATGCCCCGCATGCTGTAGAAGCTGAATCGCTCCCACAGCTCGCTGAAGAACAGGATATAGAGCCCCTTCGGATGCCCGAAGAGCTCGCCTTCGCGCGGAGCCGCGCTCATCTGCGCCGCTGCTGCATTCGACTGTGTCGCCACGTCAGAGCCTCCGTCGGCAATTTCGTCGATCGAGGGAAGTGCTGCGATCTCACGCGCTGACACGCGCGGCGCGGCGCAGCCGGCCCTGGACCCGGTCACTCCGCCGCCCGCGTCAGAAGACTACTTGATCCCCAGCAGCTCAATATCAAACGCGACCCAGGCGTCCGGCGGAACCTTTGGCGGAAAGCCGCGGCCGGCCCAGGCCAGGTCCGGCGGAATGACAAACTTGCGCTTCTCGCCGATCTTCATCATCGAAACGCCGTCGGTCCAGCCGCGAATCACGCTGGTGAGCAGAAACGTGGCCGGCTCCTTGCCGACCGACGTGTCGATCTGCGTCCCGTCGATCAACCAACCCGTGTAGTGCACTTCGACGGTCGACGTGGGCGTCGGTTTCTTGTCCCCGGCGCCTTCGTTCATCACGATCCACATCAGCCCGGACGGCGCCTTTTCAAACTTCTTGCCCGTCTCCGCCTCGGCCTTGGCGATGTAAGCATCCACCTCCTTGCGGGCGGCCTTTTCAGCCTCGGCCATCAGCGCCTTGACCTTGTCCTTCTCGTACGCCCCGGCCAGCTTGACACCCTTGATGATCACCGGCTCCACCGGCACCACCGCGCCCATCCCGGGCAACGCGGCGTGCGCCGTCGTCTTCACATCCTTGATCTTGTCCACCACGTCCATCCCCTCGACCACCTTGCCGAAGACGGCGTAACCGGCGCCGTCGCGCGGCGTGTCGAGCATGGCGTTGTCCACCACGTTGATGAAGAACTGGGCCGTGCCCGAATTCGGCTGACCGCCGAGGCGGGCCATCGCGATCGACCCACGGACGTTTTTCAGCCCGTTCGTCCATTCATTCTTGATGCCCGGACGCAGCCCCTCTTTGCGCTCCTTGACCTCGGCCGTGTAGCCGCCGCCCTGGATCATGAAGGTCGGCATGATGCGGTGGAAAATGAGGCCGTTGTAGTGGCCGGCCTCGGCGTACTGAATGAAGTTGTCCGCGGTGATCGGCGCCTTGACGGCGTCCAGTTCCAGAATGATGTCGCCCAGCGACGTCTCCATCTTCAGCCGCGGATGCATGCCGTCTCCCTTCGCCTCTCCGGCCGCGACCGCGGGCGCCGTCGCGGGCTTGTCGTCCGCAAATGCCGTGGCTGCGGAAATCGCCAGGATGAACACCGTGCTCAGTCGTCTCATGATTCACCTTTGTTCGGAACCGGGGCCGGCCGAGCCGCCGCACGTCGCGGCGGCGCCGCGTCGCTGCCCGCGACGCATGGGCCGGCGCGCCTGCTTCAGGTCCGCACGCATTTGTACGCAGGTGCAGGCAGTCAGGCGCATACGGGCGGCAGAGTCTACCGCGACCGCCCGCCGACGGCAAAAGCCCGGCGATCTTTGGTAGTGGGCGCTGTGCCCAAAAATCCGGGCAAGCCCGCTGGCTTGTCCGAACCCGCCGCGCCAAGCGGCGGGTTGTGCGCACGGCGATCGGCGTCAATCTACGACGCGCCGCCACGAACGCGCCCGGACGTCACCCCGCCGCTTGGCGCGGCGGGTTCCGACAGATATGCCCGCCGAGCCTGACAAAACCCGGGCGCTTCGAATTAGAATGGCGGCCCGGCTTTACAGGTGGTGAATGACGCCCCAGACGTTTCGCCGCGAGGCGGAGACGCTTACTCAGACGATCGGACGCGAGGTATTTGACCGCGTGGAGGGGGCGCGGCCGAACGTCTTTCAGTCGCTCTGGTGGCAGGAGCGGCTGCTGCGCTTCTTCATGCAGAGCGAGTGGCTGAAGGTGCAGGCGTTCCGGTTCATCGACGCGCTGCCGACGCTCGGCAGCGACGCGGAAATCGCCCGGCACCTGCGCGAGTACCTGGTCCATCCGCGCATCGCGGCCAAGTCGCCGCCGTCGGAGCCGTGCCGCTGGCATGGCGGGCGAAGGGCGAATGGCGAATGTCGAATCGCGAATGGGAATGGGCGGACGGGGAGGCGTCGATCAGGAATCGGCGGAGCGGCACATGCGATCAACGCTGCGACCGAGCGCGAGGCGGCGCTGCGCGAGCTTTCCGGCGAGCCGGGACAGAAGCTGGTTGATTTCGTTTCGCGCTGGATGAACTTCCACTGCGACCGCTGCCTGCGAGCCGGGTTGACCGCGCGGATCGCCCGCACGGCCGCGCTGGGCATGGCGCGCAGTTTCATCGCCGGCTCGAACATGCGCGAGGCGGTGGCGGCGATCACTCGTCTGCGGGAGCAACGCCTGACGTTCACGCTGGACGTGCTGGGCGAGGCGGCGCTGTCGCGGAAAGAGGCGGAGCATTACCACGCGGTCTACATGGAAGTGCTGGACGCCCTGCCCGATTTCGCGGGCAACTGGCCGCTCGTGCGGCAGGTGGACGAGGCGGACGGGGCGCCCCTGCCGCGCGTGAACGTCTCGGTCAAGCTCACGTCGATTCACCCCGGGTTCGATCCGATCGCGCCGCAAGCGGCCAAGGCGCGCGCCAAGGAGCTCCTCCGCCCGCTGCTGCGCAAGGCGATGCATCGCGGCTCGCATCTTCACGTGGACATGGAGCATCACGCGATCAAGGACCTGACGCTGGAGATGTTCCGCGAACTCGTGATGGAGGCGGAGTTCCGCGACTACCCGCACTTTGGGATCGTCCTGCAGGCCTACCTGAAAGACGCCGACCGTGACGTGGCGCAGATGATTGAGTTCGCCCGCCGCCGCGGGACGCCGCTGTGGATCCGACTGGTGAAGGGGGCGTACTGGGATTCGGAACTGGTCTGGTCGCAGCAGGCGCACTGGCCGCTGCCGGTGTGGGAGCAGAAGTGGATGTCGGACGCGTGCTACGAGCGCGTCTCGCGGATGCTGCTGGAAAATCACAACGTCGTCTCCACGGCCTTCGCCAGCCACAACGTGCGCAGCCTGTCGCACGCGATGGCGCTGCGACGGCTGCTGGACGTGCCGGGGGCGCGCTTCGAGCTGCAAATGCTTTACGGCATGGGCGACCCGATCAAGCGGGCGCTGGTGCAGATGGGGCAGCGCTGCCGCATCTACACGCCGTACGGTGAAATCCTGCCGGGCATGGCCTATTTCATCCGGCGGCTGCTGGAGAACACGTCGAACGAGTCGTTCCTGCGGCACTCTTTTTCGGAGGGGGCCGCGGTGGGCGAGCTGCTGCGCGATCCGGAGCAGTCCGGGGCCGCCGCTGAAGCGCTGCAGGAGCCATTCATTGTTCGCTTTGAATTCGAGGAGCCGGTCGTGGATCCGTTCGACAATGTGGCCTGCAGTGATTTTTCACAGGAATCGGCTCGTCGGCAAATGAGCACGGCGCTGCAGAGACTGCGGGCCGAGCCGGCGCGCAGCTTTCCACTGATGATCGGCGGCGAGCCGACGCAGACGGGGCAGTGGTTCGATTCGCTGAATCCATCCCGGCCGGCGGAAATCGTCGCGCGGATCGCGCTGGCGGATCGGGCCGCGGCGGATCGGGCGGTGGCCGCGGCGCGGGCCGCGTGCGAAGACTGGCGCGAGACGCCGGCGATGGCGCGGGCCGAGCTGCTCGAGCGCGTGGCAGGCGAGATGAACCGCCGTCGGTTTGAACTGGCGGCGCTGATGACGCTGGAGTGCGGCAAACCGTGGCGCGAGGCCGACGCGGACGTGTCCGAGGCGGTCGATTTCTGCAATTACTACGCGAAGGACATGCGCCGCATGGCGGGCAACGTCCGCCGCCGCGACATCGCCGGCGAGACGAATTTGTATGTCTACACGCCGCGCGGGGTGGCGCTGGTGCTTTCGCCTTGGGATTTTCCGCTGGCGCTGCTGTCTGGAATGACGGCGGCGGCGATCGTGACGGGCAACACGGTGGTGATGAAGCCGGCCCGGGCGGCCGGGGCGACGGCCTTTCGGCTGTACGAGATGTTCCGCGACGCGGGGTTGCCGGCGGGCGTGCTGAGTTACCTGCCCGCGGAGGGCGCAACGGTCGGCGACTACCTCGTGCGCCATCCGGGGATCGACCTGGTGGCGCTGACCGGCTCGCGCGACGTGGGCACGCGGGTTTACCGGGCGGCGGCCGAGTCGCCGACCACGAGCGGCGGGTTCAAGAAGGTGATTCTCGACCTGGGCGGCAAGAACGCGATCATCATCGATGCGGATGCGGACCTGGACGAGGCCATCAAGGGCGTGATCGCCAGCGCGTTCAGCCATGCGGGGCAGAAGTGCACGGCGGCGTCGCGCGTGATCGTGCTGGAGGGCGTTCATGGCCGGTTCATGGATCGGCTGGTGGAGTCGGTGCGCGGGCTGTCGGTCGGCCCGGCGGATGAGCCGGGCACGTTTGTGCCGCCGGTGATCGACGCGGCGGCGCAGCGCACGATTCGCGAGGCGATTTCGCGCGGGCGACAGGAGGCGACCTGCGTGCTGGAGACGGATGCGTCCGCGCTGGCCAGCGCCACCGGCGGGTTCTACGTCGGTCCGGCGATTTTCGACGATGTGCCGGCCGGCTCGCGGCTGGCGCAGGAGGAGATCTTCGGCCCGGTGCTGGCGGTGATGAAGGCGACGCACATCGAGCACGCCATCGAGCTGTTCAACGCGACGCCCTACGCCCTGTGCGGGGGAATCTACTCGCGCAGTCCGGCGAACATCGAACAGGCGCGGGCCGAGTGCCGCTGCGGGACGTTTTACATCAATCGCCGCATCACGGGATCGCGGGTCGACCTGCAGCCCTTCGGCGGGTTTGGCGCCAGCGGCCTCGGCGCGCGGGCGGGCGGGCCGGATTACCTGGTGCAGTTCTGCGAGCCGCGGACAATCTGCGAGAGCACGCTGCGGCGTGGATTTGCGCCGAGCGAGGATGTGGTCGAGGCGCTGGGCTAGCAGGCCGTTGAAACAGGCCGCCGGCCGGCGTTATTGGCCGGCGCCGGCTGGGGCGTTTTTCCGAACCCACCGCGCCAAGCGGCGGGTTGGCGATCGCAGGCAAACAGCGCCGCACAGCCCGGGACGTCAACCCGCCGCTTGGCGCGGCGGGTTCCGACAGACAGGCGCCCCGCGCCTGCCGGCTCTGCGCCCTGCGCCCTGTGCCCTGCGCCCCGTGTAAGATGCCCCCATGCTCGACGTCGTCCGCCGCTACTGGGGATACGAATCGCTTCGCCCGCTGCAGCGCGAGGCGATCACAGCCGGCGTCGAGCGGCGCGATTCGCTGGTCGTGCTGCCGACCGGCGGAGGCAAATCGCTCTGCTACCAGGTTCCGCCGGTGCTGGCGAACCGGACCGACGTCGTCGTATCGCCGCTGATCGCGCTGATGAAGGACCAGGTCGACGGACTGCGCGAGTGCGGCTATCCGGCGGCGGCGTTGAACAGCGGCATGACGTCCGACGAGCGCCTCGCCGCCCAGCGGAGCATCCTGACCGGGCAGGCGCGGCTGATCTTCGCGGCGCCCGAGCGGCTGCTGACCGACTCGATGATCCGCACGCTGCAGCAAGCGTCCGTGCAGTCGTTTGCAATCGACGAGGCGCACTGCATCAGCCACTGGGGGCATGATTTCCGCCCGGAGTATCGCCGGCTGGCTGAACTGCGCACGCATTTTCCCGGCGCCAGCCTGCACGCGTTTACCGCCACCGCCACGCCGCGCGTGCGCAGCGACATCGCCGCGCAGCTCCGGCTGCGCGATCCGGCCGTGCTGGTGGGCACGTTCGACCGGGCCAACCTGGTCTATCGCGTGGCGCCGCTGGTCGATGTGTATTCGCAGACGGTCGACGTGCTGCGGCGGCACGCGGGGCAGGCCGCCATTGTCTACTGCCTGAGCCGCCGCGACACGGAGGCCCTGGCCGAACATCTTCGCGCCAGCCACATCAAGGCTGAACACTACCACGCCGGAATGGAAGCGGCTGAGCGGCGCCGCACGCAGGACGCTTTTTCGGAAGAGAAGATTGACGTGATTGTGGCGACGGTGGCGTTCGGCATGGGCATCGACCGCAGCGATGTGCGCTGCGTGGTCCACGCCGCGATGCCCAAGTCGGTCGAGCATTACCAGCAGGAAACCGGGCGGGCGGGGCGCGACGGGCTGGAGGCCGAGTGCGTGCTGCTCTACTCGGCGGCGGACGCGCTCCGCTGGGAAAGCCTGATGGAGCGCAATCTCGCGGAAGAGAAAGTCACGCCCGAGGTGCACGCGGCCATGCTCGAGCTGCTGGCGCAGATGCGGCGGTTTGCGGCCACGCCGCGCTGCCGGCATGCGGCGTTGTCGCAGTATTTCGGGCAGGCGCTGGGCAAGGCCAATTGCGGGGCGTGCGACGTGTGCCTGAACGAGGTCGAGGGGGTCGAGGACGCCACTGTTGCGGCCCAGAAGATCCTGTCGTGCGTGGCGCGGGTGAAGGAGCGCTTCGGCGTCGGGCACGTGGCGGACGTGCTGCTCGGGGCGGGCACGGCCCGCATCCGCGAGCTGGGGCACGACAAGCTCAGCACGTTCGGGTTGCTCAAGGGCGAGTCGAAGAAGTCGATCGCGTCGAAGATTTACCAGCTTCTCGACCAGGGTGTGCTTTCCCGCACGGGCGACGAGTACCCGATCCTGACGCTGAACGCCGCGTCGTGGGAGGTGATGCGCGGGCAGCGCAGCGTCGGACTGGTTGCGCCGAAGCGCGGCAGCGTGGCGCGGACGAAGACGGATGTCGAATCCTGGGACGGAGTCGATCGCGACCTGTTCGAGGACTTGCGCATCCTGCGGCGCGAGATCGCGGAAGAGCGCGGCGTGCCGCCTTTCGTCATCTTCAGCGACGCGACGCTGCGCGATCTGGCGCGGCACAAGCCGACGGCGCCGGAGCGCATGAACGGCATCTACGGCGTCGGCGAGCGAAAACGCAATGATCTCGGTCCGGCGTTCACGCGGCGGATCGCGGCCTATTGCGCCGCGCGCGCCGCCGCGACAGACGTGCCCGCCGCTCCCGCCGCCGACGAGCGCCGGGCGCGGCGAAGCGCAGCCCGGCAGCGCGCGTTTCAGTTGTTCGAGAAAGGCGCCGGCCTCGACGAAGTCGCGGAGCAAGTCCAGCGGGCCGCGAGCACTGTCACCGAATACCTGTGCGAGTTCATCGCCGAGCGCCGCCCGCGCGACATCGAGCGCTGGATCAGCGCGGCGCAGTACGAAAAGGTGCGCGACGCCGGCATCAAGCTCGGGCTGGATTCGCCGCGGCCCAAACCGGTCTTCGATTACTACAATGGCGAATTGCCGTATGACGTCATCCGCGTCGCGATCGCACACCTGGCCGCGGGCGGAGCCTGAGTTGCAAAGCGCGGAACCGATGGATCCGAGTGTGCTGTCCGGACCCAGTCAACCCGTCCAACCGCTGTTTCGAGAGCTTCGGGCGTTGTACGCGCGGGCGCGGGCGGCCGCGGACGTCCTGGCGGCCGCCGACTACGCCAATCCGGACGCGCGCGCCAGCGCCGTCAACTTCGCCGCCTACGTGGGAATTCGCGGCGCCGATATTCGAGATTTGCAGCGCGATCTGCACCGCCTGGGCTTGAGCTCGCTGGGTCGCATTGAGACGCACGCGCTCGACTCGCTGCAGCGCGTCTGCACCCTTCTGGCGCAGCTCGCCGGACAGGAGGACGGCGCCCGCGACGCACGCGCCATCGGCTATGACGAAGGCGAGGCCGTCCTCGCCCGCCGCACCACCGAGCTGCTCGGCCCCTGCCCGCCGCGGCGCACGCCGCGAATCATGGTCACCATGCCTTCCGAGGCGGCGGAGCGCTATGACCTGGTTCGCGACCTGCTGGCCGCCGGTGCACAGGTGGTTCGAATCAACTGCGCCCATGATGGCCCGGACCACTGGGCGGCGATGGCCCATTACTCGCGGCGGGCGGCGGAGCAGCTTGGAAGGCCCTGCACGATCCTGTGCGATCTTCCCGGGCCGAAGCTGCGGACCAGCTCGATCGAGCCGGGGCCGGGCGTGGTGCGCTGGCATGCGTTTCGGGACGGGCTGGGCGAAGTCACCGCGCCCGCCCGCGTCTGGATCAGCGCCGGCTCGCCGCCGGCGGGCCCGGCGCACGCGGTGCTTCCGGTGAACACGGCGTTCGTCGAGCAGTTGCGCGTCGGCGACGAAATTCACTTTCGCGACCATCAGGGCCGCAAGCGCTGGATCGTCGTGGTGTCCGTCGCCCCCGGCGGGGCCTGGGCGGACGCCGCCCGCGGAGCGTTCATGGTCAGCGGCATTCCGCTCACGCTGCGCCGCGGCGAACAGGACCTGCCGGTCGGCGGGCGCGTCGGACACACGCCCTCTTCGCCGCGGGAGATCGAACTGCGCGCCGGCGACATGCTCTGCCTGACGCGCGGCGACCTGCTCGGGCATCCGGCCCGGCGCGGCGTCGGCGGCGAGGTGATCGCGCCCGCGCAGATCGGATGCAGCGCGACGGAGGTGCTGCGCTGCGCCCGACCGGGAGAACGCGTGTTTCTGGATGACGGCAAGATCGCGGCCGTGATCGAGGAGACCCTTCCGGATCGGCTGCGCCTGCGGATCACCTGGACGCGCTCGAATCCTTCGCGGCTCGCCGGTGAAAAGGGAATCAACCTGCCCGACACGCGCCTGGACGTGCCGTCGCTGACGGCGGCGGACCTGGGCGCGCTGGATTTCATCGCGGAGCGGCAGGAGCAGATTCAGGCGCTGGGGCTTTCGTTTGTGCGCGACGCCAGCGACGTGCGGGCGCTGTATCACGAACTGGACACGCGCCGCCTGAATCTGGGCGTCATCCTGAAAATCGAAACCGCCACGGCCTTTACCAATCTGCCGGCCATCGTGCTGAGCGCCCTGCGGCGCAATCGCGTGGGCGTCATGATCGCGCGAGGCGACCTGGGCGTGGAGGTCGGGTTCGAGCGCATGGCGGAGCTTCAGGAGGAGATCGCCTCGCTGTGCGCCGCGGCGCACCTGCCGGTCGTGTGGGCGACGCAAGTGCTCGAAACGCTGGCGAAGAAGGGCATGCCGTCGCGGGCCGAGGTCAGCGACGTGGTGCTGGGCGCCCGGACGCAGTGCGTGATGCTGAATAAGGGGCCGCACCTGGTCTCAGCGGTGCGCTTCCTGGGCGACGTGCTGGAGCGCATGGAAGGGCATCAGAGCATGCACTTCCGACTGATGCGCGCCCTGCGCGTCGCCCAGACGCGCTTGTGATGCGCGTTCGCTTGCGGAACCAAGTCGCGACCAAGCGAACGGATCAAGAATGAGGGCGCTGGGACTCGAACCCAGGACCCACGGCTTAAAAGGCCGTTGCTCTACCTGCTGAGCTACGCCCTCACGGCGTCCCCCGGAACGGAGAGCGATCATTATATCCGCCCGAGGTGCGGCGGCCAGCGTGGGGACCGGACTCTGCCCGGTGGGCGCGTCCCCATAGAGGTTGCGATTCGCGGCGTCTTTCCGAACCCGCCGCGCCAAGCGGCGGGTTGACGATCGTTAGCGACTGGCGCCCCGCAGGCCGCGGACGTCACCCCGCCGCTTGGCGCGGCGGGTTCGGAAAAACGGACCGGCAGGCGGCGCCTGCCAAAAACGCTGGCCAGACTACGGCGCCCGCGCCGCTGCGCCGCGCGGCCGCTTGCCTATTGCGGCACTGACCGCGTAGACTCCGAGTTCCACAAACCTACGGAGGCAGTAGATGATCTTCGGCGAAGACGACTCGCAGCCGCGGCAGCCGCAGGGCGGCCAGCAGCAGCGCCAGCAGCAAATCCGCCTTGATATCTCGCAAATGGACACGTCCTACGCGAATTTTTTCGCGATCACCGGGTCGCCCGACGAGATCGTGGTCTACCTCGGCGCCAATTCGCCGCTGCCGAACGTCGCCGAACCGATCGTGCGACTCTCGAACAGGGTCATGCTGCTGCCGCAGAACGCCAAGCGCCTGCTCATGGCGCTTCAGGAAACCGTGAAACAGCATGAGGACCGCTTCGGCCCGATCGAGATCGGCCCGATGCCGCGGCCGCCGCAACAGGGGCAGAAGTAGGGGCTTTCCGCAAGGCAGCCGATGCGAGGTGTCGGCTGGCCCCGGGGGGCAAGGATACAGAGGGGGCGCACGCACATTTCACCACCGGTGCTGGCGCGGCACCGCGGCGCGAACTCCTTCCAGTCGGTTACGCCAGAATTCGGCTTCGACCGCACTATCACATTCCAGACGGTGTGTGTCTTGATATTCGGGGCCGCGTCGGTCGCGGCCGCGAGTGTCGTGAGGACCCCCTTCCCGCCGACGGTGAGCCTGTTGACTCGCGTAGTCGCGCGGTAGCATGCGGTCGCAACGCGATTCCGGCTGCGCTCCGGCGCTTCGCCGCCTCGCCGCCGTCACGTCGATCGTCGAAAGGAACCGCATGAGATCCAACCGTCTGCTCGTCGCCGCCGGCGCAATCCTGGCGACGCTGCCCAACGCCGCCTCCCAGCCGCCGGCGCCGGGGGAAATATTACGCATTGACGCCACTCGCTGGGTCATGGCCAACGGCCGCGTCGACGACATTCGCAGCACCGGCATCCTGACGCCGGAGAACCCCGGCGGGCGCAGCATTCCGGGCGTCACGCCGGTCCCGCCGCCGCCGCCCGGAACGCCGCCGCCTCCGCCGGCGAGCGTGCTCGACGTGATCGCGGCCAGCGCCGACCCGATGAACGTCACGCTGGATCTGAACAAGGACGGGAAATTCGACGACGCTGCGGCCAATCCGCTCATCGCCGCCGGCGCCCTGGTTCCCAGCGGATTCACGCTGGCGATCGCGGAGCGCGTCCCCGGCGCGCCGCTGCCGCTGAGCTGGATCGCGCCCGTGCCGCGTTTCGGAGGCGGGAATTTCTACGCGACCGTGAGCATCCCGGCGGCCGGCATCGTCCGCGGCCAGGAACTCGTCACGAAGGAACACTACGAGGGCTACACGGCGAACTCCGTCATCTACGAGTCGCCCGACATCGGCCTGGTCATCGTTGACAACAACCTGGATGGCGGCACCAAGCAGCTTTCCGCGACCGCCAATCGAAAAACCCAATCTCGCCTGGTCGGATACTCCAATCCCCTCCAGACCGAGATCGTCGAAGCCGGCCAGTCGCCATTGCCCGACGGCCGCACGCAATACACCGTCACGGCGGTGAGCGACAATGGCGCCGAAGCCGGGCCCAACGCCACGTATCGCTGGGCGGTCGAAGCCCGCTCGGGAACCAGCATCATCGACGTGGTCGGCGCCCCCACGCTGGTCTTCACGCTGCCGTTCAACACCAAGCCCGAAGACCTGCCGCTGACGGACTGGGACGAGGGGCAGGTAAAGCTCACCGTGGTGTCATCCGGCTGGGGTCCGGTCGTGCCGGCCGCGGCGATGGGCAACCCGTTTCTGACGCCGTTGCCGCCGCCGCCGCAGAGCGTGGGCCTGCGGACGTTTGTCAGCGCCGCCTCGACGCTCAGCGACACGCACGTGATGTACTGCAAGGGTGGGACACGCGAGAACAAACCCACGCTGCAGCGCTCGCTGTGCGTGCTGATTGACGCCTCCGGCAGCATGAAAGACAACAACAAAATGGTGCAGGCCAAGGCCAGCGCCGCGCGCGTGTTGCAGCGCCTCGCGGCCGGCACGGAGGTGTGCCTGATCGTCTTCTACGACTGCGGCCGCATCGTCGTCGAGCACGCGTTCACCACCGACCCCGCCCCGCTGATCGCGATTCTGCCGCGCATTCAACCCAGCGGCGGCACGCCGCTCGCGGCGGCCACCGCATTCGCAAAGGATTACATGCGGAAGCACGCCTCGGGTGCGACGCTCGATCTCGTCATCCTGTCCGACGGCGAAGAGAGCTGCGGCGGCGACCCGCTCGCGGCGGCGAGGGATTGACCATGAAGAACTCCATCCCCACAAGCGCGACCGCCAGCCGCGACCGCTTTCCGAGCCGCGACCGTAAGGGAGCGCTTCTGCCAGCCGCGTCGGCGGACGCGCGAGACATCTCGGAGATGCAGCGCGGTCAATGGAAAAACCGCTTGCTTACGGGCGCGGCTCTGACCGCGACCGTCCTGCTGGCCAGCGCCAGCACGCTCGCCGCGGAGAACAAGCGGCCCGTGACGGTCCACGTGATCGGCTTCGGCGTGGACGCGAACACGACGGCGCAACTCACGAACATGGCCGCGGCCGGCGGCGGGCGCTATTTCCCCGCGGCCAACGAGGCGGAACTGACCCATGCCCTCGGCAGCGCCATCGGCGTGCAGCTCGCGCCGACCGCGAGCAACGAGAACGAGGGAAACAACTCCATCGGCACGCCGACGGTCATCGCGTCCGGCGCCAGCGTCAGCGGAAAAATCGACCCGGTCGGCGACGCCGACTTCTATACGCTCGACCTCGATCAGCAGGGCCGGCTGGACGTGCACATCACGCCGCCGCCCGGACTCGACATCGTCGTCCGCGTCCTGAACGCCGACGGCGCCGACCTGTCGGGCTGGATCGCACCGCTCGCGGCCGGCGGCGAAACGACCGGCGCCGTCAATATCCCCGCCCGCGGGACGTACATCGTGCAGCTCGGCGACAACCGCAACGACGCCGCTTCCCCGCAGCCTTACACGCTGGAGCTTCGCTTCGCCGCCGGCGACGCCAACGAGCCGAACGGCTCGGCCGGCCGCGCGACCCTGATCACGCCGGGAACCGACGCGTACGGCAGCATCCTTCCGGTGGGCGACCAGGACTGGTACGCCTTCGACGTGCCGCGCCTGGGCGCCGCCACGATTCGCTTTTCGCAGATGGCGCCCGAGGTGGACCTGCATTTTCGCGTCCTGAACTCAGAGCGCGCCGACATCTCCGGCTGGCTGGCGCCGCTGAAAGCCGGCGCCGACAACCAGGCCGTAGTCGACCTGCCGGCGGCCGGGCGCTACTACATCGAGTCCGGCGACGGCCGTAACGACGCCGGCGCCCCCGCGCCCTACCGGCTCGATCTCTCGTATGACGCCGGCGACGCGGCGGAGCCGAACAACAGCGCCGGCGCCGCCACGCGCATCGAGCCGAACGCACAACTGCTCGCCAGCATCTTGCCGCGCGGCGATCAGGACTGGTTCGCGTTCACCGTGGATCATCCCGGAATCGTCGAGGTCGCGCTGACGGGCGTACCGGCCGAGCTCGATCTGCACTTCCGCGTGCTCAGCCCGGACTGGGTGGATATTTCCGGCTGGGTGGCGCCGCTTCGGGCCGGCGCGGACAACGTGGCGATTGTCGATCTGCCGACGCGCGGCACGTACTACCTGTGCGTCACGGACGGAAAGAACGACGCGCGCGCCGCCGCCTGCTACGCGCTGCAGCTTCGCTACAGCCGCGCGGACGACCACGAGCCGAACGCCACCATCGGGGCGGCGACGGAGATCGGCATCGGTCAGGACGTGTCCGGATCGATCCTCCCGCTGCGCGACGTGGATTGTTATTCGTTTGAGCTGAGCCAGGCCGGGTCGGCGCAAATCTCTCTGACGAACGTCGCGCCTGAGCTGGACCTGGTCTTCCGCGTGCTGAACGCCGAGCGCGTCGACGTTTCCGGATGGAAGGCCCCGCTCCGCGCCGGCGCCGAAACGACGGCCAAGGTCGATCTCAAAGCGCCCGGGCGGTACTACCTCGAAGTGGCCGACGCGAAGAACGACGCCCGCTCGACCGCGCCCTACACGCTGCGCGTGACGGCGCCGTGAGCGACGCGCGGTCCGCCGTCGTTGTCGCCGGTGATCCGGCCGCCGGCGTACTGCCCGAAGTCGACCTTGCGGCCTGAGACGGGGCCCACGCCGTAGATTTCGGTTCCATCGACGGAGATCGCGAGAACCGGGACAAGGTGGGCATCAAGATAAGGGGTAAATGACAAAGGCCTGCGCTTGGTTTCAATGGCCCACAATTGTGACGCCGAACCCGGGAAGCGCCACCTGTCGCCGGCGTTTGCACGGCCCGGACGCGCCGGATACGATCTTCCCTTCAGCCGGAGTGGCGGAATCGGCATACGCGCGGGTTTCAAAAACCCGTGGCCGCAAGGCCATGTGGGTTCGAGTCCCACCTTCGGCAGTCGCGCGGCGGGGCTCATGCCGGCATCTCGATGAGCGACGCCCGGCCACGCCCGGAGGCGGGCGGCACGATTCCACACAGGAAGCGGCCTGCACGAAGGGGGCCGCACGACCGGCGACCCCGCACCGCACCACAGCTCCCGACATTCGCCGACGTAGCGTCGCGCCGCGGCGGCGGATAAGCTCCTGCCGGTTTTTGGCCTTCGGTCAGTCTGGGTGACCGGCCTCCGGCTTGGCCCTGCGTCAGCCTGGGGGACCGGCCTCCGGCCGGTCTTTGCGGTACTCGCGGATGCGACAGACCGGCCGGAGGCCGGTCCCCCAAAGCTGGCGCGACCCCAGGCTGACAGACCCCCAGCCTGACCCGATTACGCAATTGTCCGGGAGCCTGGTCTGATGCGCCGAGAGATGCTGCCCCTGCTCACGTTCGCAGTGTTGCTCCTGCCCGGCGGAGATTCACCCGCGCCGCAGGCCGGTGAAATCGCGGCTACCCAGCCGGCCGCGCCGCGGATCGCCGCCGCAACCGGCGCCGGCGACGAGCCGCTGAGTCTTGTGCCGGCCGAGGCGATGCTGTGCTGGTACGGGCGGCCGCTGCCCGACGCGCGGCAGGCGCACGAGATGAGCGGGGCCCTTCGCACGCTGCTGGATCTCGGCACGCGCCTCGCCGGCGGCAAGCAGAAGGAAGCCCAGCTCGGGGCGCGGATCCTGGAAGCCTTCGGCCTGATGATCCGCTATCCGCACGTACTGACGCTGATCGACACGCGCGCCAGGACCGGCGAAACCCGTCCGGAGACGCGCAAGGTTGACCAGTTGAGATTCGCGATGATGGTGCGGGCCGGCGGCGAGTCGGAGGCGTTTCTCCGGATCATCCAGAAAGTCGTGGATGAGCAGTTCGGCGAGACGCCGGGCGGCGCGAAGCTCGTCACGCGCTCGGCCGGCCGCTGGCGCTACCAGGAGCTCGTCGTCGATCGCCTGCCGGAATGGTGCAAGCTTGCCTGGGGCAAGATCGGCGACGACTTCGTCTTCGCCGTGGGCGACGGCGTGTGGCCGCAGATTGCCGACGTCGCGGCGCAGAAGAAACCGTCGCTGCTGGCGGACGCCTGGGTTCGCGAGCATCGCGGGCGGCGCGGCGAGGACGCGCTGATCGAGATCATCCTGTCCGCCCGCTCCATGCGCGAGCGGCTCGACCCCTTCGTTCAGAACCGCGCCACGGCTTTCTTCAAGGCCTGGGAAGCGGAGGAACTGGACCGCGCCCACTGGGCCATCGGGCTCGAAGGCCGCGCCCTGTACTGCGTGGCGCACTTTCTGATCGGCGGGGAGACGACGCGGCGCGTCTACGCCGACCCGGACTTCCGCGACGATCGCCTGATGAAGGTCATTCCCGACAAGGCCCGCTACGCCATCTACAAGGTGCCCATCGAGCGCACGCTGCCCAGCCTCTTCGCCGGACTTGTGGCCACGCGCGGCGACGAGATCCGCCGCGACGTGGAGCGGCAGTGGAAGGCGATTCAGGCCGAGTACAAGTTCGATGCGCAGCGCGACATTCTGGCCCACCTGGGCGAGCGGATGGTGCTGCATAACGATCCGCCGCACCCGCTGCGGCTGCCGATCGCGTTCACCACGCTGCTGGAAATCCGCGAGCAGCCGGAGACGGTGCGCGGCGCGCTGGAGACGCTTTGCCGCGCGTGGCAGCGCGGGCTGGAGAAAGCGTCGGACCAGGGCGAAGCCGCAGGCGTGTTGGAGCGCGACTCGGACGGCGTGTGGTATCTGCAGTTCGGCCCGCTGACGAGCATGGCGTGGACCACGACGGACAAGTACATCGTGATCAGTTGGTCGCCGGTGGCGCTGCGCACGTATCTGAGCCACGTCGGCGATGCGGTGGGCAAGCGGGAGAGGTGATCGGGAAGCAGGGATCAAGGGATCAAGGGATCAAGGGATCGAGGGCTGCGGCAGCCCCGGCACCCTCGATCCCTTGATCCCTTGGTCCCTCGCTCCCTTTCCGCTTGACATGCTTGACAAGCTAGGCGCGGCTGGACACGATTCACGCCCGCAAGCAGCGCCGGCCGGGTCGCACTCGGGCCTTCGGAGCGCGAAGCAGCGTTGTTTCGACGAAGCCCACGGCCGCGCCACATGCATTTCGCTCAGAGGTTGCGATGTCCAAGGGAACGGTCAAGTGGTTCAACGACGCGAAGGGTTTCGGGTTCATCCAGTCGGATGACGGGCAGGATATCTTTGTCCACCAGACGGAGATCAAGGCCGAGGGCTATCGCAGCCTGGCGGAGGGGGCCAAGGTCGAGTTCGAGACGACCCAGGGACCCAAGGGGCTGAAGGCCGTCAACGTGCGGCCGCTCACGTAGGCATCATCGAATCAAGGACGCTTACACTCAGGCGCCGGCGGACATCCGCCGGCGCCTTTGTTTTTTCGCATGTGGACGGCGTTCTTGGCGGCCTGACGCGGATCGACGTAAGCAGCGGGGCCCCGCCGGTCGAGCCGTTTTTCCGAACCCGCCGCGCCAAGCGGCGGGTTGACGAACGTAAGCGAGCGGCGCCGCATGGGCCAGGGAGGTCAACCCGCCGCTTGGCGCGGCGGGTTCGGACAGACCATCACGGATCAAAAACGACTGCGCTGAATTCGGCGTTGTTGCGTATGCCTGTCCGCAAGTCCTCGATGAAGACGCGAATCACCAGCGTGTTCGTTCCGAGGTCCAGGCTCAGCGCCTGGTAATGGGCGACCAGCAACAGCAGCTCGCCGCCGTCCGGCTGAGCCGCGATCGCGCGGATCGTGATGATGATCGGGAAGTCATTTCGCGTCGCGGCGGCGTTGGGCGTTCGAGCTGAGACATCGACCGTGAGGTCGTAGACTCCCACAAGCGGCTGGCCGCCACCATCGGTCGGCCTGGCCGAGGTGATCCCCCGGCCTGCACGGACTTCACCGCTGGCGCGGACAACCGCTCGCGCGAGCACGCCGGTGAGGTCGACGCCGTCCTCACCATCGGCGCCATCCGCGCCGTCGGCGCCATCCGCTCCATCCGAGCCATCTGTGCCATCAGCGCCGTCCGCACCGTCCGCGCCGTCCGCGCCGTCAGCGCCGGCAGGCCCGGTCGGTCCGGCCGGCCCCGCTGGACCGGCGGGCCCGGTTGGGCCAGCGGGACCCATCGGGCCGGGATCTCCCGCGGTTCCCGCGTCGCCCGGATCACCCTTGGCGCCCTGCTCGCCCTGCTCTCCCTGCGGGCCCGGCGTGCCGGGGATGTCCTGACCAGTTTGCCCATTGTCATTCGCGTTCGTGCCCGCGCCCGTAGCGTCCGCATTCAACGCAGCGTCGATTTGAGCTTGCGTATTGGCGGCCCCGAGCGCGAACCAGAAACCGTCCAACAACCCCGCTGCCGCGACGTCCTTGCAGTCGAGCTTGGCGTCCATCAGCAGGAACGAGCAACAAACCGCGCCGAGGCACTTCACTCGAAGTTGCTTACACATGGGGGCTCTCCGTCGGGACGGGTCCGTACAGCAGGGGCGCCGACTCTCAGTTCTACGAAAATCCTATGGGGGCGACCGGCACAAAATCACCAGTCGTAACCCGAAAAATAGCATAGATTTGTGCGAAACCGGCCGTGACCGCCGCGGCCGCAGTTCCTACCGGACCAGCGTGCTCGTCCGAAAAGACTGAGCCCCACGATACACGTTGTTGTACCGGTCGTAAATGAACTGGTCGTCCAGGAATATCTCGACGTGCGTTGCCACGTCGTCGAAGCGATAGCCGTTGCCGGTCGCCGGCCACGCGTCCCGCGCCGGGAATGACTGGGCGATAACCAGCGGCAGCGATCCCGCCCCAAATACGAGATTGGCTTCCGATTCCCGACCTGCAAGCGGGGTACGGAATAACACCGCTGCTGGCTCGCGCCGCTGGGCACAACCGCAGCAGAGGAGCAGACTTGCACCCAGGATTCCAGTGATCCTCACGCGGGTCATGCTGATTCTAGCGCTGCCAGGCAGGCGGCCGTCAAGCCGTGCGCGGTTTCAGGCGAGACTCATCCCTCTCCGCGTCACTGCCATTCGATCGTGCTCGGCGGCTTGCTCGAAATGTCATACGCCACGCGATTTACGCCGCGAACTTCGTTGATGATGCGGCTGCTGACGCGTGCCAGCACTTCATGATCGATGCGCACCCAGTCCGCCGTCATGAAGTCTGTTGTTTCAACCAGTCTGATAACGACCAGGTTCTGCCCTTCGAATGTGCGGTCATCTCCCATGACTCCCACGCTCGCGACCGGTGCGAGGACGGCGAAGCCCTGCGCGACCTTCTTGTACCAGCCGGCGGTGATCAATTCGTCCAGCAGAATCTCGTCGGCGCTTCGCAGGATTTCGAGCCGCTCGGGCGTGATGTCGCCGGCAATTCGCACCGCCAGACCGGGACCGGGAAACGGATGCCGCCACAGCAGATCCTCCGGAATCCCCAGCGCTTCGCCCAGGCGGCGAACCTCGTCCTTGAAGAGATGCCTCAGCGGTTCGACCAGCTCGAACCCCAGCTCCTCCGGCAGTCCGCCGACGTTGTGGTGCGACTTGATCGCCACCGCCTGCCCATGCGGCCCGTGCCCCGATTCGATCACATCGGGGTAAATCGTCCCCTGCGCCAGGTAGCGGGCGCCTGGAATGCGCGCCGCTTCATCCTTGAAGACGGCGATGAATTCGTGCCCGATGATCCGCCGCTTCTCCTGCGGATCGACGACGCCGCGCAGCTCGGTCAGGAACCGCGCCGCCGCATCCACGACGCGGAGCTGCATGCCGAAGTGGTCGCGAAAGGTCGACTCGACCAGCTCCGCCTCGCGCCGCCGCAACAGCCCGTTGTCCACGAAAATGCACACCAGCCGCTCGCCGATCGCCCGATGAAGCAGCGTGGCGGCGACGCTGCTGTCGACGCCGCCCGAAAGTCCGCAGATCACGCGCGCTTCCGGCGCAACCTGAGCCCGAATCTCCGCCACGGATGATTCGATCACGTTGCCGACCGACCAGTCCGCGCGGCAACCGCACACTTCGTACAGAAAGTTCCGCAGAATCTGTCCCCCGAGTGGCGTGTGCGAGACCTCCGGATGAAACTGCACGCCGAAGACCGGCCGCGAACGGTGCCGCACGGCGGCGATCGGGCAGTTGTCCGTCGCCGCGATGCTCTCGAAGCTCCCGCCCACGTGCGTGACGACGTCTCCGTGGCTCATCCAGACGAACGTCTCGGCCGGCACGTGTGCGAAAAGTCCGCCCGGCGTCGCGACGCGCAGCCGCACGCGGCCGTACTCGCGCTCCTGGCCGGCCGTGACGCTGCCGCCCAGCGCCTGACAGGCGAGCTGCATGCCGTAGCAGATGCCGAGAACGGGAACGCCGAGCTCGAACAGAGCCGGGTCGCAGCGCGGCGCGTCGCGGCTGTAGACGCTGGCGGGTCCGCCCGACAGGATGATGCCCTTCAGTCCCCGTGAGCGCAGTTCCGCCGCCGCGACGTCGGGCGCGAGTAGCTCGCTGTAGACGTGGTTTTCGCGCACGCGGCGCGCGATGAGTTGCGCGTACTGGCTTCCGAAGTCGAGGATCGCGACGCACTCGGGCGTGTTCTGGCGGGCTGAGTCCGACATGCGGACGGAATACCACGCGGGTGCGAGGGCGTCAATCGCGGCGGGCCTGTCGGCGGTGTCTCAGTTTGGGGGACCGGCCTCTGGCCGGTCTGTCCGAACCCGCCGCGCCAAGCGGCGGGGTGACCTCCCCGGCCAGTGCGGCGTCGCGTGTTTGCGATCGTCAACCCGCCGCTTGGCGCGGCGGGTTCGGAAAAACGGCCCGGCCGACGGCGTTCCGTGTCGGCTACCAGGTCAATCCGCCGCGCAGCGGACGCTCGCGCTTCTTCTTCGGCGGTGGCGGCGGCGCCGCCATACCGGCCGCCGTTTCCACCGGCGCGGCGGCTGCGGCGACGCTCTTCATCGACAGTGAAATGCGCCGCTGCTCCGGGTCGACCGACAGCACGCGCACCTGCACGACCTTGCCCGGCTCAACCACGTCGCTGACGCGGCGGACGTGCTGATCTGAAAGTTGCGAGATGTGCACCAGGCCCTCGACCCCGTCGGTCAGCGAAACAAACGCCCCGAAATCGACGATCCGCGTCACCGCCCCGGCGACCATCATCTCCGGCTGAAAGCGGGATTGGATGTCTTTCCATGGATCCTCGCCGAGCGCCTTAAGGCTGAGCGTGAGCTTGCGCTTGGCCGGGTCGATCGCCAGCACGGAGACGCGCACCGAATCGCCGACGTTCAGAATGTCCTTCGGGTGGCGCACGCGCTGCGTCCAGCTCATCTCGCTCACCGGGATCAGCCCTTCTACTCCCGGCTGAAGCTCGACGAAGGCGCCGAATTCCATCAGCTTCGTGACCTTGCCGTCCACCGTCGCGCCGACCGAGAAATTGGCCGTCACGAGCGTCCACGGATCGGGCGCGAGCTGCTTCATCCCCAGCGAAACGCGGTCCTTCTCCCAGTCGATCTTGAGGATGCGGACTTCAAGCTCGTCGCCCACCTTCACCATCTCGCTGGCGTTGTTGACGCGGCTGTAGCTCATGTCGCTGACGTGCAGCAGCCCGTCGATCCCGCCCAGGTCGACGAACGCGCCGTACTCGGCGATCCGCCGCACCACGCCCTTGCGCGTCTGCCCTTCGGCGAGCTGCTCTTTCAGCACCCTGCGGTCGGCCTCGCGCTGCCGCTCCAGCAGCTTGCGACGGCTGAGCACCACGCTCTTGCCGCGCCGATCCGCTTCGACAACCTCGCATTCCAGCCAGTGGTTGAGGAAAGAAGCCGTGTCGTCGTGTCGGACGATATCGACCTGCGAAAGCGGCATGAAGCCGCGCACGCCGTGAATGCGCAACTCTAGGCCGCCGATGTTGGTTCCGGTGACCTTGGCTTTGACGACGTCGCCGATTCGGAGCTGTCCGCCCTCGCTGTCCAGCCGCACCTCGCTGAGCGACAGGCGCATCAGCCCGGACTCACGGTCGAACCCGTGCGGAACCAGGTCAAACACCTGCCCCGCCGCCGGCGGCTGGTCCGGCTCGAATTCGTCCAAAGCCAGCACGCCCTCGCTCTTGCCGCCGATATCGACGAAGACATCGCTGCCGCGGATGCTGACGATGGTCCCGCGGATGCGGCCCTTGCTTTCAGAATGGCGCGGACCGTGGCGGCCGGACATGTGCTTCTTGACGTCCTCGGCCGACAGCCCGCCCAGGGCCGCCTCCAACTGCTGCTTGATTTCAGCGTCGTCGAACTTCTGCGGATCGGTGGACACGCGCGCTCCCGGTGCCGAATCGAATCTCGTTCCCGAAAAGAATCGTACATTATGGCGCGGCAAACACAAGTTGAAATCGGCCGGGCAGGTGCTTCAAGCTGGGCCGCTGCGTCCGTGCGCTTCGGACGATCCGCGCCACGAAGCGTCTGCTTGGTCATTTGCGAAAAAAAACCGCGCACGTTTGACTTCGACGTGCGCGGCGCAGGGGACTCAGCGATCAGCCGTTCTACCGGCCGCGTCCGTTTCTACGGCGCTGGGCAGGGGGATCCTTCCAGGGCCGAGATGAACGGGTTGATATCCAGGATGTCCACGTTCCCGTCGCCGTTCGTGTCGGCGGCGCACACGCAGTCGCAGCCGCCGGGCAGCGGCGTCGCACAAGCGTCGCCGACGGCCGCAATGAACGGGTTGATGTCGAGGATGTCCACGGCGCCGTCACAATTGGTGTCGCCGCAGAGCAGACAGGGCGGGGCGCATTCCGCGGTCAGGCAGTTTGTGCCGTTGCCCTGGTACGTGCCGCCCGCCGTGCCGCAGTCGGTCGACGTGCCGAAGGAACACTCGCCGCCCGAAAGGCAGCAGGCCCCTTCGCACTCGTCCGGGATGCCGTTGGCGTTCGTATCCAGCGAGGCGCCGGAGGCGATGTCGCAGCCGTCCTGTTGTCCGTTGGCGTTGCAGTCGATCAGGACGGACGCGGCCGAGACGATCTTGAACACTTCACCGCCCTGATCACAAATGTATATCTCGCCCAGCGCGTCTTCGCCGAAGGAGGTGATCGTGTTGATCGCCAGGCCGCCGCCGGGGGCCAATTCGGCCGTGCGGCTGGTCGCGGCGGGCGCCGAGCCGCTGCCGCTGTAGGTGAAGCTGAAGATCTCGGCGGTGCAGTAGTCGGCGAAGAAATAGACGCCGTTCAGTTCAGGGATGGCGCAGCCGCGATAGACGTATCCGCCGGTGAGCGAGCAGCGGCCGCCAGCGTGGCTGTACTGCGAGATGGGGAGCGTCAGGTTGGCGGCGTTGCAGGTGCAGCCGGTGAGGCCGGTGCAGCTTGTGCCTTCCATGCAGCGCCAGCCGTAGTTGCGGACGGGCGTGCCGGCCATTCCGCCGGTCTGGAAGTCGATTTCTTCGATGGCATTCTGGCCGACGTCACCGATGTAGAGGTCGCCGGTGGCGCGGTCGAAGGAATTTCGCCAGGGGTTCCGCAGGCCGATCGACCAGATCTGGTCCATGCCGGCGATCACGCCCGCGAACGGATTGTCGGACGGACTCGTGTAGGGCGGCAGGGTCATGCCGATGGCGCCGTCGTCATCGTCGTTGCCGGGGATGTTGTCGGCGCCGTCCACGTCGATGCGCAGCATCTTCCCGAGCAGGACGTTGATGTTCTGCCCATTGCCGTTCGGATCGTTGGCGCTTCCGCCGTCGCCCATTCCGATATACAGGTAACCGTCAGGGCCGAAGGCGACCCACCCGCCGTTGTGGTTCGTGAAGGGCTGGGCAATCGTCAAAACGGTGGTGGCGCTGGCGGCGTTGGCAGTGGTCGAAGTGGCGTAGGGCGCGTTGGCCTGGTAGCGGGCGATGACGGTGGTTCCGGCCGAGTTGGTGTAATCGACCCAGAAGTATCCGTTGTTGAGGAAGTCCGGGTGAAACGCCATGCCCAGCAAGCCCTGCTCGTTGCCGGTCGATACGGGCGAAATCGAGAGGTAGGGCGTCGCGTTAAGCGTGTTTCCCGGGATGTTCAGGATGCGGATGCGGCCGGTCGTTCCTGAGAACTGCTCGAGAATGAAGATGCGGGCGAAATCGCCCTCCGGCGCAGTCACATAGAGCGGACGCGACAGGCCGCTGGCGACGCGGACGGTGTCGAGTTCGGGGATGCCGACGCCGGCGGGGGCGAGGATCGGTGTCACGGCGAGAATCGCCGCGAATGCGCAAAAGCGTCCTGAGTGCATTCGCATGGAACTACTCCTGGAATAGGTGTTCACGGGAAAAAGGCCCTGCTCCGGCAGCGCAGCACCAGTTTACCGGGCGGCCGCCGGTGGAAGCAAACGGAAAACGCGGCGGGGTTTGCACGTCCGCATAACTGCGTAATTCCGCGCCGGGGGTCCGGGCAGTTGCGGGCGGAATGACCGCTGTCCCCGTGGCGCGACAGACCCCTGTGCCAGCCATGGAATGAGCTGAGCGGTTCTGTCACACTACGGCCGGCTTTATCCGAGCCGCGACCGTGAGGGAGCGGTTGCTGCTCGATCGTCAAGAACCGCTTCCTCACGGTCGCGGCTCGGATCGGATGCGGTCGCGGCGGCCGGAGAATGGAGTGAAGGTGCACGGCGTCCTCGCGGAAATTCTGGCCCACAAGAGAATCGAGATCGAACGTGCGAAGGCGACCCTGCCTGCGGCCCGGCTTGAGGCGATGCCCGGGTTCTCAGCGCCGCCGCGCGGCTTCTACCACGCGATCGTCGCGTCGGCGATCCCCGGCCGGCCGCGCCTGATCGCAGAGATCAAGCGCTCCAGCCCATCCGTGGGCGTAATTCAGTCCGATTTCGACCCGGTCGCGCGGGCGCGCGCGTATGCGGCTGGCGGAGCGTCCGGGCTGAGCGTGCTCACGGACGAGAAGTACTTTGACGGATCGCTCGCCTCCATCGCCGAGGTAAAGCGGGCGGTCGCGCTGCCCGTGCTGCGGAAAGACTTCATCATCGACCCGTACCAGGTGCACGAGGCCCGCGCGCACGGCGCCGATGCGATTCTGCTGATCGCCGAGGCGCTCGACGGGGCCCGGCTGGTCGAGCTGCTGCGGCTGGCCCGCTCACTCGCGCTGGATGTGCTGCTGGAAGTCCATGACCGCGCGTCGCTCGACGCGGTCATCGCCG
Organism: Phycisphaerae bacterium RAS1; assembly: GCA_007859745.1. Lineage (NCBI taxonomy): Bacteria > Pseudomonadati > Planctomycetota > Phycisphaerae > Phycisphaerae bacterium RAS1. The sequence continues at coordinate 2,677,125 of SMLU01000001.1, read as the reverse complement.
CCGTTCCGCCGCCGCTGCGCGAGGGGGTGCTGCTGGGGATCAACAATCGCGACCTGCGGCGGCAGGTCACGCGTCTCGAGACGACGGAGCAGCTGGCGCCGCTGGTCCCCGCCGATTGGCCGTTCGTTTCCGAAAGCGGCGTGAAAACGCGCGACGACGTGCGCCGCCTGAGCGCGGCGGGCGCATGCGGGTTGCTGATCGGCGAGACGCTGATGCGCAGCAACGATCCGCGACGGACGATCGAGGAGTTGCTGAGGTAGCGGGGACGGGCGAGACGCCCGTCCCACGCAAATCCCCGCGTTAGTCGCGCTCGCGGCCGCTCTTTTGAGAACTTTCGAAATGTGCCAGCGTTTTCCTTAGTCCGTTGAGCTCATCGCCGCCCTTGCAGGCTTCCATGGCTTTTTTCTGGTAGGCGATCGCCTCGTTGATTTCGCCCATCTGGAAGAACGCCAGCGCCAGCGTATCAAGATAGCGCCAGTCCTTGAACTTGCTCAGCTCGTTCGATCGGAGTGAGAAGCGAAGCGCGTGCTGCTTCCAGCGCCGGCCGTACTTGTCTTCTGACAGAAGCTCCCACGCCACGTTGTTCAGGGCCTTGGCGTCATCGCGGATCACCGCGAAGAGCTCGTCGCCCAGATTCGCGACTTCCACCATCTCCTGCGGCGGCGCCTCGGCCGCCGACTGCAGAAAACTCTGCTGCAATTGCGCGGCCTTGCGCGGACTTCGACCTGCATGCCGCGGGCCGTCGCCGTCGCCGCCGTCGTCGTCGTGACGGTTTTCCTGTATCAGCTTTGCCACGATTCCCCCGAGTTTCGGCAACCCGCTCATGCCCATGGTCAACCGCAAGGCCTCGCCCGAGTGCTCCACCAGCAGCGACCCGACCGTGTCGCTCATGGCGTTCATGAACGGCTCCGCTTCGCGCAGCTCGTCGTCGGCCATGTACTGCCGGCCGATCTGCGCGCAGCGGCCGACGTGCACGAACGCCGCGATCGTATTCTCCGGGCGGATCTGCTTGATGGCCGCCGCAAACGCCGGATCGCCGGCCACGGACTTTCCGCTCTTGCGGGCGGTGGCGATGCGCGTGATGGCCGATTTGCTGGGCGTGATCAGAATCGTGTTGCCCGCCGAAGCGTAGTGGATGGCGACACCCTCGGGCATGCGGTAGGTGCGGACGTTCATCCCGTCGATCTGCTCGCTGGCGCCGTCGAAGCTGACGCCGCCGCCGGACGCGATGCTGGCGATGCCCAGCAGCTCGGTCCACAGCGCGGCCGACTTGGCCGGATCGTTCACGGTCATCATCAGGGCCGCGTCGGGGATGATTTCGCCGTCGATCCTGGTCGCCTCGCCGTCCGGCGGAAGCACGCAGGCGGTGACGCCGACGATATTGGCGAAGAACTCGCGCCCCAGGTCGAGGAAGCTCACAATGGGGGCGCCGTCGCCGGCGGCTTTTGCCTCGCCGCCGCCCTTGCCGCCGCTGCTGAAGCGTGAGTCCGCCTCGTTCAGCGACATCGCGAAAAACGCCGCGACGCCTTCCGGGATGCTCTTGAGCGACTCGCGGTCGAGGGCCGGCATGCGCAGGAAGTTGTAGACCAGGTTGCGATGGCCCTTTTCCAGATGGAGCGCCAGGTCGAGATACAGTCCGTCGTCGCGGACGCCGACATTTCCGACAATCGAATTGAAACTCTTGAGATCGAGCAGCGCCTGGGCGATCGCCAGCTCGCGCTGCTCGCCGGCCGCCGCCGCCAGTGCGCCGTTGATCAGCGGCATGATCGGCTTGGCGTTCACGCAGAAGAACAGCAGCGCGTCCTGTCGCCCCTTGAGCGTCTCGGCCAGGGCCGGATTGCTCGCCAGCGATTCGTCCTCCTCACCGCGGGCGCGCGAGATCACGTCTGCGATCTCGTTGGCTTGCATGCTTACGATGACCAGTCGCGAGGAGAGCGTCACCAGCACCGGCGGATCGTCGAGCTTGAACGTTGGGCAGCCCTTGATCGGTTCCGCCGGCGCCGCCGCCGCGGGCAGGGCGGTTTCGATCAGCCCGCGGACGATCTCCTGATCGCCGGGGTGCAGGATCAGCACGCCCGTCGGCATCTGTTTCGTCGGGTCGAAGCCGGTCACGGCCGCCGCAATGCCGCGAATGCCGAGCAGCTCGCGCACCAGTCCCGGCCGGACGGCGATCTGCGGACCGCCCTTGGCGGCGACGTCGGCCGCAATGGACTCAGCCTTGGCCAGCAACCCGAGCTGATCCAGCAGGCGGATGACCTGCTCGCCGGGCCGGTTCAGCTCGACATACGCCAGGCAATTCATGGGCAGCAGCTTGGTGAAGTCGCTGGTGGCCAGGTCTTCGCGGCAGGCCGCCAGTCGGGCCTGCGCGTCGGATTTCAGGGCTGCGTCCGCGTCCTTGGCGGCGACCGTTTCGCCGTAGAGCTTGGCGGCGAGCGTCAGGTCGCCCTTTTCGCGCTGTGCGTAGTAGGCCTGATAGAATTTTTCACGAGCGGTTTCAGCCGTTGCGAAGGAAGTGCCGGCCAGGCCGACCAACAGGCTGACCAGCGCCAGCACGACGCGGTTCATGATGAAGGTGAGAGTCACGGCGGAGCCTCCGAAATTCGTGTGCAAAACCGTTGCCGGGCGGGCGCACACCCGTCGGCGCGGTGGTTCATCGAGATTGCGGCTGTTCAACGGGGGATTCGGTCCGAATGGCCGGATATTTTCCCGTCGCTGTGTGTGACAGGAGGCGGCGGGCAAAAGTTAGCGATTCCCGCCGGTTTCTCCAAGGTTTGCGCCGGGGGCTCCTGCTGATGCTGTTGAGCGGTCCAAGCCAGGATGAACCCCTGACCGCTTGCTCTTACACGCACTCAGCGGAGACACGCATGAAACGCTTCGGGCTACTTAGCGGCGCGCTGCTTGCCGGCAGCGCTTTCGGTCAGTCCATCAACATCGATATCAACGCCGCCGGCGGCGCCGGAGGCGGCGCTCCGAGCAGTGCCTACGGCGCGGCAGCCGCGCAGCCGGGCCACTGGAATGACATTTTCGCGCTGCCGGACACGCTGGTCGGGCTGAAAAACCTGAGCGGCGTGAATACCTCCGCCACGATCGCCACCGGCGGCGAAGTCGTCGTCTCGCAGTTCAACGGCATGGACACCGGCGACTGCGAGAAGCTGATGGAAGACGGCTGGAAGACCGCCAGCGTCGGCAGCAACCTCAGCATGACCTTCGACATCGACCACCTGCAGGCCGGCTGGTACCGCATCTGGGTTTATGCCGACGATCCGGGCGACGCCACGACTTTCGCAAGAGTGACAGTGGCCGGCACGACCTACAACGTCGGCGGCGGGCGAAACGGAAACGCGCTCTTCACCCCGGTGTCTCACTGCAAGCACATCATGCAGATCGACTCCAACGACAGCGTCTTCATCACGGTGAGCAACGGCACCGCCGTCAACGGCCGCGGCTATGTCAACGGCATTCAGGTCGAAAAGCTGCCCGAGCGGCTTTACGTCAAGAGCAACGCGGCGGGCGCGGCGACGGGACTCGACTGGACCAACGCCTTCCCGCGACTGGAGGACGCCTTCGCCGCCGCCACGTCCCTCGGCGGATCGGTGAGCGAAATCTGGGTCGCGGCGGGAACCTACTATCCCGATCCGGACCCCGTCCGCGCAGACACGTTTAACGTCCCCAGCGGCGTGAAGATTTACGGCGGGTTCAGCGGAACCGAGACGATGCTCGGGCAGCGAAACCCGGCCGCCAATTTCACCTATCTCAGCGGCTCGATCGATCAGCCAGGCACGGCCGACAACTGCTATCACGTCGTCACTGCCTGGGGCTGCGACGGCAACACGCTGCTGGACGGCTTCAGCATCACCGGCGGCAACGCCGACAGTTTCAACGGTTGGGACTACACCGGCGGCGGGCTGTACATCCGCGACTCTGACATCGTGATCCGCGACTGCACCATCTTCAGCAACCTCGGCTACTGGGGCGCCGGCGCCACCGTCGACGTCGGCGGCTGGCCGCGGTTCGAGAACTGCTACTTCTACAACAACGACGCCGACAGCGTCGGCGGCGGCCTGCACGTTGCGGACGGCTGCGCGGCGACGGTCGTCAATTGCCGCTTCCGCTACTGCGACGCCGATCGCGGCGGCGGCATGGACAACCGCGGCGGCAGCGTATTCCTCTATAACTCGGTCTTCCAGCGCAACAGCGGCGCGACCGGCGGCGGCGGCCTGTACTGCTTCGGCGGCTCCGTCACGATGATGAACACCGTGTTCAGCGCCAACAGCAGCAACGGGTTTTACGGCGGCGCAGTCTTCTGCTGGGGCGATCCGAACGACACGACCTTCCTTTTCGGCTACAACTGCACCGTCTACGGCAACACGGCGACCAACACCGGCGGCATCGCCAGTTACTCCGGCTCGCTGGTCTACCTGCGAAACCTGATCGCCTGGGGCAACACCGACACGAACGCATCGACCAGCGTCGAAACCGAGCAGATGGGCAAGCTCAGCAGCGGCGACGGCACCCTCCTCTCGGTCTTCAACTGCGACGTACAGGGCTGGAGCGGCGCGCTGGGCGGCACAGGCAACTTCGGCGCCGACCCTGAGTTCATCGATCCCAACGGCCCGAACAACTTCCTGGGCGACGATGACGACGACCTGCGGCTTTCCTTCGGCTCGCCCTGCATCGACAGCGGCAGCAACAACAGCATCCCGCAGGACCACGGAGACGTGGACGGCGACGGCGACACCGGCGAGCCGACCCCGCTGGACTTGGCCGGCCACCCGCGCCGCGTCGACGACCTCGCCACGCCCGACACCGGCAGCGGCACGGCCCCGATCGTGGATATCGGCGCCTACGAGTACACCCAGGTGCTCGGCGACATGAATTGCGACGGCGCGGCGAACGTGCTGGACATCAACCCCTTCGTGCTGGCGATCATCGATCCCGCCGGCTACGCGGCCCAGTTCCCCGACTGCTCGATCGACAACGGCGACATCAACGGCGACGGCGATGTCAACGTGCTGGACATCAACCCGATGACGAACCTGCTCATCGGCGGGTAATCCGGCGGACTGAACGTCACGCCGCACACGCGGAGGACCGGGCGCCAGCCCGGTCCTCATTTTTTTTCCCGCCACGCAGCCCGGCCCAGCGTCTTCCTGGAGACGGCAGCCGCGTGGACGCGCCGGCGCGTCAGCTCGCGCGGCTGAGAAACGCCGAGGCGCGACCCATGCAGCCGCGAAGCTGCTCGATGGCGCGCGACGCCATCCGCCTCACCGCTTCGCTCGTGCGACCCAGGTCGGCGGCGATCGCTTCGAGCTCTTCGCCGTTGAGGTGATAGCGAATCACGACCTCGCGATAGTCCGCCGAAAGCTGGGCGATGCAGGCCATCAGCGCGCCGGCCGCTTCCTCGCGGCGAATGACGCGACTGGGGGTGGTTTCATCGGGGAAGCAGCGGTCCAGGAATGACAGGTGCTTGGAGTCGGCCGCGGCGAACGCCGTCTCGCGGCGGACGTCGCGTTTCTTCGATCGCAGTTTCCGGACGTGATCGATGAACTTGTGGTCCACGATCCGCGAAACCCAGATATAGAATGAGTCGGGGCGGCCATACTGAAACTGGGGCAGCTTGCTGAAGACGTCGATGTAGGCTTCCTGAAGCACGTCGTCGGCTTCGATCCGTCCGTGCCACTCCGGCTCGACGCGGCGCTGCAGGAAGCTGACCAGGCGCGGGCGGTAGTAGGCCAGCAGGGACTCCAGCGCGTCGGCGTTGCCGCCGGCGGCCGCCTGGCACAGCGCCTCAAGTTCTTCGGGGGAAAGGCTCGATTCTTCGCGTGGCATTTTCACACATACTAGCCGCATGATGACGTGCCTCTCAAATCGACCTGTCGAGGCCGGCCGCTGCGGCGGCCGCGCCGTCTCTCCATAGCGTGAGAGCGTAAGGCGCGGCGGAAGTGGGCAGGAAAATCAAGTCAGAAATAAGAAGTCAGAAGTCAGAAGTGAAAACGGACGCTCGCCGGCCTTCACTTCTGACTTCTGACTTCTGACTTCTGACTTCTGACCTTTGACTTCGCTCAGTTATGCAGTGCCGCCGGTGCTCCGAAGAGGTCCTTGTAGAGGCGGTCGACGACGACGTCCATGACGTCGTCATTCAGCAGCGAGCCATCGGCGATTCTCGAGCGGATATCGGCGATGCGCGCGTTCCCGGCGGGGTCGTCAGGCTCGGGGGGCGTGTAGCGCTGCGCTGCGTCGGAAAGCTCAACGGAATCAGCGCTGGGCTTCGGCGCGTTACAGCGCGGCGTCGAAGCGTCGCGCAACAGCGGCCGGCCGACCCCTGCCAGATCGACCAGCGGATTCGAGATGGAAGCAAGCTGAACCATAGCGTTCTCCCTAGAAAAACCAGGGCGCATCCCATCCCGACAAGATCCTCCATGATTGGTCGGGTCTACGGATTGTCGCCAAGGCGGCGCCTTACTCCCTGTTAGGCGCGCGCCCCGGGCAGCCCATCGCTCTTTGTGCTGTATCGGCGAGTCACCCATAAATCCTTCACGAAAAGCGGTGAAGTCGAGTATTTTGTGGATGCAGATTCGGATGCGACGAGCGATTGTGGTTTTATCGGGCGCGAGGGTGCGGAGGTTGCGCGTCCGGGGCCCAGAACTCCCCAAGCCCGTGAGGGGCCGGAGGCTGAAGAACCGCTTGCTTACGCGCGCGGCTCGGAATCAGAACTCTTTCCGAGCCGCGACCGTGAGGGAGCGGAGGCTAAAGAAGACTCCGGAAAGAATTAGCGTCTTGCTTGCCTGGCGGACTGGCTATGTCGTTCTTATCGCATCGTGACGTCATGAATTCACCGTTTGGGGCTGGGCTCGGGCGGTTCGGTTGTTCTGGTTGATCACCGCTTCGAATCCCGCCGTGCCCGCATCTGCCGTTGCACCGCCCGCGAGTTCGTCGTCGATTCGAGCACGAACCGCACCGGCTGCACTCCGCCCTCTTCTTCGGGCAGCACTTCTTCGCAGAACCGTCGCAGCTCCTCCGCTGTGTTTGCCCGGCGCCCATGACATATCCGCCGGCCGTCCGCATCGGTCGCGTAGAAATAGCTATTGCGCACGTGACCCGGTGCGGCAAACGCCCGGCGAGGTAGAATGCTGTGGCCTCACCCGGCGACGAAACCGGGCAGGCGGTACGGAAGCAAGTCGGCAACCGACTGGCTCTGGAATCGGTCCGGAGTCCGGTTTGACGGGGGTATCGGAATATCGAGAGGTGCTCGATCATGCCCAACCATCACCGCGCGTACACGTTTTTCGTCTTCGTCGGGCTGTTTTGCTTGTGTGTGTCCGGGTGCCCGGGGCCCTCCGGCAATCTCGCTCCCCAGGCCGACGATCAGTCGGTCACCGTCGCATTCAACTCGCCCAAGACGATCACGCTCACAGCCGACGATCCGGACAGCAGCCCGCAAGCGTTGACCTATTCGGTCGTGTCGCAGCCGCAACACGGCGCCCTGACCGGCACGCCGCCCGGCGAGACCTACACGCCCGCGACCGGTTACAGCGGTCCGGATGGTTTCACGTTCAAGGCGAGCGACGGCGCCGCGGAGAGCAACACGGCGACGGTGTCGATCACGGTCCTGCCGCCCGGTGGCGACGCAGCCGGCAGCCGCTTCCAGAAATACCGAGGTTCGTTCCAACTGTCCTGGCGGGACGAAGTTCAGGGAGCCGTCCGAACCTGCGACGTGTCGGGCATGCTTGAATTCGCTGATCCGGTCGAGAGCGCCACGGACTTCGCGCCGGGCACAACGTTCGCGGCCGATTCAGCGGCATCCTCCGTGGATGTCACCAATTTCAGTACGGAAGCCCCCGGCGTAACCTGCAACCAGGCGGGCGCAGGATTCGAACAACGCGTTGAGATCGGCCAGCTCATCATCAAGTCCTCGCCGGATGAATATGCGCTCGTGCTTGTCATTACTTTTTTGACTGACGGCACGTGCGCGCCCGGAGGTCCGTACAACTCGGTTGGAACCCGTCCCCAGGTCGGCTTTCCGCTCGACGCCGCGTGCGCCGGGCCAAAGTTCGTCGCCATCGGGCCCGACAGCGGCCATCTCGCCGGCGCCGCTTCGTGGACAGGGTGCACCGACTCGCCGCCCTACGAGTCTTTCACGGCGACGCTCACGTGGGACCTCGTCGGCGAGTAGCCGAGCAGAGCGTAGGGTGCGTTCGGGCCGCGACAGTTCGCGTTCACACGCCCGGAACGGCACGCGGTGCGAACGCACCATCCCCGCGTAGCCGGCCGAATGGTGCGTTGGCGTTGCGATTACGCGATTCGATTACCGACGGCGGGCCGGCGCGACGCCAACGCACCCTACGCCGGTGCGGGCGGCCGGTTGCAAACACGATGAGATTGCGCTGCCCACGCAGACGCCCGTGGTATAATGCGAACATGAAACCCGAACGCGTCACCGTGGCTGACACGCTGAAGATGTCCATCGACGATCGCATCGAACTCGCACAGGACATCTGGGACAGCGTCGCCGCCCTGCCGGACGCCGTCGGCCTGTCGGCGGATGACCGGCGGATGCTCGAAGAGCGCCTGGCAGCCCATCGCCGCGACCCGCGGGCCGTGATCCCGTGGGACGAATTGAAATCCGAAATCCTCGGTCGTTCCTGATGCATCGGCTCGTGTTCCGCGTCGAGGTTCGGAGCGACCTGCGCGACGCCTTCGAGTGGTACGAGCGGCGGCGGCCCGGACTGGGGCGAGAGTTCATCCTGGAAGTGGAGCGGGCGCTGTTCGCCGCGTGCGAGCGGCCGCTGGCGGCGCGTCGCGTTGCAGCCGACGTCCGCCGCGTGCTGCTCCGGAGATTTCCGTACAAGGCATACTACCTTGTAGAAAACGACGCGGTGGTCGTCCTGCTGATTTCCCATTCCAGCCGGCGACCGGGCGGATGGAAGCGCCGGCTGTAACGACCGACGATGGCAACCATCGACGGCGGGCGTGGGCGAAGACACTGTTGGACGATACGGCCGTCCAACAGTGGCACACGGCAAGGCTTACTCGGCTCGGCGGTGCCACCCGCCGACTAGTTGTCACCCCGACGCCACAACGACCTCGCCATCGGTTCGAACGTCTGTGCGGTCGTGACGTCCATGCACCGAAGAAGACATGTATCGAGCCCCCCGGGTACGTAGGAACAGTCGGTCGCCAAACGAAAGCACTCTGCAAAGCCGGGATCGACGTGAATACGGGCGAATTCGGATCCATTCGCAAACGCCACGAGTAGATCAGTAGCAGCCGCCATAGTTACCGTGCAATTAGTATCCAGTTGAATTGTCGCAGAATCTGCGGTGATGGCATGGACTACGCCAATCGACGGACTGTCGCAGAGCATGATGACAACGAGGTTGAGTGTGGGATCGATGAACGCCCGCGCGCCGTCGCCGTCGTCCGGCACACAACGCAATTGCCAGGCTTCGCCACGGTCATTGGTAATGAGTTCATGGAACATCGGCCGCGGGCCGATACCTGCACCCGACCGAACCCAGTACCGCAAGCCTAGACAGGCTGCGCCACATGCTAACGTCAGAACCAGTAGAATGATCACGCGACGCACGGTATGGGGCTCTTACAATACACGGACTATGTGTCCAAACACTGCTGCTCTCGAGAGAATAGCGATGCCCTACCGCCCGTGCGGATGGGCGGTGCTGGTCATGCTCCAAGTCCGCTCCACGTAGTGCCGCTGCTCTGCACTTTCAAGCCAAAACGCCGTCGGCCACAGAAGCCCGACGCTACCAATTCAACGCGGTTATTTCGTCTCCTTCGCCCCGCCCTCGCCCTTCAGCTTCGCCAGTTCCGCCCGCAAGTCGCTCATCTGCGCCGGACGCACGTGCTCGCCGCCCGCGCGCCAATCACTGGCTTGCGCTGATCGACCGCTGCAAGCGCCGGCCCATTACCTCGCCGCTTCCGGCCGGCGCGGGGCGGGAACTCCTTCGAGCAGACCCTGCGTGCTCAGATCCTCGTCAATCTCCGGCCAGTGGATCCCGAACCCGCCCCCGCAGCGCTGCCAGTTCTGACGCTGCTGCGGCGTCGCGTCGAGCAGCCGCGGATACCACGCCAGCGGTACAGTAATCGTGCGGCCGTCGGTCAGGTCGACGCTCATCGAGTCGTCATCGAAGCGCACGTCGGCGACGCGCTCACCGGGCCTGGGGGCCGAAGTTGTCATTCCACAGCTCCATCCACTCGGTCGCGTGCTGGCCGCCGAATGTCGCGAAGCTCTTTCGCGCGAAACCCGATCGTATACGCCGGCGCGACCGGATCGAGCCAGAACTTGGCCGTACTGTCATCGCGATCCACGTGAACATGCGGCGGTTCACCACGAGACTGAAGAAGTATATCCGGTACGGGCCGATTCTCGCGATCGTCGGCATTTACGTCCTCGATCAAATCCGAGCCGTCGACATCGCCTGGTTTTCCTATTCTTGCCAGCTACAATCCCCCTCCGGGCCGCGCCCGCCGCGCCGCCCAAGGGGGTTCAAGATGCGCAGCCATCCCGAATTCGCCATACAGGGCCTGATAATTCGGCCGTTTTCTCACCCGTCCGCCGAAGGTGCGCAATTAGGCCTCTCAAGATTTGCGCACCTTGCGCACCTTGAATCCCGCCCGCACGCCTCACTTCGTCTCCTTCGCCCCGCCCTCCCCCTTCAGCTTCGCCAATTCCGCCCGCAGATCGCTCATCTGCGCCGTCTCCTTCGCCTGCTCCACCTGCTCCTCCGCCGCGAGCATGCGATCGATGTCTTCATCGCTGATGGCCTCGACCGGCGTCGCCGAGACGTCCGCCGCGGCGCCCTGCTCGACCGAGTCGAGGAACATCTGCATGCGTTCCTCCATGCTCTGCGACTGCATCATCGCCTTTTCCCACTGCATCTGCGTCTTGGTCAGGTCCGTCTCGCCGTAGAGCTTGCTGACTTCGCCGGCCATGAGGTTCATGGCGGAGGCGAAGTCGGCCGAGGCCTCGGCCTGGCGCTTGATGAGCAGGGCGTTCTTCACCGCCAGCAGTTGGCGCTCGAGCAGTTTCTTGATCGTGGCGGTTTTCTTGAGCGAGTTGCGGATGAACAGGTACGACTGGTTGTCGCCGATCTGCCGCGCGTGGCGGGCGTTCTTGACGAACTCGTCGGAGAACTTGTTCTGCTCGACGATGGCTTTTTCAATCCGCCGGATGCCCTGGCGGATTTTCATGTCGCGTTCGAGACGCCGTTCCTCTTTCGACTTAAACAGACCCATGCCAATCAGCCCTCCGCGCGCTCGCGTTCGCGCACTCGCCGCTCCGCTTCGTCAAACGCCTCTTTTGAGTCCTTGATGAGTCCCGCGTCCATGTCGCCCCAGATGCGCATCAACTCCTGCGCCGCGGGCGACACTGCCGCGCCGGATTCATCGGCTTCGTGGCCAAGCTGCAGAATCTGGTCGAGCCGCTCCTGGTAAAGCTCGCTGCCGATCTTGTCGTTTTCGATCAGGCGTTCGATCAGCGCCAGGTCGGCGTCGCGGATGAGCATGCGGCCGGGCTGACCGACGCGCGCGGCCTGCGTGTTCTCTCGCAACATGCGCAGCCGCGAGACGGTCAGCCGCTCCTTGCTGCGGATGTTGAGCTGGCGGCTGACCATCATCTGCTCGGTGTGCAGCAGGTCGAACTGCTGCGCGAACGTGCGGCGCAGCTCGGGCGTTTTCTCCGTCGCGCCCTGGGCGACGACCTTCTGCTTGTCGCCGGCGAGCTTGGTGACCTTCGCCAACATCCGGTTGCAGTCGTTTTCGAGGAGCATTTCTTCGGCGCGCAGCTCGGCGGCGGTCATGGTGCCGAGGGTCTTACGCTTCGTGGTCAGCCAGGTGAAGAAGTCCATTCGTTATCCCAGTAGCGTCGGCCCTCTGTGGCCGACGGATGCGCAGCGGTCATCGAGACGCGCGCTCGGACCGCCTGCGTCTTGTCCGAGCCGCGACCGTGAGGGAGCGGTTCCGGCTGCAGAAACGGTGTTTCAGCCAACCGCTCCCTCACGGTCGCGGCTCGGAAAGACCGGTCGCAGGTCGAATTGCAGGTGCGACGCGTGGAGCAATTTGCGACACTAGCTCAACTCCGGCCGTGCCGCTTCGCCGCGAGTGGCATTGCCCGACGCACGCGCGCCATCTTCGCGCCGCGCGGCGCCCGGCACCGGCGGCGCGCCGCCGCGCTCCGGACCCGCCCCGGCCTTCGAGCCAGACACGGCCGACCCCGCCCCGCTCGCCGACTCGGCCTTCTTCGTCGCCGCCTGCTCGAACTCCGCCATGATCGCCGCCTCTTCATCCGCCATCATCGGCGTCTCGGCGGAGACTTCGATGCTGCGGGCCAGGTCGGCGTTCACGGACAATTCGGAAATGACCCGCTCGGCCTCGGCCGCCTCGCGCGTCAAGTCTTCGGCCTTGGGCAGCTCCATCCGCCGGCCCTGTTCCTTGAGGGTCAGGTGGTGGATGTGGGTGCCGATGACGTCGATCTGCTGCGAGTACATCTGCGCCTGCGTGCGGGCGCGCTTCAGCTCGCGCCGCACGCGCACCAGCTTGCCGGCGATCTGTTTCTTCACCGCGTCGCTGCCGGCCGCCGCCCCCTGCTCCAGCGCAGCACGCTCCTCGCCCTCCAGCGCGTCCACCTTGCGATCCACCGAGGAGCGGCCCGACTCCAGCTTGACGCGCTGCTCCGTCAGCGTCCGCACGCGCTCCGCCACGCTCGGCTTCAGCCGCAGCAGGCGGCGAATCCGGCTCCATAGACTCATGGTGCTCACCTCATCCTCAAGCGGGCTGCGGCAGACGTGCAGCGAGCCGCCGACATTGATGGTCATCAGCCGCGAGTCGGCCCGGCAGGCCTTGCGCACGAGCGCCTCGGTGATCGGCTCGGGCAGGCCGAGCTTCTCGGACAGCTCAGCGAGCGGCACGCCGCGCGAGTCGAGCAGGTCGCCGCGCTCATCCAGATGCTTGTTTAGCCGGCGCAGGCGCTCGTCCTGCGTCTCGAACTCGAAGAGCGTTTTCCAAGGCGATTTCTCGACGCTCTCCGGCAGCGTGACTTCCCAGCCGCCGTCGTCGCGACCGCCGATCAGGATCAGCTTGATCCCCGTCGTCGAACTGACCAGCGCTTTGGCGGCGGCGTTGAAGCCGGTCGCGCTGCCGAAGACGACCGCGCTGGGTCGCACGTGCGAAGGCAACAGCTCGTAGCGCGCCAGGGCGTCGAGCACTTCCTCGCGGCCGACCGGGCCGGCGCCTTTGCCGTTCAGCATGGCGTCGACCGGTGCGATGATGCGGCCTCGAAGCCGCGACACGGAGAATCGCATCAGCCCGCCCAGCACGCGGCGCGAAAAGCGAAGCTGCAGCGCCAGCGCCCCCGGCAGGTCGTCTGCGAGATTGCGATCGAGCACGTCCAGCCGGCGCAGCGACGCGCGCACGGCCTCGACGCCGTCGGGGCTGCCTTCGATTTCGACGCGGTCCGCGGGCAAGACGCCGCGCGTCAAAAGCTGCGCCCGCGTACGAAGCTGCTGAAGGAAGCGGCTCTCGAAATCGCGATGTCGGCTGCGTTCATCCATACGTGTTCACGTCGTGCGGCCCGTACGACCGGTCGGAGACCGGTCCCGCATCTCCGTGCAGCGGCCGCCCGCAACGGGCACAGTACCGCGCCTGCCGCGGATTCGCCTGCCCGCAGCGCGGATGCGGGCAAAGCACGCCGCTCAGGCCGGTCGACAGCGGCGGGGCCGGCGCGTGAGTCAAGCGCGTCCCGCAGCCGCCGATGCCGCGGAATACGATGCCGAGCATTTTCACGATCGCCAGCAGAGCGACGACGAAAAAGCCGACCAGCCCCAGCAGAATCAGCAAAGGCGTCCAGACGAAGACGCTCGACATGGCTCACACCCTCGCCAGCGGCAACGCCGCCCCGCAGAAGATGCAATACTGGTCGGCCGCCGCCGGATACGCCCCGCAAGCCCGGCAGCGGCGAATGTCCGCCGCGACCTGGCGGCCGCACATCGTGCAGAACTGATCGTCGACCGCCAGCGCGTGCGAGCAACCGGGGCAGACGTGCAGGTCGCGCGGCGGCGCCGCGCGATGTGCGCCGGCCGGCGCCGCGGCAGGCGGTACGGGCGGCAGCGGGCGGCGCACGCCGCTGCGCCGGTCCAGGTCATTGAAGACAGCCTGTGCGCTCTCGTAGCGTCGGTCGTAGTGGGCGTAGAGGCGGCGGAAAATCTCGTCCAGCCCGGACGGCGCGCCGGGCCGTAGCGTGCTGGGCAGCTCCGCTCCGGCCGGCCGCTCGCCCGTCAGCATCTCGAAGAGAATCACGCCGACCGCGTAGAGGTCAGCGCGTGCGTCGGCTTTCTTGAGTCCGTCGCGCAGCTCGGGGGCCATGTAGGCGATGGTGCCGACCAGCTTGTCTTCGCGCGCGATCGACGCCGACTGCGCCATCGCCCGCAGCGACTCCGAGTCGTCCATGCCCAGTCCGAAATCTCCAACCTTCACCGCGTCGAGCGTGAGCCCGTTGAGCGTTCCGCCCGCGAGATTCAGCAGGATGTTGCCAGGCTTCAGGTCCCGGTGCAGCACGCCCGCCCCATGCGCCGCAACCAGTGCGGCGGTTACGCCGCGCAGGATCAGCTCGACCGTTTCGGCCGGCAGCCCGGTCGGATTCTCCGTAAGCACCTGCTTGAGCGACGGCCCGCGGACCAGCTCCATCACCATGTAAGGCGTGTCCGCGTAGGGGTCCAGCCCCAGCACGCGGACGATGTTCGGGTGGCGAAGGCCGTGAACGACGACACCCTCGCGCTGCAGGTGCCGGACGTACTGCGGCTCGGTCGGCAGCTTGACGGCGACCTGGTCGTCTTTCCAGATGTGATGCCGGGCGCGCCACACCTCACCGAACGCGCCGGCGCCCAGCGGCTCTTCGAGGACGTATTCGCTGACGCGCGTGCCTTGCTGATAGCGAGCCATCTCACACCGTCCTAACCCGCTGTCCGTCACGTCGGCCTGTATCCCGGCCGCCCTCGGCCGGACCCGTAGCGGCCGAGCACGTAGCGGCCGACCTCCGAGTCGGCCGTCGTGATGCTGCCCGTCGTGACGCTGGCCGTCGTAGCGCCGGCCCTCTGTGGCCGACGACGGATGGTGGGCACTGCCCACCCGACATTTCGCCGTCGGACGCGGAGGTCCGGCGCTACGTCGGCGGACGCGGAGGTCCGACG
Organism: Phycisphaerae bacterium RAS1; assembly: GCA_007859745.1. Taxonomy (NCBI): domain Bacteria; kingdom Pseudomonadati; phylum Planctomycetota; class Phycisphaerae; species Phycisphaerae bacterium RAS1. Next base: position 2,661,922 of record SMLU01000001.1, on the reverse strand, counting down.
CTACGTCGGCGGACGCGGAGGTCCGGCGCTACGTCGGCGGACGCGGGGGTCCGACGGTACAAACCGACTGTCAACCGCCGCACTGCTCGGCCAGGTACTCCGTCACCAGGTAATTATACGAACCAGCCAGACCGAGGCCGACGAGCGTCGCGGTCCAGGCCCAGCCGCCGCCCGGCAGGCCACCCATGAAGAGCAGGGCCGCGACGACGTCAATCAGGACGTATGCCCCGATCAAGCCCGCGCCGGCCCAGTTCGTGCCGATCTCTGAGACGCGCGCGATGAACAGCCGTCCGGACCACGGCAGCGCCGCCGCCAGCACGCACCAGGCCGCCGTTTTCCAGATGCCGTTCCAAATGGCGGTGCGCGTGGCCGGGTCCATACGCCAAAGCGTGACGCCCAGCACCACGAGCAACGCAAAGACGACGCCGGTGACGATCTTTTCAGTAATCCGCGAGGCCATGCCGCCGCTTGTTTCCATCGGTCGTAAGTCTAACGCCTCCAAAAAGTAGCGGCATTACAATTCAACGTCCGGTTCCAACCGCCGCTGGAACGCCGGGCGGGCGCGCAACATCAGCGCCGATACGGGATTCGTCATTCGGGGTCGCTCCTTTTGAGACTGTTTTTCAGAACTCGCCGTGCCAAGCGGCGGGTTGAGGAGCGTAGGCGGGCGGCGCCGCATAGACCGGGGACGTCAACCCGCCGCTTGGCGCGGCGGGTTCGGACAGATAACTCCGCCGGCGGCGAGACTGGCCGAGGGTGGTATAATTCAGCGGGACTGAAGCCCCGGCGAGATATCCGCATGCGCCGCCGACACTTAGGAATTCGACGTTCGGCCCCTCGCCGGACGCAGCGGCGTCCGGGGGGAGCGTTTCTCGCATCTGTCCTTTGCCTCGCCGCGTTGCAAGCGGCAGCCGACATTTTCCACTTCGCGAACGGTGCGTCGATGGAGGGGGAGCTGGTGGACCAGTCGGCGGGCAAGATCCAGATCCGTTCGCTGGTCGGCCCGGTGACTGTTTCGGCGGAGTCAATCGTCCGCGTCGAGAAGCGGGAATCCCCGTGGGCCGAATATGAAACGCAGAGGGCGCAGTCAAGCGACACTGCTGACGGGAACTTCGATCTGGCGGCGTGGTGCGATCGCCGCGGGTTGTTCGCCGAGCGCAAGCGGCACCTGCAACGGACCGTGGAGCTCGACGCGGATCATGAAGGCGCCCGCGCCGCGCTGGGCTTCGAGAAGACGGACGCGGGCTGGATCTTACGAAAACCGAATGGCGGCGACGGGCAGAAATCCGGCCCGAGGCCGACGGCGGCCGAAGGCGCAGACGACGACGAACGCCTGGCGGCCGCGGCGCGCGTGCAGTGGCGACGCCAGATCAAGGGCATCAAATCCATCATGCTCGAAAGCCCGATCGCCGAGCGCGTGGACGAGGGGCAGCGAAAAATCCTGTCGATCTCCGATCCGCTGGCGATCGAGCCGATGTCCGAAGTGCTGGTGCACGGCGATGGCGCCTGCCGCCTCCTGCTTGTTGACGCCCTGAGCAAGTTCCCGCAGGACGATGCGACCGCGAACCTGTCGCTGCTGTTTCTGCTTGATCGCGAGCCGGCCGTGGTGGATCGCTGCGCCCGGGAGCTGGCGCGGCGGAAGGACCCGCGTGTGGCGTCTCAGTTTCGCGCGGCGCTGTACGTGAACAACCACGACGGCGTCGTGGCGCGGGCGGCGCGCGGGCTGGCAGTGGTCGAAGATAAGGCGGCGGTGGGCGACCTGATTCAGGTGCTCACCGTGCAGCGCGACAAGTGGGTGGAAACGCCGGTGGTGGGGCTGGTCGGCGGAATGTGCAGGACCTTCAATCGGCAGACCGTCGCCAGCGCCGACGGGCGGCGCGTGAGCGTGCCGCCGGTGATCGCCTTCGGGCGCGGCGTGCTGGCGAACGTGGCGAATGTGCCGCAATTTCGGAATGTGACGGTGTATCGTACGGAAGTGCTCGAAGCGCTGAAGGCGCTGACCGGGCAGAATTTCGGGTTTGATGTGGAAGCGTGGGCCCGTTGGTACCAGGAGCAACGCTGATGTCCCCGACTCGATTCGCGTTCGTAGTGATGCTGGCGGCCGGCGGATTGACCGCTCGGCTGGCGGCGGACGAAATGGCGTCAGACCGAGAGATGATCGCGAAAGCATCGACGGTGCGGGCCACGGCGCCCGCGCGCGGCGCACCGGCGTCGCCGAAAGCGGAGCCGGCCACCAGCGGCGTCGAGCGCGACGAGCTGTCGCGGTTGGAGCGGCAGGCGCGGGTCGACGCGGCCCTGGCGACGGCAAAGCTGGAGATGATCCTGGCGCGAAAGGCGCTGCGCGACCAGGCGTTCGACGAGGCGGCGCGCCGCGCCGCCGGCGTGCTGCGCGGGCTGCGGGCAGCGCCGGCCGCGGTCGACGCGGGCGAGATCGAGCTACAGGCGGAGGGCGTGCTGGCCAAGGCGGCCCGGAGCGGCGTCGAAATCAACGTCATTGAGAAAGCAATCGCCGCCAGCACGGAGGGAGCCAATGCGGCGACTTCGGATGATCCCGGCGTTCGGGCGGCAGCCCGCATCGCGCGCAGCTTCGCCGGCACGGACACGGATGACATCGACACCACCGGCAACGAGGACGTGATTCGGCGGCGGATGGCCGCGCAGGATTCGTCCGGTTCGCTCGGGCCGCGTCCGGGCAAGGCCGTGATCGACACGGAATCAGTGCTGGAGCGCGATCGGCAACGAATCTTCCACGAGGGCAGCCTGCGCGAGGCGGTGGCGGCCGATGAAGCCCGCCGCATCACCGAAGCCGACGAAGCGCGCCTCGCCGGCGAGAGTTGGGTCAGCTACCCGGACGACTGGCCGCAGCGCGTCGCCCGCCGCAAGCAGTGGGAAGGCGGACAGATCGCTCGCAGCAGCTCGTGGAGCGACAAGGACGGCCGCGAATGGTACGCTGCGGTATACGACGTGCGCGATTTGATTTACGTGCCGCCTGATTTTCAGACCTTCACGCTCGATCCGCGGATGGAGCTGGTGCAGGCGCTGGACCGCAACGCGCTGCGGATCGGCGGGCAGCTTTTCCGCGGATGGGGCGACGACCTGGCGCGCGACATTCCGATGCTGCGGTTCTTTGGCCCCGGACTGGATGACTTTGTTTATCGCGGCCCGAAATACAGCGCCGAAAGGCAGCAGCAGATCGTGAAGATGATCGAAGTGTTCACCGGCCAGCGTGCGGCCGAGCCGATGGTGATCGCGCTGCCGCCGGTGCAGTCAGCGCCCTGATGCCGCGTCACGCAGCCCCGCTTCGGAGGGTGGGACGGGCGTCTCGCCCGTCCCACGCGACGGGCGAGACGCCCGTCCCACCCGTTTCCTGATGTGCCATACACGTATCTCCGCAATCGTGGCCGCCGCAGGGCGCAGCCGGCGCATGGGCGCGGACAAGCAGCTTCTCGTCGTAGGCGGAAAGCCGATGCTGCTGGGTGTACTGGATGCCCTGCTGGCGTCGCGCGTTGATGGCGTGGTGGTCGTGACGCGCTCCGAGATCGCGTGCCACATTCCGCCGCGGCCGCGGCTCACCATCGCACAGAATAACGTCGCGGACAGCGAAATGATCGACTCGGTGCGGATCGGCCTTGCCGCGTGGCGCGACGCCGGCGCGGCAGCGGAGACGGGTGGCTTTCTCGTCTGCCCCGGCGACCACCCCGGCATCGCGCCGGCTGATTTCGACGCCTGCATGGACGCCTTTCGCGCCCGGCCGACGCAGATCGTGCTCGCCGCCCGCGCGGGACGACGCGGCCACCCGATTCTCTTTCCCGCTAGCGACGTGCCGTTCGTTGAGTCGAGCGCGTGTGATGCCGGGCTGCACGCCTTGCCGCGCGCGTTTTCGGCGCGCGTTCGACTGGTGGATTGCGCGTCGGCCGCGGTGACGATGGATATCGATACACCGGAGGACCTGTCGGCCGGGCGCAGCGACGGCGACGATCGCTGAAGCTGGTCGACGGTGCTCTCTGAAGGGCGAGCGCGAAGCGCGCCGAGCCGTGGTGAGCTGCGCGCTCGCTGGCGTTCTGAGTCAGCGCGTCGCGGCGCCGTCCGGCATCGCTCCCGCCGCGGCCTCGTATTCGGCCAGCCGCTTCTTGAAATCTTCCGCCTCGCGCGCCTCGCCGAGCGCCTCGACCGCCTTTCGCTGCCAGGTCGCGGCCTGCTTGGGGTCGCCGCGGCGGAAATGAGCCAAGGCGACCGTGTCGAGGATCGCCGCGTCGGCGTCTTTTTTCATTTCGCTGGCCCTGCGGGCAGCGGCCAGGGCGAAGTCGAGATCGCGCGTGCGGATGCCGTCCTCGAGCAGCGTGTCCATCGCCAGCCGGTTGAGCGCCTCGGCCTCGGTAGCCGGGTCGGCCAGGAGCCGGCGGCCCCAGGCGTAGCCCTCGGCCGGCTGATTGAAATCGCGGATCAGCGTCAGGTACTTGAGGTGCTTCACCAACTGCTGCCTGGTGATCTTCGGATCGAGCGATTTCTCCGGCGGCACGGTGTTGGCCAGCAGAAACACATCGACCTTGACGGCGTCTGTCAGCTTGTCGTTCCAGGAGCGGTCGGGCTTCTGAACAGCCAGGTCGGCGAGCTTCAGCTCGAAGCTCGTTCGCAGCGTCATCAGGTCGCCTGGAAAACGGCTCATCGTGCGCCAAGTGAAAGGCAGCAGCGTCAGCTTCGCGGGCGCGGAGAGCTCGATCGCTTTGTCCTTGACGCTCAGAACGCCCTTCAGCGTCATTTCGTACGCGACGGGATCGCGATCGCCCCCAGACAAACGCCGGGCGTCCTGCACGCCGGTCAGTTCAACCGTCATCTCCGGGTATTTCGCGGCGTCCAGCATCGCCGGACTGCGCAGCAACTGGTCAAATCCGTCGGAACCGCTGAAGAGCGACGCGACGGGGATTCGCAGGGCGCCGACAAGCAGCGGCGGCTCGCCATCCTGCAACTCGAAAGGCGTCGCGAAATATCCGACGACGCGGCGGCACGTCACGAGCGTGCGCTGAAGCTGGGCGTCGGAGGTGATGACGAGTTGCGCATCTTCGCCGGCGGAGACGTGGTAGATTTCGCCGCGGTCGCCCAGCTCGGCGGGCGCGGCCAGCATCTGGCCGGATTCGGTGCGCGGCGGAATCTCACCGGCGGACAGCGGCGCGATCAGCGCGAGAATCGCCAGCGCCGCGGCGGAATGTCTGCACAGGTTTTTCATCCTTCGGCTCCCAGGTCAACAGCCATAATGTCGTGCGTGTCGCGCAGATAGAGCTTCGTACCTACGAGGGTCGGTACGGTCCAGGCCTTGTCCTGCAATAGCTTTGCTTTCGACACGACGTTGATGCCATCCGATTCGGGCTTGGCCAGCGCAAGCCAGCCTTCCTCGTCGAGCACGATGAGCTTGTCCCCGGCCAGCAGCAGGTTGCACTTCGCGAAGTCGCGCAGCCGTCCCGTCACTTTCCCGGTTTCCAGCTCAACCGCCGCCAGAAACGCCGGACCGAAGTCGCCGCTGGAGCCGTAGACGTAGCCGTTGCGTGAGACGATCGTCTGATGATGGACTTTCATCTTCGCAGAATGCCAGGTGACTTCCGCCGAGTACTTCCCACCGTCGCGGAGAACCTTGATCAGGTCGCTGCCGCCGCCGTACGCCGCGGAGAAGAACACATAGTCCGGCGCGATGAAACAGGGGGAGGCCATGATCGCGGCGGACTGATCGTCAGCCTTGATGCTCCAGCGGATTTCGCCCGTGGCCGGGTCCAGCGCCAATCGATCCGTTCCCATGGACGCGACCAGATGATCCTCGTCGTGAATCCGCACGATGCGGGGCGAGGCCTGGCAGCCGCGCATCGGCGGCGTCTTCCAGACCAGTTCGCCGCTGTCCTGCTTGAAGGCCGCGACGCCGGTCTGCTTGCCGCCCACGGGGAGAATCAGCAGATCGCGGTAGATCAGGGGGCTGGGGCCGTACCCGCGGCCCATGTGGCTGGCGCCGAGTTCGGCCATCAGGTCCTTGGTCCAGAGGATTTTGCCGGACGACTTTTCGACGGCGTTCAGGATGACCGTGGCGCTGACGCAAAAGAGCCGGTCGGCCGTCAGCACCGGGGTTGAATGCGGTCCGGGGCCGAACTCGAGCTGCATGTCGGGCTTGGGCGGGGCGCTGTAGGGGCGCTCCCATATGGTTTCGCCGTCGGCAGCCTTCAGGCAGAGCACGACGTCGTCATCGCCGCGGCGCATCATCGTGTAGAGCCGGTCGCCGTCGACGAGGATAGCGGAGTAGCCGGCGCCCAGGGCGCGTTTCCAGAGCACCTTCGGGCCGTCTTCGCCCCAGTTTTCAACCAGCCTGGCGGGGGCGGCGATCTGAAAATCACGCTGCGGGCCGCCCCACTGCGTCCATTGCGCGGGGCAAAGCGGAGCGCAGAAGGCGACGCCGGCAACGGCCGGGGCGAACAAGGATCGACGCGGCATGTGGGTTCCTCGGATGGGTTCAGGGGCGATTGTGCGAGTAGACACGGGAGCGGGGCGTCTGCTGTCAGAAAATGACGCTTACACTGAACGGCGGACGCATCCCGATAGAAGTTGCAATTGGCGGCGTCTTTCCGAACCCGCCGCGCCAAGCGGCGGGTTGACGTTCCCGGCCTGTGGGGCGCCGATCGCTATCGATCGTCAACCCGCCGCTTGGCGCGGCGGGTTCGGACGGATCGCCACGTGAAACGGATGCACCCCTGAATGGCCGACGACCCGGCTACTTGCGGCGGAACTCGACTCGTCCGCCGGGATAGCGAGTGATCTCGTCGGAGGCGAGGTACGCGCGGGCGGCGGGGTCATTCTTCAGGTACGCATCCAGGAAGGACAGCGTGCCGAAGGCGACCACGTCGGTGATGTAGTCGATGTTGTCGGGCGTACCCTCGCGCAGGATGCGCGCCGTCTCGCGGCCCTGGTAGGCGCCGTGCGTGGCGCCGTCGATGTAGACGAGATACTTGTCGCCGGGCGGGGCGTACTCGAAAGGATGCCGCCGGCCGGCGGGTGTTTCGTCGGAGACGGGCGAGTGGTCGTTGCTGCCGGCGTAGACCATCATGGGGATTTCGATCTTCTTCCACGAATCGGCGGAGAAGGCCGGGCGGCCGAGCCCCTGGCCGCTGATGACGATGGCAGCCTTGATGCGCGGGTCGCGAAACGTGCGATTGCCGATGAGCCGACTGCCCCGTCCCGTGAAACGAACGCCCGCCAGCATCTGGGCCGTGAGGGCGCCCGCGGAATGGCCGGCGATCGCGATGCGTTCGCGGTCGATGCGCATGACAGCCGAGGCGGGCACCGCCGGATCGCGCGGCTCTCCATCGCCCGCTGCAGAGTCCGGCGCGTGCTGGGCGATCATCTCTTCGATCTGAGCAAGCGAATCGAGGATCAGAACGACGTCGGCGACGCGCTCCTGCGGTCGAACTTTCGAGACGACTTGCTGGGCGGCGTTTGCGAAATCCCGGATGCGCTCACCCTGCTCGCGGCGGAGCTTGACGGAATCCGAGTGCGTCGGGTGCACGACGACGTAACCGTGGCCGGCCCAGTGGTCGCTCAGCTCGGGAAAGGCGTCGCTGCTGCCGCCGGCGCCGTGCGAGAAGATGACCAGCGGAAAGGAACCCGGCGTCGGCTGTCCCGCGTCTCGCAATTCACGCGGCCAGCGGACCAAAATCGGAAGCTGCTTCTCGTTCGACGGATCGTCGAGCGACGCGGTCAGCACGCCTACCTCAAACGGTCCGGCGGCGTTCTGGTACGCGCCGGGCGCATCTGCGGTTGACGGGACGCGCGACGCCGCGAGCGCATCGGACGTGACGTCGCCGGTTCCGGTGTCCGCGGGCGGGGGCGCGGACTTCCGCGGGCAAGAGGGCCCGGTCGCCGTCGCGCACACAAGCATGAGGAGAAGGGCGGAAGGTCGCGACGTGCGGCTATTCGACAACGAGCGCATGAGTCCCAGCCGATCGGCGGTCTAGAGTAGTTAGTCACGCCGTTTGCATCGCAATTGGGTGGGACGGGCGTCTCGCCCGTCGCGCAGGACGGGCGAGACGCCCGTCCCACCCATGATGAACGGCGATCCGCGTTACGCCAGTGCATCCGGCCAAACGGCGAAAGCGGGCAGGTATTGCCGACCGGCGCCGTTGCCGCGGGCCGCGCGGGCCTCTGAGCCTGTCGACTTCTTCGGGTGGAACGGGCATCCTGCTGCATCTTGCCCGTTCGAGCTTGCAGGGACGGGCGAGACGCCCGTCCCACCCAGATGTTACAAGCTGTCTGGCCCGCGCGGGTGGGGGCGGGACCGCTAGCGCGTGAACGTCAGCTCCACCATCGAGAATTGCGACGGGCTGTGCTCGGCCGGGTCGCCGTGGTGTCCCTTGTAGACGACGCGCCCGGGTGAGCCCGAAATCTCCAGGTTGGGGAACTGCGTGATGCCCCACGTTCCGAAATAGTTGGCGCCGGTGACGCGGTCGGTTCCGTCGCACGGATCGACGATTGTGATTCCGACGGGATCGAGCGAGTGGATCATTACGGCTTCAATCACGGGGTGGACGCAATCGAAACGCCCCTTGACGCTGGTCATGTACGTCCATTCGTCCCAGTTCGTCTCGATCCGCCGCGCAGCGCATTCGTCCGTCGCCGCGGCGTCGTAGTACTGGTACGAATTGTGCGTGACTTTGACGGTTCCCGTGATCTTGCCGTCGGCCCCCAGCCGGCACATGTGCTCGACGTACATGTCCTCAATGATGCCGGTGATGTCCTCAATCTGGTTACGGCCGATGCGCAGCGTGCCGGTGATCGTCCGCGGGTCGTCGGACTTGTCATACGGATCCGACTCGCCCTTGGCGTCCTGCGGCTTTCCGTCGAGGTTCCAGTCCTCGGCCGCGTCCGGCAATCCGCCGCCGTCGGTGTCCAACAGGAGTTCGGGCTTCCGTCCGCCGGGAGAGGCGTTGCCGGGCGGATTTCCGCGGGCTTTTCCGTCGCCCTTCTTCTGGTTGAGCTTGATGGCGTAGCCGTGCTTGGGATCGAGCACGCTGCGCTCGATCTCCATCTTGTCGGTCAGGCAGTCCTTGTCGGAGTCGCTGGAGGGAATCTGGTTGACGGTGCGGCCGTCCCAGCGCGTGCCGAAACGACTCTTCTCGTCGAAATCAAACACGCCGTCGCGGTCGGTGTCGGTGGTGACTTCCTTCTCCTGCTTCTTGCCGGCGACGCCCTTGGGCACGATGTAGATGCGCGCCAAGCGGTTTGCCAGGGCGTAGTACTCCATCGGCCCGCGCAGCGCCGACGCGCTGCCGTGGTTCCACGGGTCATTCACAATAATGGAGAATTTCGTCGGCACGACGGTCGTGTCGATCTCGTACCCGTGTGCTGCGATGCTGTGCGTGCCGGCGCCGGAGATGATCACCAGCAGCATCGGCCGGCCGTCGTCGATCGCGTCCGTCAACGCCATCCAGAGCGTGGCGTAGCTGTAGGCCGCCGGCGTCGTGTACCCAACCGGGGCGCCCAGCGCAAACCGCAGCGGCTTGTCCGGCCAGTTGCCCTCGTTGAAATTCAGGTCGGTCTCCGGGCCGGCGGCGTCCGCGTGGTGCGCGTCGTAGCCGATGCGATCCTGCGTCAAATCGCCGCCGTAGAAGTGGTTGATCATCTGCGTCGAGGCCAGCGTGCAGTTCATGTTGTCGGCCGGGTCGTTGGTGTCGCAGGTCATGTGCGGCCCGTCCCAGGCGTGGCCCATCGCGGTGCGATCGGACTCGAGCAGCAGCAGCGGCGAGTCCTTCTTCTGCGAGAAACTGGGGAACGCGCCGCCCGGCGAGCGGCCGTCGAGATTCACGCGCGTGACCGTGCCGCGCCCCTGAAGCCGCCCGCGCGGCTTGGACGTGTCGTTCGAGTCCCCCGTGGCGCTGGTGTCGACGGTGTCCGTGACGTACAGGACGTTCACCGGCGACCAGTCGGCCGCCATTCCGTCGGCGTCGATCGACTGCACGCGCCAGTAATACGTGCCTTGCGCAAGCGTCGTCTGGGTGACCGCGGTATCCACCATCGCATCCAGCGTCAGCGATGCAAAATCGGCGCTCGTTGAAACCTGAATCATGTACGCGGTCGCGTTCTCGACCGGATACCACGAAAGCTGCACCTGCCCGCTCAGAACCGTGAAGCCCGAGAGCGGCAGCAGCACCGCCGCGCCGGGATTGGGATTCGGGGCGCCCGGCGTGGTTTGCCCCGGCGCGAAAGCCGTCCATCCTTCCCAACCGACGCCGACCGATTGTGGAAAGCGGCCAATCGACATTCCCGGCGCCGCGTCCTCCGGGCCGCTTCCGCCGCCACGCGAGAGACGAGCCGTCTCCGGCTGGTCCGGGCCCCAGGCGATACGATCCAGCTCGGCCCCGGCGGCGCTCATCAGCGTCAGTGAGCCGGCGGTCGGATTCAGGAAATCGCCGGGAGCGGCGCTGATTTGATTGCCGGCCATACCGCTGGCGTCGTCGAACAGAACCACGGCGATCCCGGAATCATCCGCGGCGGCGCCCGCCGGTATCACGAATTCCGTGCCGCCATCGCTCACCAGCTTCAGGCCGGCCAAGGCGCTGCCGGCGGCGGCTTTCAACTCGGCGAACGCATGCTCGCCCTCGCGCGGGGAGAAGCGAATCTCGTTCAGCAGCGCGGTCGCGCCGGTCAGCGGCGGCGGGGCCGGCTCAACGGGCGCCGCGGGCGCAGCATCGGGAACGACCGGCTTGCTCTCAGGCACGAGCGATGAATTCGATCCGCCGTTGTTGTCGTTGGCGTTCGCGTTCGAATTGGCGTTGTCCGGGTCGTCGGCGCCCATGTCGGCGGCCGGCGGGCAGCCATCAACCGACGCGAGGGCAAGAACCGCAAGGACGAGCATGGAATAGGGCGAGAGCGGGCGCATCAAAGTGCCTCGACGACGGGGAGTGTGGAGATTGAAGGGCCCGACACCGGACATTTTAGCCCGCCCGACGCGTCGAGGCAAAGCCTTTTCGCCGGCGCTTGGCTCTGAGTGGAGGCCGCCGGCCCGCGCCTGATAACGCACCGGCGGGACGCCGATGCTCCCCGCGCTGGGCTCGCGGCGTCAGACGACGAACTTGCCCCCGCGCCGGGCGAACTGCCGATACGCCGCCGCCTGCGACTCGTATCCCAGTTTTCCCATCAGCCCGAAGGTCATCTGCTTGCCCAGCTCGACCGCCGGCTGATCATAGGGATCGATATTCAGCAGTCCGCCCATGATCGTTGTCGCCGCTTCCCACAGCATGATGAACTGCCCGACGCCGGCCTCGTCCACTTTCGGGAATCGAATCGTCAGGCATGGCCGCTGGCTGGCGACCAGGGCGAATTCCGTCGCCCGTTTTTCCGCCCTGAAAAGGTCGCCCAGCGTCGCACCCTGCAGGTAGGTCATCGACTCCGGCAGCTCGCCGCCGCGTGGGATCTTCACCTCGCGCCCGAACTTCTCGACCTCCAGGAAAATGAACACTTTGTCATTGGGTCCCTCGCGGTAGAGCTGCACCTGCGAGTGTTGGTCGGTCGCGCCCAGGGCCTTGATGGGCGTCGCACCGACGGTCGTCGGCCGGCCCTGGCGATCCTTCTGCTTGCCCAGGCTTTCGGCCCAGAGCTGCCGGTACCAGTCCGCCATGTCCTTGAGCTGAAAGCTGTAGGGCATCATGACGTGCAGCCGCTTGCCGCGAATGTAGAACGCGTTCAGCAACAGCGCCAGCATCGCCGCCGGATTTTTGCGGACATTGGCCTCCGCCGCCCGCTTGCCCATGTCCTTCGCGCCCGCCAGCAGCTTCTTCAGGTCGATTCCGCACATGCCGGCCGAGAAGAGGCCGACGGCCGACAACACCGAGAAGCGTCCACCGACGCCCGCCGGCACGGGTAGCGTGTCAAAGCCGCGCTGGTCGGCGAATTGCCGCAGCGTGCCGCCCTGCGGATCGGTGGTGATGACCATCTGCTTCAGCAGTCCCCTGCGGCCGAGTTTCTTTTCGAGCAGGTCGTGAACGATCAGAAACTGAGCCGCGGTCTCGGCCGTCTCGCCGGACTTGCTGATGACGTTGAACACCGTCTTTTTCAGGCTCGGGCCGAGCAGGTCGAGCAGCGCCCCGATCTGCACCGGATCGACGTTGTCCATAACGAACAGCCGCGGACCGCGGCGCTTGGCCGGCGGCAGCAGGTTGTAGGTCGGGGCGCTCAGCGCCGTCTGCAGCGCGATGTTCCCCAGGGCCGAGCCGCCGATGCCCAGCACCACCAGGTTGTCGCACTCACGGCGATATTTCTTCACCGCGGCCTGCACGGATTTCAGCATGGCGGCGTCAGCGGGCAGATCGCGATAGCGATGCGCGCCGCCTTTCCGCTCGACCTCGATCCGTCCGACCAGCTCGCGCACTCCGGCTTCGGCGCGTTTGATCTCGGCGTCAGCGAGGCCGTGGGCCGGGCCGACGGCAGAGTCGAGCACGTTGGCATAGTCCAGTTGCAACGTGAGTGCGGGCATGAGTGCGGTCCTGTCCGGAGAATTCGGGGAGCGTCGGCGTCTCGCCGGTGCGCGCCGTCCGAGCGTCGAGACGCACCGGCGGGACGCCGATGCTCCCCGGCGGAGATCTCAATTGCGACGAAGCATCATCCAATCGGTCGCCAGGCTTCCGGCTTGTCCGGGTTGTCGCTCTCCTGCTTCACCCAGGAGGTGTGATAGCCCTTATCTTCGATCCCGTCGGCGAACGTCGTCATCTTGAACGGTTCGTAGGCGTCGCACATCACCGCCAGCTCATCGGTGCGGCGCGTGCCGATCGAACGGGCGTAGGTGCCGGGGTGCGGGCCGTGCGTGACGCCCAGCGGATGCAGGCTGATCGACTCCGAGTCGATGCCGCGCCGCGACGTGAAGTTGCCCTCAACGTAGTACAGAATCTCGTCCATGTCCACGCTGGCGTGAGCATACGGACAGGGCACGGCCTTCACGCCGTCGCGATCGAAATAGTCCACCATCCGCGGCACGAACGAACACACCACGAATCCCTCGCCGGAGAAGTTCGTGTGAATTGTCGGCGGCAGATGCACCAGGGCCGTTTTCGGCTGGAAGTCGTGGATGTTGAACGCCACCGGATAGAGCACGCCGTCCCAGCCGACGATGTCGAGTGGGAAGTGCTTGTAGCGATGCGTGCTGAGCCGGTCGCTCATCTTGACCACCAGCTCAAACGGAAGCTGGATCGGGTCGCAGTTCTGCCCGAAGTGCAGCAGTTCCTGCGGCGCGCGGAAATCGCGGTGCGAGAACGGAGCGTAGTCGGTGATCTGCCCCCACTTGTTGCGATACTCGCTCGGAATCCCCAGCCGCGGCCGCCCCTCGAAGACGATCATCGTCGCCTGGTCGCCCTCGAAGTGCATGCGGTAGGGCGTCGATTTTGGAATCAGCACGTACTCGTGCTCGCGGAAGGGCAGCAGCCCGTACAGGCTCTCGAGCTTCCCGCGGCCGCTCTTGATGAAATACAGCTCGTCGCCGTCGCCGTTGGAGAAGAAACGCTTCGCCGGCTCGCACGGCTTGCAGGCGCAGAATTGCAGGTTGGCGTTAACCATCAGCGTCCGCCGCCCGGTCAGGAAATCGCCGGCGGGTTTCATGTCCTGCGTCTTGACGTGCCGGCGGTGAAGCTGCTGCTCCTTGACCAGCTCGAACGGGCAGAAGCCGGGGATGGCCAGGTTTTCGACCTCGAATTCGTCGGTCGGCGGGATGCGGTAGTAGAGGATTGAAAACGGGCCGCTGAATCCCTCGCGCGTGATCATCTGCTCCATCAGCAGTTTGCCGCCCTCGTCGTAGAAAGACGTGTGCGGCTTGGCGGGGATGCGGCCGAGCGTAAGGCGGTGGATCATGCGTCTTGCTCCTCATACCGGGTGTTGCCGTGAGTCGGCATTATAGCGCCGCCATCGGGATTGGGGCATGTGAGCACGTTGGCATCTCCGGCGCAGTCGGACTCTTCACCGGCATCGCGCCGGCCTGCGTTCTTCGCAGGATTTCAGAAGCCGAAAAAAAGATGGAAATTCGGGTACTGGTCAGGTTAGACTCCCGGCGCGGGGAGCATCGGCGTCCCGCCGGTGCGAGTGCAGAATTGCACCGGCGGGACGCCGATGCTCCCCGCAAACTTGACCAGTACGGGATTGCCGAAAAAACTGGTCTTGACTTTGCATACGGAGGGGGCGCAGCTATACTACAGGATGGCAGGCACAGTGCTTGTAGGGGCTGCGCCAGGGAGCGGCGACGGGCCGCAGGGTGCGGGCATTTCTGTGTGGGACGGCGAGATTCACTGAGCGCATGATGGTTGAGATTTGCGGGCTGCGCCGGACGCGCGGCCCGGCGGGGCGGCGTCGGCGCTTGAGTGCGCGGCGCGGCGTTTCTTCGCGGGTTGCACGCTCCGGGGCGGCCGGTTGTGCGATGTACAAACGGCTTGTGGGGAACAAGGAGGATGCGCTCAGGCATCCGCGAACCTGGCGAAGAAGGGGATTGGCGGGATTGGCCGCCGCGGTTGGCGCGACGGCGCTGGCGGCCTCGTTCGAATGGACGGGGCAACGGGGATCGACCTGGACGACCTGCGACAACTGGACGTACACGGGATTGCCGCCGGCCTGCTATCCGAGCGTGAACTCGGATGATGTGACGATACCCTATGAATCGGGCGGATGGACGATCAACGTGATCTCGATTGATCATCTCGACGACGTGACGATCTACGGGGACGTGACGTTCGGACCGGTGAGCGGGTCGCCGACGTTGAAGTGCCAGACGTTGACAATTTCAACCGGGATCGCCGCGGCGGACGTCGAGGTCACGTTCAGCGGCGCGACGATTCAGGTAATCAACGGCCCATGACGGCATCGGAGCGGAAAATGCACACACATTGGCGAGAGTCCTTCGTTGCGGCGGCGCTTATGGCGCTGCCGGCGGCCGGGCAGTCGCTGCCGGGATACGAGTTGATCGACATCACGAACACGCCGCAGTGGTTTGAGCGCGACGCGCAAATCAACAACCACGGACAGATAGTGTTCTCCCGGCGGATGATTGCGTCGGACGATCGCACGACGGAGATCATGCTCTGGGACAATGGCGTCCTGATACAAATCACGAATGACAACGTTCTGGACGAGTTTCCGGACATCAATGATGCCGGGACGATGGTCTGGAGCCGGGGCATCGGTCCAGACGGCAAGCTCGAGATCGTGACGTGGCAGAACGGTGCGCTCTCCCAACTGACGCAGGACACGCCAAACGACTATGCGCCACGGATCGACAACTTCGGTAAGATCGTGTGGTACAAGGCGCACGGCTCAGGCTGTGGCAACGCCAGCGCCGATGTGTGTATGTTTGATGGCGTAGCGGAGTTGACGCTTGTCAGCGACGGATGGTCGAATCAGGGCGCCGACATCAACGACGCTGGAGATATCGTCTGGACTCGCTTCAATTTCTGTACGTCGCCGTATTCCGGCGATGTTTATCGTTTCCGTGATGGAGTCGTTTCGCGCCTCTCGAACGGCCTGACGGCGCCAGGTCTTCCCGCGCTGACCAGCAAGGGCGACGTGGCGTGGGCTCATCGTGAGCCGCCGCTCTATGATTTTGAAATCGAAATCTGGCGCAACGGAGTGGTCACACCATTCGGCCCGGGCGGCGGCAACGTGCGCCTGAATGCTCGCGGGGACATGTTCTACGACCGCTGGCACGAAGACACGCAGACGTGGCAGGTGTGGCACTACCGTGACGGACACTCTGGCCAACTGACGTTCGATCCATATTGGAACTTCGTCAGCGGTCTGAATGACCGGGGCGACTTTGTCTGGCATGCCCATGATCCGTTCGAGACGGACATTCGACTGTTTCGGCGATACGCGGTCGGCGACTTGACCTGCGATGGGCTTGTCAATGTGCTGGACGTAAACGCGTTTGTTCTTGTGCTCATCAGTCCGGAGCTGTATTCACTGAACTATCCAACCTGCGACGCGGAACTCGCCGACGTGAATGACGACGGGCAAGTGAACGTACTTGACATCAACCCGTTCGTCGCTCAACTCGCGCGATGACCGCGGTGCAGCGAGCATCGAGGAGAACCACTATGTCAACCCACTCCAAGATTGCATTTTCGAAAATCTGCGCGCTTGCCTGCGCGTGCCTTGTCGTCTCGGTGGCGTACGGCGCCACGAGTTTCACATTCACGGCCAACGGAGGCTCCAGTGGCGACTGGACCTACGCAATCAACTGGTCCCCGAACGGCGTGCCGGTCAGCGGCGACACGGCCACGATCCCCGACGGCAAGACCTGCGTGATTGAACAGGCGAACCAACCTGCGCGACGGTGAACGTCAACAGCGGAGGCGTTGTATACATCGAGGGCCGCCAGCTGACGATCGAGACGGCGATGCAGATCAACGGCGACCTGCAGTTGGCCGACGGGCGCATTTACGCCTGCACGCCGATCACGCTGAGCGGCACTGGAGTCATCGACGCCCGCACCGCGATCGGGCTGGGAGAAGGCGAAATCCTGAACGACACTGACAATGACGTGACGATCGGCGGATTGACGCTGACCGGCGAGCTCGACTTGAATTGCCACATGATCCTCGACGGAAACGTCGTCGGAGACGGCACCGACACCATCAACGTCGGCGGCCAGACCAGCGACGCGATCCGGCTGGATGGTCAGGGCAAGCTGATCGCGGACGATGACAGCGAGATCATCTTCTGGAACGTCGCGTTCGCCAACAGCCAGTCGGCGTTGAAGCGGCTCTGGGTCAAGTCGGGGACGCTTCGGTTCACGACCTGGTGTCACAGCCTAAACATCGACTGGCCGCTGGTCATCGACGGCGGCGGGTTGTTCATCGTCGAGGACAACACCGAGTTCATCGTGCCATGCACACTATCGAGCGGGACGATTCGCGTAGCCGCGGAGGCGACGATGGTGGTTGATCCGCCTGAGTGAGGATGCGTGCGCTGCGATTCACGTCTGCGAGCCTTGGTCACAAGTGGGACGGCCCGGCTTGCCCGCCGCGCCGTCCCATTCTCGTTTCAGCTCCAGGCTGTCATTCAACCGCTATCTTCGCCGAAGCCCGAACACGCCGGCGAGGGCGGCGAGGACGAACGTGGTTGGCTCCGGCACAAAGCCGTGAACGACGACCACGCGGTCGCCTCCGCCGAAGGTCGAAAACAGGAAATCGCCCGTCAGCGGGTCGATGAATGCGCCCTCAGCGCCTGACAGACCGCTCATCAGCGTGCGGCGCGATGCGACGATCGGGTCGCCGTTGGCGTCCAGCTCGTACGTCGCCACGTTTCCGGCGCTGAACTCCGAAACCACCATGCTCGGCGCCGAAAAGAGCGGCGACCCCAGCGGCACGTACGCGAAACCCTCCGGGCCGCCGCCGAGGTTGGACGCCGGAATCGCCGTGACCGTCGCGAGGTCGAACAACCCCGTGCCGTCCGGCGCGATCTCGGCATCGTACCACTGCCCGCCGCCCCAGCTCACGAGCTTGAGCCGCCCGGCGGGTCCGAACCCCGTCGGAATGAAATTGAGCGCCGCGTGCGATCCGGCCACTCCCAACGGCGCCAGGTCGATGATCTTGTCCGTGATCGAGCTGCCGGGCCGGGTCTGGCCGAGCTGGTTGACCGGCCAACGCGAAGCGAAGAGCACGTTGCTGGCAGGCTCGTACGCCACGCCGCCGTCGTTGAACGCCGCGTCGGCAAAACGCATCGCCGATCCCGAGAATCCGATAATGTGGTTGTCCATATCGCGGGTCACGTTGATGGCGTAGAGCGCACCGGACGCGGCATTCGCCTCGCCGCCGATCAGGAGCGTGTTGGGATCGTCGTACTTGAGCGTCAACCCGCCGTATCGTGCCGGCACGCCGGGAACGGACCCGAGGTCCGCGTACGAATAATTTCCCGCGTAGAACGGATCCACGGTCTGTGCGCTAATCGTGCCGGCGCCCAGAGCGACAAGGCAGGCGGCCGCGGCCATGCGTGCGAGCGAGTTCATGCTGGTTCCCTCTGAGAAAAACGACAGGAGCGTGTCCGTAGAACGGGCCATGCCAATCCGGAACGTTCTATGGCCGCTGACCGCGAAAAGTCCAGCACGGCGGTTAAACGAGTACTGGTCAAGTTCGCGGGGAGCATCGGCGTCCCGCCGGTGCGAGTGCAGAATTGCACCGGCGGGACGCCGATGCCCCCCGCGCCGGGAGTCAAACTTGACCAGTACCGTCAAACGGGCGCGTGCGACCCGCGACCGCGGTTCAGAACGCTGGTCGAGTTTGGGTTGCCGTGAGTGCCATGCGGACGGCTTTTGCGTGGGCAGGCCGGAGCAAAGCCCGTCGGCCTGGCGCCCGTGGCGCTTCACGGCGCCCACCGTAAGCCCTGACCAGCACCCGGTCCCCGATTCCGCTTGCCAAGCGAGTTAAATCAGGTATACTATTTACTAGGTTAATTAGTAATGGGGTTAACAGATATGAAGGCGCTGCGTCCGGCCGCCGACCCGTCGATCACGCCCCCGCCGCCCGGCGGCGGGAGCGCGGGCGACCGCGCGACGCGGCTGATGCGCGCGTGTCACATCTTCTCGGCGGCGGTGCGCGAGACGCTCGAGTCGGCCCTCCTTCGCGAGGTCTGCCCGCGTCCGCTCACGCTGGCGCAGTTTCACCTGCTCAAGCTGCTGGTGCTCAATGGCCAGCATCAGGCGGGAGAGCTGGCCGATTTCCTGGGCGTCAGCGCGCCGGCCGCCACTAAGAACATCGACAAGCTGGTTCGCCTGGGGCTCCTGTTGCGGCGGCCGTCGGCCGACGACCGTCGCGCCCTGAGCCTTTCGGTCAGCGCTCGCGGCCGGGAGATCGTCCGCCGCTGCGACGCGCTGAAGGCGGCCCGCATGCAGAAGATCGTGCGGCAGTTCGCGGACGACGACCTGCTGCGGTTGACCGGCCTGCTGGAGCGGTTTTCGACGGCGCTGTACGAGGCGACGCGGGTCGAGTCCGACGTTTGCCTGCGCTGCGGCGCCTATCTCGAATCGGAGTGCGCCGTGCGGCGCGTTCACGGCGGCTGCCCGTATCAGCGGCAGCGCCGTCGCGGCGGCACGGCGCACGCTCCGCACACATAGTCTGCCCGGCCCGTAAGACCGGCGGAGGCGACCATGTCCAGAATCGTCATCGACCCCGTCACGCGGATCGAGGGGCACCTCAAAATCGAGGCCGTCACCGAGGACGGCGTGGTAAAGGAAGCTCGCTGCGCGGGCATGCTCTTCCGCGGGCTGGAGGTCATTCTCCGCGGCCGCGACCCGCGCGACGCGCAGGTCATTACGCAGCGCATCTGTGGCGTGTGCCCGATCGCGCACGCCATGGCCAGCGCCTTGGCGCTCGACGACGCCTTTCACGTCGCCGACCTGGTCCCGCACAACGGCCGCGTCATCCGCAACCTGATCTTCGGCAGCAATTTCATCCAGTCGCACATCCTCCACTTCTATCACCTGGCGGCGCTCGATTTCGTCGACGCCACCGCGGCCGCCGGCTACAGCGGCGCGGACCGCAACCTGCGGCTGGTCGCGCAATACCTGAGCGGCGGCAGTTACTCGCCGTTCCTGCCGCGCTACGAGGGGGACTATCGTCTGTCGCGCGACGCCAACCAGGCGTGCGTCTCGCATTACGTCGAGGCGCTGCACAAGCGCCGCGAAGCGCACGAGATGCTGGCGGTGTTCGGCGGGAAGATGCCGCACCAGATGAGCATCTTCCCCGGCGGCGCCCTCGAGCAGGCGACGGTCGACAAGATCGTCTCCTTCCGCCACCGGCTCGAGCGGCTGCGGGATTTCATCGACAACATCTACCTGCCCGACGTGCTGGCCGTGGCGCGCGCTTACCCCGATTACGCCGAGATCGGCCCCGGCTGCAAGCGGTTCCTCTCCTACGGCGCGTGGGACCTGGATCAGGCGGCGGATTTGACCCGGCGGCGACGCTACCTGCCGGCGGGCGTGCTGAACACGCAGACACAGGAGCTGCTGCCGCTGGATCCGCAGCGCATCACGGAGCAGGTGCGCTACGCCTGGTACAAGAGCACGAGCGACCTGCGGCCGTCCGTGGGCGAAACTGCCGCAGATCCGACCAAGCCCTCGGCGTATTCGTTCCTGAAGGCGCCGCGTTACGCCAACGAGGTGTGCGAGGTCGGGCCGCTGGCGCGGATGCTGATCGCTTACGCCAAGGGGCACGAGCGCGTCCGCAAGCTGGTCGACATGGTGCTTTCCGAGCTGAATGCGCCGCCGGCGGCGCTCTTTTCCGTGCTCGGCCGACACGCAGCGCGGGCGATCGAGTGCAAGCTCGTCGCCGACGCGATGGCGGAGTGGGTCCTGCAGCTTCGGCCCGGCGAGCCGGCCTGCGCCGAATCGAGCGTGCCGGCGGCCGGCAGCGGCATGGGGATCACCGAGGCGCCGCGCGGCTCGGTCGGACATTGGATCGAGATTCGCGACGGCGTCATCGCAAACTACCAGGCCGTCGTGCCGACCACGTGGAACTGCTCGCCGCGCGACGACCGCGACCAGCCGGGCGCCTGCGAGCAGGCCCTGGAAGGCACGCGCGTCAAGGATGAGCAGAACCCGTTTGAGCTGGTGCGGATCGTGCGCTCGTTTGATCCGTGCCTGGCGTGTTCGATCCACCTGGTGACGCCGAAGGGCTTCGACCGCGGGACTTTCCGCGTGATCTGAGGAGGCCGTGAGATGGCTGCTGTTTGCCCGCGACTGATTCTGGGAGTGGGCAATCTCCTGCGGCGCGATGACGGCGTCGGGATTCACGCGGTTCGTTGTTTGTTGTCGAACGCGGATACGCGCGTCGGCGCCTGCCAATCTAGGGAGCATCGGCTTCCAGCCGGTGCGCACCGGCGGGACGCCGATGCTCCCCATTCCTTCGAAATCTACGACGGCGGCGCCGGCGGGCTGGAGCTGGCCGTCGTACTGGCGAGGCGCGAGCGCGTCGTCGTGATCGACGCGATCGACCGCGGGGCCGTGCCCGGCGCGATCGCATGGATGCGGCCGGAGCAGTTGCAGCCCGCGGTGCGCAGCGGCCTGAGCCTGCACGATTTCCACCTGCTGGATGCACTGGCGGAATTGGAGCTGCTCGAACAGGCGCCGCGCGAAGTGCGCGTGCTCACGGTCCAGGTGGCCGATGTCTCGTCCGGAATCGGACTCTCCCCAGACGTCGCCCCAGCGCTGGCCGCCATCGTGCGGCGGGCGCTGCGGGCGATTCATGCCGGCAACGGCGGCGGCCGGCCGCGCCGGCCGTGGACGAATAGCGAAACATTGAGTCGGCGGTGGGGGATGCGAATCGGAACGCGTGCCGTAACAGAGCGATTCGCGACCCCACCGCCCGCTGCGGCCGGCCTCCAGTGCAGACCGGCAACCGACAACTGCGAACCAGGCAGCGAACATCCGGCACCGCAGCCGGGCGCTGCCGCCGCGCGGGGCGCGGAGGGCCAGCCATGGAACTGACACGTCGTGAGTTTCTCGGCACCGGCATCGGCACGTTCAGCGTGCTGAGCCTCTCCTTCTACAAGCTGTCCGAATGGGCCGAGGGCGGACAGCCATCCGTCGCGGAACGCGCGGCCGAGATTCCAATCATCTGGATGGCGACCGGCGCCTGCACCGGCTGCTCGGTTTCTCTGCTGAACGCCGCCTCGCCGACGGTGCGCTTCGCGCTGGTCGGTGACATTCTGCCCGGCAAGCGGCTGGCCCTGGCCTACCACGCCACGCTCATGGCGGCCAGCGGCGAGTCGGCCCAGCGCGTGCTGGAGCGCGTCGTGCAGGAGCATTCCGGCGGGTATGTCTTCGTCGTGGACGGCGCCACAGCGATCGAAGACACCGGACGCTTCTGCTCCATTGGAGAGCGCGACGGCGACCCGGTCAGCGGCTATTCGCACGTGCGCGACCTGGGCCGCAACGCGCTGGCCACCGTCGCGGTCGGGTCGTGCGCTTCGTTTGGCGGCATTCCGGCCGCCGCGCCCAATCCGACCAACTGCATCGGCGTCGAGGCCCTGTTCCACCGCGAGCACATCCTGAACCCGATCATCAATATCCCCGGCTGCCCGCCGCATCCGGACTGGATCATCGGCAGCATCGCCACGCTGCTCCTGGGCGGGCTCGAAGCGCTGAAGCTGGACGAACATCATCGTCCGGCGGCGTTCTTCTCGCAGCTCATTCACGACAATTGCCCCTACCGCGGACATTTCGAGCGCGGCGAGTTTGCCCAGCGCTTCGGCGAGCACGGGTGCCTCGTGAAGCTCGGCTGCAAGGGGCCGCTTACGAAGGCCGATTGCCCGATCCGCCGCTGGAACGGCGGCGTCAACTGGTGCGTGCAGGCCGGGCATCCGTGCATCGGCTGCTGCGAACCAGGGTTTCCGTTTGAAGGCTCGCTCTTTCAGCCCGTGCAGCCGGTGCAGCTCACCTTCCCCGGCACGTATCCAGCGACCGGGAAAGACTCGCACCGGCAGGCGGACGCGAATACGTACGCGGCTGTGGGGATGATCGGTGTAGCGGCGTTTCTGGGCGGCGTGGGCGTGGCGACGGCGGCCCGCAAGCTGCAGACGGAGCCAGCCGAGTTTGACGAAGAACTCGAAGCTTCGCCGGCGACCAAGGAGGCGCGACATGAGCGGCCTCAACCGTAGGCAATTCCTGGCGCTGGCGGGGTCGGTGGGCGCGGCGCAGGTCGCGACCGCGGCCGATCCGCAGGCGGCGCTGCCCACGTTCGACAACGCCTTTGCCATTCTCTACGACGCGACCCGCTGCATCGGCTGCCGCGCCTGCGCTCGCCGCTGCCGCGAGGTGAACAAACTGCCGCCCGACGAGGGTCTCGTGGACGGCGTCGCGTTCGACAAACCGCACAAGCTCTCGCACATCAACCTGATGGTGATTCAGGCGTTTCAAGCGCCGGCAGGGCCGGGCGCCGCGCCGCGGCCCTGGTCGTTTCTCAAGCGGAATTGCATGCATTGCAACGTGCCGGCGTGCGCGTCGGCCTGTCCCGTTGCGGCGCTTCGGAAGACCGACAAGGGGCCGGTGCTGTACTTCGAAGACCGCTGCATCGGATGCCGCTACTGCATGCTGGCCTGCCCCTACGAGGTGCCGCGCTACGAGTGGTTCGACCGCATGCCGCGCGTCCGCAAGTGCAACCTGAACGGGGGATGCGTGAAGGCCTGTCCGGTGGCGGCGCTGGTCGCCGGCACGCGAAAGCAGCTCATCAGCGAAGCGCGGCATCGCATCGAGCGCGAGCCGGGCCGCTACATCGATCACGTCTACGGCGAGTTCGAGGGCGGCGGAACGAGCTACCTGATTCTTTCGGCCATCCCGCTCGAGAAGCTGGGAATGCCGAAGCTGCCGCCCACCAATCCGGCCAGCTTCGCCGAGCCGATCCTCGGCGCCGTGCCCGGCTGGGTGGTCGGGCTGGCGCTCTTCCTGGGGGCCTTGCGACGATTGCAGGCCCGCCAGGAAGCAGCGGCCGCGGATGCGCCATCCGCGCCGGGGAGCGGCGCCGGGCGGGAGGGCGTGTCGTGAAAACCACCGAGATCATCCGCAGAGTTACGCTCGTACGGCTGGCGCTTTCGGCGCTGGTCATGATCGCGTTCGGGCTGGCCATCTACCGCTTTCTCGGAGGACTCGGCGCGGCGACCAACCTGACCGACTCGATGCCGTGGGGCTTGTGGATCGGGTTCGATATGCTGTGCGGCATCGCGCTGGCGGCGGGCGGGTTTGTGCTGGCCGGCACGGTGCACGTGTTCGGCCTGAAGCGCTACGAGCCGTTCGTGCGGCCGGCGATCGTCACGGCCCTGCTGGGCTACCTGCTGGCGGTCATCGGCCTGATGATGGATCTCGGCCGGCCGTGGGTGATCTGGCACCCGATGGTGATGTGGCAGCCGCGCTCGGTGATGTTCGAGGTCGCCTGGTGCGTCATGCTGTATACGACCGTGCTCTTTCTGGAGTTTCTGCCGATCGTCTGCGAGCGTTTCGGCTTCACGCGCGCCCTGCGCGCGCTGAACCGCGTGATGATTATCTTCGTGCTGGCCGGCATCGTCCTGTCCACCGTGCACCAGAGCTCGCTGGGCTCGCTGTTCGTGATGATGGGCCACCGCCTGCACGCGCTGTGGTTCACGCCGCTCCTGCCGCTGCTGTTCCTGATGTCCTCGCTGGCGGTGGGCGTGGCGATGGTGATCTTCGAGGCGATCCTGTCGGGCATGATCTTCGGACACCGCTATCCGATCCGGCTGCTGGGCGACCTGGCCGGGGCGCTGCCGCTCATCCTGTCGCTGTACGTCGGTCTGCGGCTGATGGACCTGAGCGGGCGGGGAGAGCTGCACCGCCTGCTGGAGCCTTCCCTGGAGACATGGGCGTTTCTGCTGGAGATGGTGGTCGGCGTGATGCTGCCGGGTCTGCTGTTGCTGAGCGCCAGCGTGCGCTACGATCGATTGAGGCTCTTCGGCTGCTGCGTCATGGTGATCGCCGGCGTCGTCATGAACCGGCTGAACGTGGCGCTGCTGGGCATGCTGGCGTCGTCGAGCGGGTACATGCCGCGCTGGATTGAGATTCTGGTGTCGGCCGGCGTCGTGGCCGGCGGACTGCTGGTGCTTTCGGTGATGAACCGCTCGCTGCCGATCACGCACGCCGCCGAGCAGGTGCGCAGCGTCGGACCGCCGCGTCCGACGGTGCACGGCACAGCGTAGTGCCGCGTACGTGCGCAGCGCCGGACCTCCGCGTCCGGCGGGAAGAGCGGGCCTGACCCGGCGCGAGGCGCAGAGGTCCGGCGTGAATGAGCGGTGATTGGAGCAGCGCAATGAACCCGAACGCAGACATCCTCGTCATCGACGACGATCCGTATGTCCATGACGCGGTCAAGATGATCCTCGAGCCGGAAGGCTACAAGCTGCGGACGAGCCTCACCGGCCCGGCCGGGCTGGACGCCATGCGGCGCCAGCCGCCGGACCTGCTGCTGCTCGACATCATGCTCGCGTCGCCCAGCGAGGGCTTCCACCTGGTTTACCAGATGAAGAAGGACCCCCGGCTCGAGCACATCCCCGTCATCGTGATCTCCGCCGTCGGGCAGTCGATGGGTTTCGACTTCGCGCGCGAAGTCGGCACCGACTTTCTGCCCGTGCGGCGATTCCTCGAAAAGCCCATCAACGCGGCCGTCCTGCGCCAGGCTGTGCGCGAAATCCTGACGCCTGCGGAGGCTCACCCGTGATTCAGCGAATCAGCGTCCCCGACCTGCCCGACGAGGCGCCGCCCGGGCAGATGATCTATCCGCGAACGGCGGCGCTCGTCTCGCTCTTGCAGGTGCGCTGGTTTATCCGCCTGCGCTGGGCGTTTGTCGCCGTCGCGCTGGGTGTGCTCGGACTCGAGCGCTTCGTGACGCCGTCCGCGGTGCGGCCCACGGCGCTGGTCATTCCGATTCTCCTGCTGGCGATCGTGAACCTGATCTGGATGGGCATTCAGGACTACCTGCTGGGCCAGTTCCGCCGCCTGGACGCTGACGACCCGAAGAAGATCCGCAACACGCTGCTGTTCGCCAATGCGCAGATCGGCGTGGACCTGTTCCTGTTGACTGCCATTCTGCGCTACACCGGCGGCGTCGAGAACCCGATGGCGGTGTTTTATGTATTCCACATGAGCATTGGCGCGCTGCTTCTGCGGCCCTGGCACGCCATCGGCCACGGACTGTGGGCCATGCTGCTCTATGCGACTCTGGCCCTCGGCGAATACGCCGGCGGCATCGCCCCGCATATGGACTTTCTGCCGCAGTTCCCCTCGCCCGGGCTGTATGTGCGCGGAGAGTTCGTCGCCGCGGCGCTGATTGTGATGGCCTCCGGCGTCATGGCCACGCTGTACTTCACGCTGCACATCACCGGCCGCCTCGTGCAGCGCGAGCATCAGCTTCGCGGAGCGCATCACGCGCTGAAGCAGTCAGAGGCGGCGATCTTCGACCTGCAGCAGAGACGCTCGCGATTTCTGCAGACGGCCGCACACCAGCTCAAGTCCCCCCTGGCCGCGATCGAGACGCTTGTCGGACTGCTGATCGACCGCATTGTGCCCGCCGACGCGGTCCTGGGCACCTACGAAAAAGTCCGCCAGCGCTGCCGCGACGGCGTGCAGCAGGTGACCGAGCTGCTGGCCCTGGCGCGCGTGCAGCGGGCCGACCCGACCCGCCACCGCCGTTCGACGACGAATGTCGTCCGGACCGTGGGCGAAATCTGCCGCCGCTACCTGCCGCTGGCCGAGTCGCGCGGCGTCATTCTGCATTGCGACCTTCCCGAGAGCGACGACCTGACGGCCCTGGTCGATCCGTCCGATCTGCTCGATTGCGTCAGCAATCTTGTAGACAACGCCATCAAGTACACTGGCAGCCCCGGCGAAGTCACGGTCGACGTGCATCCCGCGTCCGAAGCCGCCGCCGCCTCTGCCGACGCCGGTACTGCGCGTCTCGCGTTCTTTGATAGGCACGCGCCGCCCTGGCCGCCGGATCATGTGGCGATCAGCGTCGCCGACACGGGCGCCGGATTGGACGCGGCGACGCTCGACGGAATCGCGCGGCCGGACGTGGGCGGGTCGATCTTTGACGCCTTTCGCCGCGGCAACAATGCGCTGGCGGCGGCGATCCCCGGCACGGGACTGGGGCTGGCGATTGTGCGCGAGATCGTGGAGCAGAGCGGCGGGCATATCTTCCTTCGTTCCCGCCGCGGGGACGGCACGTGTTTCATCGTCTCCTTCCCGACGCGTGAACCGTCGCCGGACGAGCCGACCATTCGCGACACGCGCGCCAGCATTACGGTGCTGGAATGGGCGGACGGCGCGAACGCCGGAACAACCGAGCCGTCCGGGCTCGTGGCTTCGCCGGTGGGCGTGGGGTAAACGACCGAGGCGTCGGGTGGTCCGTGCCCGCTGACACGTAGGGTGGACACTGCCCACCATTCCACTCCGACGCGCGAGGGATGGAATTGGTGGGCGATGCCCACCCTATTCGATCAAGGTCACGAGGGCATTGATGTCGAGGATGTCAATGGCGCCGTCGCCATTGGCGTCGGCGGTGGAAATGGGGCAATTCGGGAACTGGGCGGCGTAGGCACTCGGATCGGAAAGTGCCATGACAAATGCGTTGATATCAAGGACATTGACGGCGCCGTCGCAATTCGTGTCGCCGACTGCGGCGCACGGCGGCGGAATGGGCGGGACTGCGGGAGGGCCGGTCCAATGAGCGACAAACGCGGCCCAGTCGTCGCAGTCCGTGTCCCCGTCTGCGTCAAAATCCGCAAACCGGCAGCCGGGGCCGCTCGGAATCCCCTCCCCCAGCAGGCATTCGACAAAGAACGACAGATCGAATTCGTCGACGCTCCCGTCGCTGTCGTAGTCGCCGCTGGCCTCGGCGGGGATCGTGCCGTAGCGGAGGTAGTCCCAGCGCGTCGTGTTCTCGACCCACGCCGCGCGCGCGCGCCAACTGAGGCGTGGATTAGCGGAGGGAAACGCGGCGACTGGAGTGCCCGCATCGACCACCTTCCCGTCGACGTACCAAATGAACAACGCCGCGCCGTGAACTTCCAGGCGGTAAGTATGCGGGACTCCGGGCGCGACATCCACGAACACAATCGGCAAGCTCGCGCTGCGGTAGATCCGAGCCTGGTCGCGCGCGATGAAGAAGTTATATAGCGAAACATCGTCGGCGGGCGCGATGGCAGCCCCGCCACCCCAGGGGATCTCAGTTCGCGGTGCATCGGTCTCGACGCGCCACTCGACGTACGTGTCGGTAGCGCCCGCGAGGTCGCTCAGCGAGCGCCAGTAGACCGCCATCTGCCCGCCCGGTGGTGGGTACCCGGGACAAAGCTCTACGTGTTGTAAGAACCAGCCTTGATCCAGACGCAACGTGGGATCACACACAATCTGCGTGATTTTCCACCCAGCATTCTCCGGGAAGTCCGTGCACTCGTAGCTGAAAACACCGCCGAAAGCGGTTGCGCCGCTTGCCGCGAGCAATGCAGCCAGCCCAAGACCGGATGTCGGATTATGCGCTTTCTGGCACACGGCTTGCCGCGAGTATTGCGTTGGCTGGACCGTAAATAGGCCAACAACCAGATTGTAACACAAGGAGGTCTGAGCTGACAGCGACGTTTCTGCGAACCGTCGTTCGGGCGGCGCTCCTCGGGAGCACCATCTGGGTGTGTTCCTCGACCCAAGCGATCGCCGACGGATCGCGATGCCTCAGGGACAGCGGCCAAACGATCGAGGTATGCCTGCGCTGGGACGGACTTGGCGATCCCGTGCCGGACCAGGACTTCCGCATGTCGTTTGCCGACCCGTCCAACCCCGCGATCGAACTCATCACGGGTGCAAACTGGATCGTCTCATCCGAGCAAGTCGTTAGCGGCCAGCCGACCGGGCAGCCCGCCAACATCGGCTCACTGACGATCAACCCGACGCCACCCTCGGCAGAGATCTTCGGCGTGACGATCGTCCGGCCCACGCAGCAGGGCGACCAGCCCGGCGCGGCCAACGTCGGCACGATCAACCTCGACGCGACAAGCTGGACCGGTCACTCGTCAAACGGATCAGGCTCTCACATCACCGGCGACCTGACCGGCCCGCTGACGATCAAGAGCGACGGCAACGGCGACGGCGGGGAGCTGTGGCTGACCATTGATCGCGACGTTTCGGGACGGGTGGCACTGGTGGCACGGTCGGGAAAGAGAGCGTCAAGAGTAGGCAATGATGCGTGTGCCACTGCTCTGTGAGAGGATTTCGCACGAAGCGGGGGTTATCCTGCTGCGGTTCTGCAGCGGAGTCGCGCGTGGTAGATGGCGATCTTGGCGCTGACGTAGCGTTGGACTCGGCGCAGGCGTCTGACCCAGGGAGGTAGGTGGGTGAGTCCGCCGCCGAAGCAGGTCAGCGCCGAGAGGATGCGTTCGACACGCGCGCGGCGATCGAGAATGGTCTGGTAGGCTTCCGGATAGTCGGCGCACAGTTCGATGGCAAAGCGGCGATGCGGGTCCATGGTCTTGAGTCGCTTGTGGTTTGGCGAGAAGCGTTTCAGGGGCGTGAAGAGCTGCGCGCCGCAGGCGCCAATGGCCTGGTAGAGCTTTCGCGTGTCGTAGTTGGCATCGGCGAGCACCGCGCCGCGGCAAGGCGCGGTCGCCATTTGGCGGGCCACTTTGGCCTCGCCCTGGTTCATCGGGCGAACCGAGAATTTCGGCACGAATCCATCGTCGCGGGCCCAGACGTGGAGTTTGTAGCCGCGTGCGAAGCCGCGCACCGCCCAGCCGATGCGCGCATCGGGATCGCGCGAACAGAGGCTGACCGGCAGTGGCTTGCCATCCAGGTAGGACAAGGACACACCGGCGTCCGCTCGCACGAGAGAGTCCTGAACGGCGGCCAGCAGCGCCGCGAAGCGCGGGCTGCCTACGCGGCGGCAGAATTGGGAGTTCGACGGTAGTTGCCGCGGACGGAAGAGGGTGTTGTAATGTCGTGGATCGCTGGCCCAGCAGAGTGGTCGTTCGTGCCAGACCGACCAGAGGTACATGCGCAGAATGAGATGATCGCAGTAGCGCATCCGCCGGTCGCTGCCGGGTACTCGTCGCGCCGCCGACCGAGCCGCCGCCGTCAATACACGCCAGACGTCCCTGTCCATACTTGCTCCTTTGTTGAATGCAAGACAACAAACGCAAGTATGGACGCTTTAACGACTTGGCGCAAGCGTGCGCGCTCCCGGCGCGAAATCCTCTCTGTGAGCAGTGCTTTCCGATTCGGCGACGCCTCGGTATCGTGTCGACATCGACGCTGGTGAGGGACCACCCCGACGGTTGAGCGCGCGGGCCACGCCTGAGTACACTGCTCCCAGAGCAGTGGCACTCATGGACATCGCTTGGAGAATGAGCAGTGCCGCCCCGCCCCGGCCGGAAAACGTAAGCGAGAGCCGGCGCCCCACCGGCGCGCCCCAACGCCTATCGCCGCCGCCGACAGGCAAGAGCGATGCAGAACAGTGAAAGCGTCGCCGGTTCCGGTATCACCGCCATCCACGCTTGCCCGTTCCCGGACGGGTCCGTCCCACCTCCGACAATCACGGTTCCATCGAATGAAATGTCGTTGGCAAAACCGAGCTCCCAGCCATCCAGGTTGAGCCCGTAGTCGTTCACCAACACATCCCTCAGCGGTCGCATCCCGTGGGACGCGTCCCAGATGAACGCCGTCGCACTGTTTGCGGCAGACGACGAATATCCCACGACGACGCTGCCGTCGCCGGAGACCCCATACGCCGAGCTATAGTACGCGCCGCCGGGAAGGTCGCCGAGTCCGATTGTGCCGTCTGCCTCAGTCCAACGGAACGCCTGACTGGCCAGCGGGGCGCTCAGGCGTCCCACGATGGCGGTTCCGTCAGGCGACACGTTTTGCGCGATGCCTGCGGTAAATCCACCATCCATGCTCGGCAGGCGTGCCATCGCGCCGCTCTCCGTCCACCTGAAGGGAACAATCCCCGTTTCGTCGCTCGCGACGCCCACGATGACTGACCCGTCTGCGGAGACCGCGTACGCTTCGCTGCCAAAGGCTCCGCCTGGCAAGTCACCGATTCCCACCATTCCCTCCGCCTCGGTCCAGCGAAAAGCCTCGGAGCCCTTGGCTGACCGCCCTTGACCCACTATTGTACTTCCGTCATTCGAGACGGCGTTCGCAAAGCTCCGATCGGGTCCGCCCGGCAGATCACCAAGGCTCATGATCCCGGTCTCCGCCGTCCATCGGTAAGCGGCGCGATTGAACGAGTCGCCGATCGGCGTGCGATAGCCCCAGCCTGCGATCACCGAACCATCAGCGGATGCAGAGTAGGCTTCGCTCCAGACGCAACCGGTCGGAACGCCAATACCGACCAGCCCGCCACTGGCCGTCCAGCGAAACGCCTCGACCCGTAGTCCGGGATGGTTCCCCGCGCCTACGACCGTTGCGCCATCACCGGAGACGCCGAACGCCACGCTGCTCGTCAGCCCGCCCGGGAAATCCCCCAAACCAGCGAAGCTCGCTGCGACAGCAGCGCTCCCCGTCACCAGCAATATGATGATCACAAGACTAGTTGTTACCAGATTCTCGCGCATCGCACATCTCACCGCACCAAGCCCAATCCACCCAACGCGCCAGATTCCAGCCTCCGTAATTCTACGGCCCCAATTCTCGCAAAGTAAAGACACGGTTCACGGTGGTTTGCCAACGTGGCGACCGAAAACCACAACGCGCTCCGTGCAAGAGCCGAGGCGCTGGTCGACTATCAGGATCAGCCCCAAGCTGCCCCCTGGCTGCTGATCCTCGCGGCCCTTTCCGGCTGACCCTGGTGGGATGGGTTCCTATTCGCGATGCACGACTGACCGCACCCACGCACCATCCGATGGCTGAAGCTCAAACGGCCGCTCTAGTAAACCACGCTCCTTGTAGTAACTCTCTTCGAGCGCCTTGATTACGGCCTCGCACGCTTCGCTTCGCACAGCCGCGACGACGACCCCGCCAAAACCGCCGCCCACCATCCGCGCCCCAAGCACGCCGGGCTGCCGCGCCAGGACCGCGACGATTTGGTCAATCTCATCGCACGAGACCTCGTAGTCGTCGCGAAGCGAGAGATGTGATTCAGACAGCAACCGGCCGAAGTGAGGCCAATCACCGGCATTCAACGCGCCAGTCGCCTCGCGCACGCGGCGCATTTCCGAAACAACGTGCCGGGCGCGGCGAAGCGCCTCCGAATCGATCAGCCGGCCGGCCGATTCAGATTCAAGCGCCGCCCAAGAGGCGTCCCGCAGCGTTCGTCCCGGTCCGGCGAGGAGCGCGGCAGCGCGAAACCCGGCGGCCTGCCGCTGCTGGTAAGTTCCATCCGAGAGGGCATGTCGCACACCGCTGGGAACGGCCAGCAGCCGGACCGGACCGAGCGGCAGCGGAATGTGCTCGTGCCGCATGGCGCGGCAGTCAAGGAGCAGGGCATGCCCGGCCCGGCCGAAACAGGATGCGTAGGGGTCCATGATCCCGCAGGGCGTGCCGGCAAAGCGATGCTCGACGCGGCGACAGAGCTGCGCCACCTCCAACAGCGGGAGAGTCAGCCCGGCCAGTTCCGACAAGGCCAGCGTCGTGGCCACAGACAGCGCAGCCGAGCTGCTCATCCCGCCGCCGGGCGGCAGGTCGCTCTCGATCCGCAGCGTGGCTCCGGGAATGGCGCCGCCGAAAGCCCGTAATTCGGCCACGACCCCGCGAACGTAGTTCGACCAGTGCGGAGACGTTGCCGGCTCGGCTGCGTCGCAAGCGAATTCGGCGTGACCCTCAGTCGATGAGTTAGCCGCGACGCGGCCGGACCGATCGAGCGCGGCGGTGACCAAGGTGCGGCGCTGGATGGCGATCGGAAGTACGCACCCGTCGTGGTAGTCGACGTGCTCGCCGATCAGGTTCACCCGGCCGGGAGCGGATGCGATTACCTGAGCCGGAACCCCGAAGGCCAAGCGATGGGCATGTTCACAGGCGTCGGAGGCAGGGACAGGTCGCATCGGCGACTCGCCGGCGCGCACCGGCGAGACGCCGATGCTCCCCGAAGACGAAGGGGGGACGAGATACTAGGCTTGCTGCGCGGCCGGCTGGTGGTTGCTGCCGATCACCTGCGCCGCGGGCTGTTCGATGGAGAGCAGCCGCTCTTTCATCAGCCGGCCGATCTTGAACTTCACCGTGCGCTTACGCGGCACGGCGACTTTTTCCATGGTCTTGGGGTTTTGGGCCACGCGGGCCGCTCGGGAACGAAGCTCGAACACGCCGAAATCGCGAAACTCGAG
The DNA here is from genome assembly GCA_007859745.1 of Phycisphaerae bacterium RAS1. NCBI lineage: Bacteria > Pseudomonadati > Planctomycetota > Phycisphaerae > Phycisphaerae bacterium RAS1. The sequence continues at coordinate 2,629,123 of SMLU01000001.1, read as the reverse complement.
GCGGTTGCCGTTCCCGAGCTCGTGAACGATGTCATCGAGAAAGTACTGGATGATTTTCTTGACCGTAACTCGCTTGGTAGCGGTCTCTTCCGAAATACGGTCGACAAGGTCTTTCTTTGTAATCGTTTTCATCGCGTACCCCAGAGTCAATCAGATACTCGACCCGGTCCAGTATCAGTCACGCCCATGCACAGCGTCTCTCCGCGCCGTGCCGTTTCGTCCAGATTCGCATGATAGGAGAAACGTCCATCCGGTTCAAGCCGAAATCAGGCCGATCGGAATTCTTAAGTCTCTATTTGAAATAGCGTTGCGGCGTACGGTGGAAGCCGTATCGGACGCGGGCGCGGACAATCCGGACGTTCCGGGGCGTCCCGTAATCGCGCCCGACGCGTGATGTAACCGCGAAAAACGGTGCTCTAGGCACCGCGGGCGGCGCGGCGGCGACCGTTCGCTGTGTTCACAGGCCGTGCCGACTTGCGAGGCGGCGATGTCGGACGTTTGCGCCGGGAACCAGCAGCTTTCGGGGTTTTTGGTCCTTTTGGCGTCCCGCGCGCGCTCGCGGCGAAGGCGACGTTAAGCACGTCCTCAACGCGCTCGGCGAAGACGAAGTTCATTGCCTTGCGCACGTCATCCGGCACTTCGTGCAGGTCGGGCCTGTTGCGCGAAGGGAGTATGACCGTCTTCAGACCCGCCCGGTGCGCACCCAGGACTTTCTCCTTCACGCCGCCGATCGGCAAGACCAGCCCGCGCAGCGTGATTTCGCCGGTCATGCCGACGGTCGGATCAACGGCGCGCCTGGTCATAAGCGAAACAAGCGCGGTCAGCATCGCGACGCCCGCGGACGGTCCGTCTTTCGGGATGCCGCCGGCTGGTACGTGAATATGCACATCGACGTTTCCGAGGTCAGGCAGTTTGATGCCCCATTGCTCGGCCCGGCCGCGCAGCAGCGAAAGAGCTGCCTGAGCCGACTCGCGCATAACGTCGCCGATCTGACCGGTGAGCGTGAATCCGCCGCGGCCGGCCATCGCCGCCGCTTCGACGAAGATGATCTCGCCGCCCACCGGCGTATAAGCCAAACCCGTGGCGACGCCCGGCTCAGCCTTGGCCAGCGCAATCTCCGACTCGAATCGCGGCGGGCCGAGGCACTCCTCCAGAGACTCGGAAGTGACCTTCGGCGGGACCTTTTCGCCCTTGGCGACCCGCGCCGCGACGGCGCGGCAGGCGGTGCCAATGTTGCGTTCGAGGTTTCGGACGCCGGCCTCACGCGTGTAGAAGTCGATCAGCTCCCGCAGGATTTTGTCGCTGAACTGGATCGCCTCGGGCTTCAGGCCGTTCTCCTCAGCCTGACGCGGCGCCAGGTAGCGCTTGGCGATTTCGAGCTTCTCGGCGGATGTGTACCCCGGCAGCTCGATGACTTCCATGCGGTCGCGAAGCGCCGGCGGCACCGGGTCCATGTAGTTCGCCGTCGCGATAAACAGCGCCGCCGACAGGTCGAACGGCACTCCCAGGTAGTGATCCGTAAAGCTGTGGTTTTGGGCCGGGTCGAGCACTTCCAGCAGCGCCGCCGCCGGGTCGCCGCGAAAATCGGACGCCAGCTTGTCCAGCTCATCCAGCATGACGACCGGGTTGCGGACGGCGGCGCGGCGAATCTCCTGAACCAGCCGGCCGGGGATGGCGCCGATATAGGTGCGGCGATGGCCGCGGATGTCCGCCTCGTCGCGCACGCCGCCCAGGGCGATGCGAATGAACTTGCGGTCGAGGGCGCGGGCGATGCTCTGGCCCAGCGACGTTTTTCCGACGCCCGGCGGTCCGGCAAAGCACAGGATCGGCCCCTTGCCGGTCGGCTTGAGCTTGCGGACGGCGAGGAACTCCAGAATGCGGCGCTTGATGCGTTCGAGCCCGTAATGATCCTGATTCAGGATGGTCTCGGCCCGCTTCAGGTCGAGATTGTCCGTCGTGGCGGCGGTCCACGGCATTTCGCACAGCCACTCGAGATAATCGCGAATGACGCCGTTCTCCGGCGACGCCTGAGACACGCGCTGCAAACGCGCCAGCTCGCGCGTGGCCTCTTTCAGCACCACTTCCGGCATGCCGACCGACGTGACGCGCTTCTTGAGCTCCTGGACATCCGCGTCGCGTGAGTCCTCCTCGCCCAGCTCCTTGCGGATGGCCCGCATCTGCTCGTTCAGGTAGTACTCGCGCTGCGTCTTGTCGATCTGCCCGCGGACTTCCTGCTGGATCTTCTGCGAAAGCTGCAGCACTTCGAGCTGATTGTTGAGCGTCGCGTTCACCTTGCGCAAGCGGTCGGCGATATCGAACGTCTCCAGCAGCTCCTGCTTCTGCACCAGCCCCAGCGACAGGTTGGCCGAAAGGAAATCGGCCAGCGGCCCCGGCCGCTCGATGTTGCTCAGCACGATCCGCGCCTCCTCCGGCACGTTCGGGCTGTTTTCCATGATCTGCTCGGCCGTGCGGCGGGCGGCGTAAGCCAGGGCCTCAATCTCGATGTTGGATTCGCCCGGGTCCTCGTGCGCGTGGACCACGGCCTTCCAGTAAGGCTCGGTCGAGACCATCTGCTCCAGGCCGACGCGCACCAGTCCGTGCACCAGCAGGCTGTTGGAGCCGTCCGGCATGCGCAGCAGCTTGAGCACCGTCGCCGCCGTGCCGACCCGGTACACGTCGTTGATTCCGGGGTCCTCCACGTCGTCGCGGCGCTGCGCGAAGATGGCCAGCATCTTGTTGCCGGCCAGCACGGCGTCCATGAGCCGCTTGGACTTCTCACGCCCGATCGTCAGCGGAACGACCGTGCCCGGAAAGACGACCACGCCGCGGACCGGCAGGATCGGCAATTCATCCGGGATGCTGGGAGCGCCCTCGTCCTCGCTGTCGGCGACGCCGATGACGCGCCCGGCCCGGTCCTCGTCCTCGCCGCCCTGGAGCTCGTCTAGCTCTTCGCGTTTTTCGGGAGCGTGATCCATAGATAGCCCTTGCTGTAGCCGGCCTCGACCTGGTCCACCTTGACCGGTTCGGGCAGGTCGATTTCCCGCTGGAACGGCCCTTCATCAATCTCAAGCACGTGCACGCTCAGCGGACCGCTGACGCCGCTGGGGCGCGGCTGCTTGCGGCGGCCGCTGACCAGGACGCGGCGGTCGTCGAGGCATTCCACGTCGATGTCCTGCTTCTCCATGCCGGCCAGCTCGACGCAGACGAAGTAGCTGGTGCGCGACTCGAACACGTCCGTGGCGGGCTGCCACGCGCCGCTGTCCTTGTACTGGACGAAGCTGCGGTTGAGCATCTCGTCCATGATGTCGCCGATCTTCCGCGACCATTCCGACATCGGTTCATCCGAGCCGAACTTGCTGGACATGTGGCTCTCGCACAAGAAGCCGTCGACAGGAACCTGCTGCACACGGCGCATGACGCCGGGGAGATTGTAGCGGAAGCAGCCGCGAAGCGCGCGGCGGATAGGGATGCGTTTTCCGGGCATAACAGGAGATTCTGGCAGTCCAGGCTGCACGCCCGCGGGCCGGCTTGAGACGCGCACTCAGGCCCGCGGCGCCACGACGACCTTCCACTATTACGGCGAACAGCAGGGGGAGCCGAACACGGGCGAACCGCTTTTCCAACACGACGATCGGCGACCCGTCCGGCCCGGTCGATGAAGAGTTCTTCGACTACGACTATGATCCTATCGGCAACCGCGAGACGGCTAGCAAGGGTCAGCAGACGCCGGCGATGGTGACGTACGCCCGGAACAACTTGAACCAGTACGTGCAGATCGACTCGGCCCAGGCCGCGCCGCGGAAGAACTTCACGCACGACGCCGACGGGAACCTGTCCGGCGAGTGGCTGACGGGCGACATGAACTGCGACGGCGTCGTGAACATTCTCGACCTGAACGCCTTCACGCTGGCGATCCTCGACCCGGCCGCGTACACCGCGCAATATCCGAACTGCAACCTGACCAGCGGCGATATCAATGGCGACGGGCTGGTGAACGTGCTCGACATCAATCCGTTCACCGACTTGCTGGGGCTGAAGGACGCGCCGACCGGGCTGAACATCCGCTACGTCTGGGACGCCGAGAACCGGCTGATTGAGGCCCGCCCGGCGGACGAGTCGGCGATCCCCGCGGGAACGCTGCGGAGCGAGTATGCGTATGACTATCTGGGCCGGCGTGTCGCGAAGCGCGTGTATTCGTGGACGCCCGGCTCGCCGGGTTCGTGGACGCTGACTTTGGATCGGTGCTTCGTTTACGACGGCTGGCTCTTGCTGCTGGAACTCGACGCCTTGGGTGGGACCGGCGTCCCGCCGGTCGTTCGCAAATACACCTGGGGGCTCGACCTCGCCGGGCTGAATGGCGCTGTGGGACCGGTTTCCAACCGGTCAACCGACGACGGCCGGTCTTCCGCGGGCGGCATCGGCGGCCTTCTGGCGATGGAACAAGCCTCCGGCGTCCAATCCGGCTACTCTGGCGGCTATTTTTATTGTTACGACGCCAACGGCAACGTGACACAGGTGCTCGACGCCGACTCCGGCGCGATTGCCGTGAAGTACGAATACGACCCGTACGGCAACCGCGTGAACACACCGACGAGCGGCGAACTCGACCAGCCGATGAAATTCAGCACGCGGCCGTTCGACGCCGAGACCGGTTTCGGCGCGTGGCTGCGCCGGCTCTATGACCCGAGGACGGGGAGGTGGATGAGCCGGGATCCGATTGGGGAAAGCGGAGGAACGCACCTGTATAGCGCCTTCCGGAACGGGCCAATCGGATACATCGATATGCTAGGCGCAAGCCCTTGTCCGTCTGATTGCTCGACGTGCTGGATTACATGTATGTCGGCGGCCGGTCAAGCACTCTTGGGAACCGATGAAGGGGGAGTAATCTGCCGACCGGATGGTTGCCGGTGTGCGTGTACAAATCGGTCGAAAATTCCCGGCGGTGCGCCAGGGACGGCCGAAGGAATAATTGAAAAGTGTACGCTTAAGCACGAAGAGACCCATGTGGATCAAGGTACAACAAACCCCAGTTGCTATCCGTGTGGTACGTGCGGCACTCTTTCGCGGCAAGGGTACAGAGTTATCTGTGATTCTGGCGAATGCTCTGGCTACGGAGCGGAGGCCACTTGCCTTGCAGATGCAATTCGCAATGAATGTCGCGATCAACAGTGCGTAGATGCTGTGCGCCAGAGACTGGTTGCCACGCTAGAACCTATCCCAAAACCAGACACCTGTGGAATCCGTATAATGCTACATGTTGATACTCACGGATGAGCAATTGGACTGGATTGCGGCGCAGATACCCGATCCGCCGGCGCGACCGAAGGGCGGACGTCCAATTGCGGACAAACGCAGGACGCTGCGCGGCATCTTCTGGATTCTGGACAATGGCGCGAAGTGGAAAGACTTGCCGTCGCAGTTTGGCTCGAAGAGCACCGTGCACCGCTGGTTCGCCCGGTGGGTCGCCGAAGGTGTCTTCGAGCGCTTGTTGCAATTGGCTGGCCGGCTCGTCGAGACGCGGGGCGGCTACCGTCTGTACGAATGCTACATTGACGGGACGTTTGCGAAGGCCAAGAGCGGCGGCGACGGCGTTGGACTGACGAAAGTCGGAAAAGGCGTGAAAATCATGGTCCTGGTCGATGCACGCGGGTTGCCGGTGGCGGTCGAGACCATGTCCGCCGGTCCGCACGAGAGCAAGCTGGTCCAGCGCCTGTTCGATTTCATGTTGACCCGCGAGACGCCGCCGCGCGTGATTGGCGACAAGGCGTATGACTGTGACGAACTGGACGCGGAGCTGGCCGAGCGCGGCATTGAATTGATCGCTCCGCACCGCAGCAATCGCAGCCCGGACAACGTGACGCAGGATCGCCGTCCATTGCAGCGTTACCGGCGGCGCTGGACGGTCGAACGCAGCATTGCCTGGATTCAGAACTTCCGGAGACTGTGCATTCGCTGGGAGAAGTCCACAAAGCTGTTTCAGGGCTTCCTGCATCTCGGCTGCACGCTCCTGTTGCTTAGACCGGTTTTGGGATAGGTTCTAGTGACAAGATGCGCCTTGCACAATTGTATCGGGTATGAGTCGTGGTCCGATGTTCTTACTCCAGCGCTGCGAGCAATCGTCGCCCGGTCCTGCAAGGGGCTCCCAGATCCGCGGATGCCAGATTCAGATGGTCTGTGGCCGTGGTAGCGATAAGGATACTCACAACTGCGACAACATTAGCTCTGGCAGCATTGTGTGCCGTACTCGGCTGGGTAGTAATCGGACATAGTAAGCAGATGTCATGGAGCTTCATGCTTATTCCCATGTGGAGCAAGCTGGCGCTGCTTGGCTCGCTTGTAGCTTGCATCGCCTCTTGGGCCTGGCGCCCCGCAAGCCGGGGAAGCACGTTGTGCCACAAGTGCAAGTACGATCTGACAGGGAATACTTCCTGCGTGTGTCCCGAATGCGGCACGCGCTGCAGCGCATCCGGCTGATCGGCGCTGGCGTCGATCGGCGTGGACGCGCCGTCCGTGTCGAACTGGATCGCGCATGACGAAGAGCTGGTCGAAAAAACCGAGATCAAGAACGCCGCGAACGCCGTGCTGCTGCAAACCACGCGCGGGTTCGAGGATCACCGCGACCTGCTCACGTCGGTCGAGAACAAGTGGGATCCGGCCGGGACACCGGTCGTGAAGTCCCGGTACACGTACACGAACGACCGCCTGGCCCGCCGGACGTCGGTGCTGACCGAGGGCACGGCGTTTTCGCTGCCTTCGCCGCACACGGCGGCGTATAATCGGTACGGCTACAACGACCGGAACGAGCTGACGACGGCGTACCGCTATCTCGGTGACGACCTGGAAGACACGGACGACCCCGTGCCCAACGAGCATTTCAAGTACGACTACGACCCGATCGGCAACCGCCGCGGGTCGTGGATGGGGCCGGAAGGCGAGGATCCGATCATCAGCACGGATTACGGCGCGCCGAGCGGCGTTGCGAACAGTCTGAACCAATACGATCGCGTCTCGTCGACCGCAGGCGAAGGCACGCAGGCGATTTCTAACTGGGTCGAGCATGATGAGGACGGCAATCTGTCGCTCAAGTGGCTGGTGGGCGACATGAACTGTGACGGGCAGGTGAACGTGCTGGACACCAACGCTTTCAACCTGGCCCTATCCGACCCGGCGGCCTACGCGGCGCAGTACCCGAACTGCCAGATCATCAACGCCGACGTGAACAATGACGGATACATCAACATCCTCGACATCACGCCGTACGTGTACCTGATCCTGTCCGGCAACTCCGGCGGCTACACGCGGTACGTCTGGGACGCCGAGAATCGGCTGATCGAGGTCCGCCCGGCGGCGGAGGAGGATGTGCTCGCCGACGGCATCACGCGCAGCGAATATGCGTACGACTATCTTGGCCGCCGCGTCATCAAGCGCGTCTACACGTGGGACGCCACTGAAGACGAGTGGAATCTGACGCTTGACCGCCGGTTCGTCTATGACGGCTGGCTGCTGCTGTTGGAGCTTGACGGCACTGTAGCACAGCCGCCCCCGGCTGTGATCCGCAAGTACACCTGGGGCCTGGACCTGGCCGGCTTGAACGGCGCTGTGGGACCGGTTTCCAACCGGTCAACCGACGACGGCCGGTCTTCCGCGGGTGGCATCGGAGGCCTGCTGGCGATGGAGCAAGCCTCCGGCGTCCAATCCGGCTACTCTGGCGGCTATCTGTTCTGCTACGACGCCAACGGCAACGTCACGCAGGTACTCGACGCCGACACCGGCGCGATCGCCGTCAAGTACGAATACGACCCCTACGGCAAGCGCGTGAACGCGCCGACCAGTGGCGAGCTTATTCAGCCGATGACGTTCAGCACACGGTCGTTTGATGCGGAGACGGGATTCGGGGCGTGGTTGTATCGACTCTATGATCCGAGAGCGGGGAGGTGGATCAGTCGGGATCCGATAGGCGAAACTGACGGCGCGCACTTGTACACATTTGTACACGGGAGCCCGATTGTCCTCGTTGACGCACATGGGCGCAACGCCCAATCTGGGCGAGCGTGCTGTAAGTACAAAGACAGCGGTGAGTACGAGTACGGCGGCGGCACCTTTACATTACGCCGGTCTCTAGACGATGCTTGCTTTATAGAAGAGCCGTGTCCCGCAGGCTCGCAGTCGCCAGAGAGTTGTTGCAAGGCTAGCTGTTCTCGCGAGCGCGATTGGTCTGACTACTTTCTTGGCGAACCAGAACGCTGGTTCCAGCGGCGCCTCGTTGCGGCACACTTCGGTTCATGCTGCACCTGCACTGTGTCAGTAGTCCGCGATCCACTCAGGTTTACCATTGATGGTGTATTCAGCCCTCTGAATCCGTGCTACACCCACCATTGGCTGGTCATTCAGTGTCCGACTTCAACGCATACAGTCGACTTTTACAACTCGGACCGCACTAATCCACTCTGGGGTCCAGGAGTGATCAACCCCCAGCCAGGGTTTGCGGCCACTCCAGTGCCTCCAGCATTAGTCGTAAGCGCAAAGGTTGTGTCCTGCGAGGACGCGACGAATCTACTGGATGCCATCAATGGGGAGACGCCGGGGACATACTGCTTTCCGTGTCGCCAATGTCGTTCCCTTGGACTCCAATGGCTTCAGGATGCACCAGCTTTTCGCGAATGCCATTCAATAGTCGGTCCACGGTAATCTCATGGGTTGTAGTGAATAGGCTGGCTTGTATGGCCGCAACAGGAACAACGTGCTCGCTCGCGCGCCGAGTGTGGTGCGTTGCGCTTCTGAGTACATTGTGCATAGGGTACTTCGTGGTCAATCTGACAACTGGACTGGCACGCGCGCAGGCGGACATTCGAAGCAGCAACACAGTTACGGCGGTTGCGTGTGCTCTGGTAGCGTACCATGAGCTGACGGGCGACTGGCCGTTGCAAGTGCGTGAGCTTACGTCGGGGGCGGTGATAGAGGTGCGGTCGATAGGCGCAGTGCATCGGCTTGTCGTTGTCACGACGGGTGACGTGTTGGGTGCCATTGACGAGACGGCGCTGCGCGATTGTGCACTGGATATCGTCCCACTGTTGCACACGAGTAATAGCGTAGAGCGGTACAGTGCGTGTGACGTGCCGGATTCATGGGTGCCCGTGAGGTACCTGGGCCGCACACGCGGCGAGCGCATTGCGACCGCGGAACAGGCAGCGCGCCGAATAGTGCTTGCTGGGTTCCAGCGGGCAGACGGAAACCAACCTGGCCCGTAGATGCACTGAATCGGCAGGCATTGTGCGCGGCCGGCCTGCGATGCGGCAGCGTAGGCTGGTATAGGCTGAAACCATGAAGCGGAGGTTGAGCAGATTAGAACCTATCCCAAAACCAGACACTTATGGAATCCGTATAATGCTACATGTTGATACTCACGGATGAGCAATTGGACTGGATTGCGGCGAAGATACCCGATCCGCCGGCGCGACCGAAGGGTGGACGTCCGTGTGCGGACAAACGCAGGACGCTGCGCGGCATCTTCTGGATTCTGGACAATGGCGCGAAGTGGAAAGACTTGCCGTCGGAGTTCGGCTCGAAGAGCACCGTGCACCGCTGGTTCGGCGGGGTGGCACTGTCGGAGCATCGTCGGAAATGAGTCACGGTTCGTGTGCCACTGCTCTGCGAGCAGTGTCTTGGGCGGCCGGCGACGGGTTCGGTATCATAGCGGCGTGGAAAGCGGGATACGCAAGACGCGCAAGGCCTGGAACGAGCCGGGCCACGCGCATTTTCTCACGTACTCGTGCTACCGGCGGCTGCCGCTGCTGACGCGGGACCGAACGCGGCGATGGGTGATCGACGCAATGGAGAGGGCCCGGCGGGAGCACGATGCGGCGCTCTGGGCTTACGTCATCATGCCGGAGCACGTGCATCTCCTGCTGTGCCCGAATCGGCCGCGATACGAAATGCGGCGAATTCTGGCGGCGTTGAAGCGGCCGGTCGCCACGGCGGCCAAAGCCTTTCTGCTGGAGCGCGGCGAAACGGCGTGGCTGGACCGGCTGACGGTGCGCTACCCGACGCGGGAGGTGTTCCGCTTCTGGCAGCCGGGCGGCGGGTTCGACCACAACATTTTCCAGGAAAAGACCGCCGCGGCGGTGGTAGAATACATCCACGCGAACCCGGTCCGGCGACAGTTGGTGGCGCACCCCGCGGATTGGGAATGGTCGAGCGCGCGGTTCTGGGACGGAAGTCGGGATGTTCCGCTGGCGATGGACCACCCCGAGGGCTGAAGGCCTGGCCGACGGCCCAAGACACTGCTCGCAGAGCAGTGGCACACGTGGAGAACACTTGGAGAGCGAACAGTGCCACCCCGCCCCGCCACCAAACCCGAGTTGATCGCCAATCTCCAAGGCTACCTCCGCGACACGCAACGCCGACCCAACATCATCAGGAATTACTTCCAAGCCGAACCCGTGCGCTACGCCGCAGGGTAGAAATGTCCAATGTTTAGTGACCGGGGTAATACCATCGTCGTTGGTAATAACAGTAACGTAGTTGTAAAAGACAACGTGCTCCGGAGTCTTCGGGCGTTCGATGCTGGTCCCTGGAACCGACCCGTCGTCAGCAGGCGTTGGCTCACCCCATGGATCGCCTCGCTTCTTGGGCGGTTTGTTGGGATCTCTGGCCCATTGTCCCATCTTGGCAAATACAAACGGCGGGGTGGCACTGTTCATTCTCCAAGCAACCGCCACGTGTGCCACTGCTCTGCGAGCAGTGTCTTGGGCCGTCGGCCAGGCCTTCAGCCCTCGGGGTGGTCCATCGCCAGCGGAACATCCCGACTTCCTTCCCAGAACCGAGCGCTCGACCACTCCCAATCCGCGGGGTGCGTGACCAACCCTCGCCGGACCGGGTTTGCGTGGATGTATTCTACCACCGCCGCGACGGTCTTCTCCCGGAAAATGTTGTGGTCGAACCCGCCGCCCGGCTGCCAGAAGCGGAACACCTCCCGCGTCGGGTAGCGCACCGTCAGCCGGTCCAGCCACGCCGTTTCACCGCGCTCCAGACGATAGGCTTTGGCCGCCGTGGCGACCGGCCGCTTCAACGCCGCCAGAATTCGCCGCATTTCGTATCGCGGCCGATTCGGGCACAGCAGGAGATGCACGTGCTCCGGCATGATGACGTAAGCCCAGAGCGCCGCGTCGTGCTCTCGCCGGGCCCTCTCCATTGCGTCGATCACCCACCGCCGCGTTCGGTCGCGCGTCAGCAGGGGCAGCCGGCGGTAGCACGAGTACGTGAGAAAATGCGCGTGGCCCGGCTCGTTCCAGGCCTTGCGCGTCTTGCGTATCCCGCTCTCCACGTCGCCATGATACCGAACCCGTCGCCCGCCGCCCAAGACACTGCTCGCAGAGCAGTGGCACACGAACCGTGACTCATTTCCGACGATGCTCCGACAGTGCCACCCCGCCGCTGGTTAAATGGTAATCATAAATGATGCCTCGGTCGTGCTTCACCACGAGTCGCAACGTACCATAACAAGCAACCTGTTGTTGCTCACTTCTGTTTGCATCTGGAAAACGCACGACACCATAGGCTACTCCACGGTCGTCGACGCCGGCGTTCTCGTCAAAGTCCTCTCCGCAAAGCTGCCGCACTACCGATACCGGTTGGGTCGTGCTCAGATAGCCTGCGTCGATCGCGCGCAGGCAAATGTCGCGCTTCACAGCGCCGGCTTCGGCTCGCCGGTAGCTGGCTGCCATATCGTTAAGTGATAGCGGGTCCGGTTTCGGTGGCGAGCTTGCTTCCTTGTACGTATTTGTTAGCTCGAAGTAGGATACAAGCTGATTACGGTGAATCACGTAGAGCCTGCGGCTGACACCTGGCCGTGAACCTCACCGGATGAGGCGGAATGACGAAACGTAACGGCGCTGCACGCAACACCGTCGCTAGCTTCAGCCTCATCCACCAACTCATGAAGTTCATCGCCGAAGAGTAGCTGGAGGTCTCGTTTGGGAAGGCCAGTCGTCAGCACTCCCACGTCCATAGCGCGAATACAGAGATCGCGACGGCGAACATCGCCAATCGCGCTGATAAAGTCAACCGCTAGCTCGCGCAGCGTCAGAGGGGCGTATGGCGCGTTGCTGGGCGCGGTTGTGGGAGACGGAGCTGCCAACCGGGGTTCCCGATCACCTTTGTCACAGGCAGCGAGCGATAGCGAGATCATCACCGCGAGCGTTCGTGCCCTGGCTTTCGCGCAGGTGTTTACCGGCATGTGCGGCACCAAATGGTCTTTGGGGCGGGGTGGCACTGTTCATTCTCCAAGCAACCGCCACGTGTGCCACTGCTCTGCGAGCAGTGTCTTGGGCCGTCGGCCAGGCCTTCAGCCCTCGGGGTGGTCCATCGCCAGCGGAACATCCCGACTTCCTTCCCAGAACCGAGCGCTCGACCACTCCCAATCCGCGGGGTGCGTGACCAACCCTCGCCGGACCGGGTTTGCGTGGATGTATTCTACCACCGCCGCGACGGTCTTCTCCCGGAAAATGTTGTGGTCGAACCCGCCGCCCGGCTGCCAGAAGCGGAACACCTCCCGCGTCGGGTAGCGCACCGTCAGCCGGTCCAGCCACGCCGTTTCACCGCGCTCCAGACGATAGGCTTTGGCCGCCGTGGCGACCGGCCGCTTCAACGCCGCCAGAATTCGCCGCATTTCGTATCGCGGCCGATTCGGGCACAGCAGGAGATGCACGTGCTCCGGCATGATGACGTAAGCCCAGAGCGCCGCGTCGTGCTCTCGCCGGGCCCTCTCCATTGCGTCGATCACCCACCGCCGCGTTCGGTCGCGCGTCAGCAGGGGCAGCCGGCGGTAGCACGAGTACGTGAGAAAATGCGCGTGGCCCGGCTCGTTCCAGGCCTTGCGCGTCTTGCGTATCCCGCTCTCCACGTCGCCATGATACCGAACCCGTCGCCCGCCGCCCAAGACACTGCTCGCAGAGCAGTGGCACACGAACCGTGACTCATTTCCGACGATGCTCCGACAGTGCCACCCCGCCGCTGGTTAAATGGTAATCATAAATGATGCCTCGGTCGTGCTTCACCACGAGTCGCAACGTACCATAACAAGCAACCTGTTGTTGCTCACTTCTGTTTGCATCTGGAAAACGCACGACACCATAGGCTACTCCACGGTCGTCGACGCCGGCGTTCTCGTCAAAGTCCTCTCCGCAAAGCTGCCGCACTACCGATACCGGTTGGGTCGTGCTCAGATAGCCTGCGTCGATCGCGCGCAGGCAAATGTCGCGCTTCACAGCGCCGGCTTCGGCTCGCCGGTAGCTGGCTGCCATATCGTTAAGTGATAGCGGGTCCGGTTTCGGTGGCGAGCTTGCTTCCTTGTACGTATTTGTTAGCTCGAAGTAGGATACAAGCTGATTACGGTGAATCACGTAGAGCCTGCGGCTGACACCTGGCCGTGAACCTCACCGGATGAGGCGGAATGACGAAACGTAACGGCGCTGCACGCAACACCGTCGCTAGCTTCAGCCTCATCCACCAACTCATGAAGTTCATCGCCGAAGAGTAGCTGGAGGTCTCGTTTGGGAAGGCCAGTCGTCAGCACTCCCACGTCCATAGCGCGAATACAGAGATCGCGACGGCGAACATCGCCAATCGCGCTGATAAAGTCAACCGATAGCTCGCGCAGCGTCAGAGGGGCGTATGGCGCGTTGCTGGGCGCGGTTGTGGGAGACGAAGCTGCCAACCGGGGTTCCCGATCACCTTTGTCACAGGCAGCGAGCGATAGCGAGATCATCACCGCGAGCGTTCGTGCCCTGGCTTTCGCGCAGGTGTTTACCGGCATGTGCGGCACCAAATGGTCTTTGGGGCGGGGTGGCACTGTTCATTCTCCAAGCAACCGCCACGTGTGCCACTGCTCTGCGAGCAGTGTCTTGGGCCGTCGGCCAGGCCTTCAGCCCTCGGGGTGGTCCATCGCCAGCGGAACATCCCGACTTCCTTCCCAGAACCGAGCGCTCGACCACTCCCAATCCGCGGGGTGCGTGACCAACCCTCGCCGGACCGGGTTTGCGTGGATGTATTCTACCACCGCCGCGACGGTCTTCTCCCGGAAAATGTTGTGGTCGAACCCGCCGCCCGGCTGCCAGAAGCGGAACACCTCCCGCGTCGGGTAGCGCACCGTCAGCCGGTCCAGCCACGCCGTTTCACCGCGCTCCAGACGATAGGCTTTGGCCGCCGTGGCGACCGGCCGCTTCAACGCCGCCAGAATTCGCCGCATTTCGTATCGCGGCCGATTCGGGCACAGCAGGAGATGCACGTGCTCCGGCATGATGACGTAAGCCCAGAGCGCCGCGTCGTGCTCTCGCCGGGCCCTCTCCATTGCGTCGATCACCCACCGCCGCGTTCGGTCGCGCGTCAGCAGGGGCAGCCGGCGGTAGCACGAGTACGTGAGAAAATGCGCGTGGCCCGGCTCGTTCCAGGCCTTGCGCGTCTTGCGTATCCCGCTCTCCACGTCGCCATGATACCGAACCCGTCGCCCGCCGCCCAAGACACTGCTCGCAGAGCAGTGGCACACGCGACGTTACTCACTCCCGGAAGCGTTTCGGCAGTGCCACCCGCCCACACGTGGAGTTCACTTGGAGAATGAACGGTGCCACCCCGCGCAACGGCCCAAGTCACTGCTCGCAGAGCAGTGGCACACGTGCCAACGGCCCAAGTCACTGCTCGCAGAGCAGTGGCACACGTGCCGAAGGGCTTGAACTCTCGAAAACTCGGGGCGACAGGATTCGAACCTGCGACCTTCTGCACCCCATGCAGACGCGCTAACCAAACTGCGCCACGCCCCGGCGTCAGCGGGTAGAATACTTCCGGCAGGACGGTAAGGTCAACAGCCGCCGTGAATTATCGTGATGCACCCGGGAGACGCACGTGAGTATTTCGAGCCTGAAAGCAGTCTTGGTCGCGCCAGCCGTCGCGTCGCTGGCCGTCTTTGCGGCGCTGGCGGCGGCGAGTCTGGCGCCCGGCCAGGTGGCGCAGCCGCCGGCGACACGCCCGGCGCCGGGAGCGCAGCCCGGCGCGCTGCCGCGAAACCGGTTTGAGATGATCCAGCGTCGGCTGGAGCGCGAACTGGATCTGGACGAACCGCAAAAGGCGCAGCTCGCAGCACTCGCGGCGCGGCACGCCGAGCTGGTCGCCGAGGATCGCCGCGCCGGGCGAAAAATCGCCGCGTTGTATCGCGAGCTGCGTGATGCGCGGCAGGCCGCGGACGCGCCGCGCGTCGAACAGCTTCAAGCACAAATCGCGGAGCTGGAATCGCGGCGACGGGCCGATGGGCTGGAGGGCGACCCGCTCGGCCCATTCCTCCAGGCCGCCGGCGGACTCATGCGGCCGGAGCAAAGGGAGAAGTTCGAGGCGATCCGCCACGAGCTGGTGGACCAGACGCGCGACGGAACGGCGCTGCGCGAGCTGGTCCGCACGCTGCCGGACGAGTTGAAGCTGGACGAGCCGCAGCGATCGAAATTCGACGAGCTGGTGGCGCAGATGCGCGAGCAGGCCGGGGTCGAGGCCGGGCGCGGCGACGAACTGCGGCAGCTCTACGAGGAGCAGCACGCGGCGCGCGAGGCGGGCGACGAGGCGCGTGCGGCGAGCCTGGCCGCGAAAATCGAGGAACTCCGCCCCAACCCGCGACGGCGGTTCGAGAAACTGTTCGACGAGCTGGAACCCGTGTTGAACGACGGGCAGAAGGCCGCACTCGCCGAAATCCGCGAATCGACGCTCGCCGGCGGCGGACACGCGGAGGGCGACGAGCTGCGGCTCATGCTGCGGCTGGCGAAACGAATCGAGCTGAGCGACGAGCAGAAGCAGAAGCTGCGGGAAATCGAGCGGGCGACGGCGACGCTGGAGCGCCGGCTCGCCCGCCGCGACGCGGCCGGAAGGAAAACGCTCGGCGAAAACGTGAAGCGCGACCTGCTGGAGATGATGACCGAGCCGCAGCGACAGGAATTCGAGAAACTGCTGGAAGAGGCGCGGGCAAGGGCGGGCGACCGCCGTGAGAAGGCCCGCTGAGCATTTCGCGTAGCAGAGCGGGCGTCTGTTACCGGTCGGGGTCAACAGCAGGTTCATTCGAGAAAGCCAATGAAGAACTGCAATGTCGTGGGATTCGCGGGAGTGTGCCTTCTTCTTTCGGGATGCAGCGCGGCGGCCCGGCGCGAGACCGATCAGTTCTCAGCAGATTTCGAGGATTCGCCGCCGGGGCGCGTCCCGACCGGCTGGCGCATCACGGCCACGAACCCCACCGCGCCGATGGCGGAGTGGGCGGTCCGGGCCGCGGACGGGGCGGGCGTTTCCAAGCTGTTCGCGCTCACGCGGTCGCAGAACTACGACGGCACGTACAACCTGGCCATCGCCGAGCAGGCGCACTTCGCGGATCTCGAGTTGAGCGTTCGCGTGCGGGCGGACGCCGGCAAGGAGGATCAGGGCGGCGGCCCGATCTGGCGCGTCCAGGATGAAAACAACTACTACATCAGCCGGTTCAATCCGCTGGAGGGGAACTTCCGCGTGTACGTTGTTTCCGGCGGCAAGCGGCGGCAGTTGGAGACAGTGAAGCTCGAGCTGGCGGCGGGCCGCTGGTATGAGCTTCGCATCCGCATGGTCGGCGATGAGATCACCTGCTGGTTGGACGGCACTCCGCATCTGCACGCCCGCGATAGCACGATCACCAAGCCCGGCTGTATCGGCCTCTGGACGAAGGCCGACGCCGTCACCTCATTCGACGATCTTCAGGTTCGCGCGTTGCGGACGCCGGCAGTCGATGACGGTGCGCCGCCGCCGCGGTGACTCGCGCGGCCTTTGGACAATAGGAACCGGCGGCTATAGTGGGCGGCGACGCCGGCCCGGCGACGCGCCGGTCCGGTCGGTCAGCGACCGAACCGCCGACGGTGCCGCGAAGACGTATGACCGACGCCTCGCCGATCCCCATCCCCATTCCCCGCAATCGTTGGGAAGCGCTCGCCTCCGCACGGCCCGACGTCGTGTTGATGGGGCCGTTCCTGGTTTATTTGGCGCTGCTCTCGTTGAAAGACCTGGTGCCGGTCGAGTGGCTGCCGATCGCGGCGGCGATGCGCGGCGTGGGTTCGCTCGCCGTGGTGTGGGTGTTCCGCCGCTATCTGCCGCCGTGGGGGCGTCCGCACCTGCTGATCGCCTTGCCGGCCGGACTTTTTGCCGCGTGGGGGTGGATGGCGGGGCAGTACCTGTTTGACGACCTTGGTCTTGGCGGGCGGCTGCCCGTTTTTCCGGGTACGAAGGAGTGGATCGACCCGCGCGACACGCTCGGGGCGGGCAAGCTGTTCTGGACCGCGGCATCGATGCGAATTCTGGTGGCGTGTACGGCGGTGCCGCTGGTGGAGGAGCTCTTCTGGCGGGCGTTCATGCTGCGGGCGCTGGTCGATTGGCACCATTTCGATCGCCTGCCGCTGGGAGCGTTCGCGTGGCGGGCGATGCTGCTGTCGTCCGTGCTGTCTACGCTTCAGCATCCGGACAACTGGGGCGTGAGCATCCTCTGCTGGCTGTTTTTCAACGCGCTCTTCTACCGGACCCGCAGCGTGCTCTGTCTGGTGATCGTGCACGCCGTCACCAACCTGGCGCTCTACCTGCACGTCCTGCGAGTCGGCGAATGGTCATTCTGGTAATGGCCACGCGGCGGGCAGAATCGATTGCCGCACGCTGGACCTGGCGCCTGCTGGTCGGCGCGATCATGCTCGCGGCGCCGCTGGCTGCTCAGTCGGCCGGTAGAGACGCCGGCGAAGAGACGCTCTGGCGGGCGGTCGCGGGGTTGCGACAGCACCCGCAGCCCGCATCCCAGCCCTACGTCGAGCGGCTGGCCGATCTGCGGCGATGCAACGCGGAGATCATCGATCAGGCGACCGCTTACCTGGCCCTCTACCCAGGCGGCGCCCATCGCGACGAGATCATCCGGATCGAGCTCGCCGCACGGTTCGAGCTCGCCTCGCTCTCTGCGGACACGCTGCCCGCATTCACCCAGCGCCTGCGCGACGTCCTCAAGAACCCTCCCTCTCGCGAGTCGGGGGCCGAAGCGGCGTTCTGGAAGATCCACGCCGATCGCATGACGCCGCAATCCGCTACCCAGCCGGTCGGTGCGCTGCGTTCGCCCAGCGATCCGTCGCTCATCGCGGCGTACCGCGACTTTGTGCGCGACTACCCCTCCGCCCGGCACACGCCGCGGCTGGCGCAGCTCGTGTTCGAAGACGCCGCGGACCGCGGCGAGCGCGAGACGATGCGGGCGATGCTGAACGTCCTGGAGGCGTCGTTTCCCGAGCATCCGACGACGCAACGGCTGGCCGGATTGCTGCGCCGCGTCGAGCAAGCCGGGCAAGGGTTCGAGCTGAGCTTCGTGGCGGCGGACGGGCGCTTGGTCAATCTGTCGGCGCTTCGCGGCGGCCCGATCGCGGTGGTCGTGTGGGCGGCGTCGGATTTGAGCTCGCTTCGCGCGATGGAATGGCTGCACGCCCGGCCTGCGAGCGACTCTGCGCTCCACGTGATCGGAGTCAATCTCGACGACTCGCCGGCCCGGATGCGAGCGTCGATGAGCGAGCGGGAAATTACCTGGCCGCAACTGCACGACGGCATGGGCTGGGGAGGCGAGTTCGTCCGCCGCTGGGCGGTCGAGAAGCTGCCGACCGTGTTCGTCATTGACGCCAGAGGCCGCTTGGTCGGCGTCAGCTCCAAACAGGACGAATGGCAAGGCTGGCTGATGGCTCGCCCGTAGTTCGGCCTGCGGAGCGGGCTTCACACCACGCGATGCACGTGAATCGTGTCAGTCGCGCCCGGCGTTGACGGCCGGGTCGATGTGACGACCACGACCAGATCGCCTGCCGCCGCCAACCGCCGCCGCAGGAGTTCGGCGTTCAGCACGCTCGCCATCCGCCGCGGGTCGCTGAGCGGCTCGACGCAGATTGGAATCACGCCGTAAACCAGGTTCAGTCGTCGCCGAACCCCCTCGTCGTCCGTCAGCGCGACAATCGGGACCGGGACGCGGTGCCGCGCGAGCATGCGCGCCGTCAGGCCTGTGGCCGTCCAGACCGCCAGCACGCGGGCATTGAGATGAATGGCCGTCTGCACCGCGCCGCGCGCAATGGCCGACGTAATCTCCGACGCCCCGACGCCGTCGTCGGGCACGTCGCGCGGCGGGAAGTGCGCCACGTACGCCTCGGTCGACAGCGAGATGCGCCGCATCATGTCCACCGCGGCCGCGGGAAACAGGCCGCTGGCGGTCTCGGCCGACAGCATGACGGCGTCCGCCCCGTCGATGATGGCATTGGCGACGTCATTGACTTCGGCCCGCGTCGGCATGGGATTGGCGACCATGCTCTGCAGCATCTGCGTCGCGACGATGACCGGTTTGCCCGCATCGCGGCAGCGGGCGGTGATCGATTTCTGAATGAGCGGCACCTGCCAGACATCCATCTCCACGCCCAGGTCGCCGCGCGCCACCATGACGCCGTCCGTCTCCTCGACCAGCTCCGCCATGTGCTCGAGCGCCTCGAATTTTTCGATTTTCACGATCACGCCGATGCGGCTGCCGCGCTCGTCGAGCCGACGGCGCAGCTCGTCCAGATCCGCCGGCCGGCGCACGAACGAAAGCGCCACGTAATCCAGCCCGTGATCGATGGCCCATGCCAGATCGGCCTGGTCCTTTTCGGTGAACGCGGGAATCGAAAGCTGCGTGTCAGGCAGGTTGATGCCCTTGCGGCTCGATAGACGCCCGCCGACGGTGCAGTTGCACAGCAGGGCGTCGGCGGTTTTGTCCACCACGATCATCCGCACCAGCCCATCGTCGATGAACACGCGATGCCCGATGTCCACTTCGTCCAGGAGGCGGGCGTAGGTCGTCGTCAGCATTCCGGGGCGGCACGGCTGCTGGCCGCGCACCACGCGCACCTGCGAGCCGGTCGCCACTTCAAATCCGCCCGCCTCGACTTCGCACAGCCGGATTTTCGGTCCGCACAGGTCGCCCAGCACCGCGAGGGGCACGTCGCCTTCGCGCGACAAGCTGCGAACAAGGTCCAGCACGCGCTCGTGATCGGCAAGCTGGCCGTGGCTGAAATTCAGCCGGAACACGTCGACGCCGCCGTCGATCAGCTCGGCCAGCCGCTCGCGCGAGGCGCTGGCCGGGCCGACCGTGGCGACAACCTTGGTTCGGACCAGCGGAACGGCAGGCTCGCTCATCGGCTGACCTCGGGCGCGACGGACGCCGTCGCGCCGGTTCCAATACCGGACATGACGGGCGGCATTCTATTTGTCCCGCGGCGCGGCAGAAAGGGGTGCGGCGCCCGCGCCCGGTCGGCGCGGCCGGCGGCAGCGCTGTCCGCACGCCCCGACGCCGCGATACCATCAGGCGGCGCGAACCGGCGCTTGCACAGGAGCCGGCCGGCGCGTACCGGGTGTCCCATGAGTTCAGCTCGCTACGCTGGTCCGGCGACCGCCGCATGTCTGGTGATCGGCGCGCTGGCGGTCTCTGCCGGCGACCCTCCATCGACCCAGCCCACCGCGACCGAAGCCGAGTTGCTCGCCGATATGCGCGCCCAGCCGATCGGGTCGCACACGCTGGACGATCTACAGCTTCCGGAAGAGTTGCTGCGACGATGCGGCGATCGGCTCATTCGCAAGGCGTTTGAGCGGCAGTTCCGAATCGTGGTTCACGATTCGGCGCCAGGCGCCGCGCCGTCCTCGCAACCGGCCGCAACCGCTTCTGCTCCCACGTCCAAGCCGTTTGCTCCCATTGCGATCTGCCGCGTCGTGCGCCACGTCCCTGCGCCCGACGCGGCGGCGCTTGCGGCGGTGCCGGAAGCCCGGCCGGCACTGCGCGGGTTTCGCGCGCCGCTCACGCCGGCCGACTCGGCCGCGACGGCGCCGCCCGCGATCGAGCCGGGCATCCTGCAGGCGGCTGCTGATCGGGTCGCGCGGCGACTGGCGCGAGAAGGTCTGCGGGCCGCGCTGGTGCACGTACTGGAATCGCCTGCACTGATGGTGGTTGTCCGCAGCGGCGACGTCGGCGCGGTGACGCAGCTTCTGGATCGCGTCGGCTTCCCGACCGATCTGCTCAGCGCGTTCGGCGGTAGTCCGACACTAGTGCTCGACGAGGCGGTCGCCCGACTGGCACGCGGCGAATCCGCGGAAGCGGTCATCGCCGAGCTGCAGCGGCGAGAATTCCACTGGCCGCGGCGCGAGTCGCCGTTTCGCGCGGCGGATGAGAGCGGCGCCGAGGGGATCGGCCTGATGCGCCTGCAACTGACGCGCGGGACGTACTGGCAGGGCGAGGGTGACGGCTGCAGCCTCGACATCGTCAGGCAGCTCGCCGCCGTCGCGCCGGACATTCCGTTGCTGCTGAGCATTCAGAGCACGTTTGAAGGTGAGTTGATGCAATCGCTAGCGGCGTGGCCAGGGCCGCCGCGGTCGATGACGGTCGTGGTCGAGCCCTACACGGTGGCCCAATGGGCGCAGGACAATGGAAAAGCCGGATCGCTCGTCGATTCGGACGGACGACGGCGCCTGGCCACGCTGACGCCGCGCTACGCCAGCCGCGGCGAGGACGGCTCGACGTTTGTGCCGGGCGAGTCGCTGCTGGCGCGCGGGCTGATGACGGCGGAACACGCGGTTGTGCAATCGCCCCTGATCTTCCAGGGAGGGAACCTGCTGGTCGTCACCCATCCGGCAACGAGAGCTCGCCTGTTGCTCGTCGGCGAAGCGGAGATCTACCGGAATACGGCGCTGGGACTGAGCTACGATCAGACGATCGAGGCGTTCCGCAGCGAATTCGACGTGCAGCGCTGCCTCGTGCTGCCCGCGGTCGCGTTTCACATCGACACCGAGCTGTGCGCGCGCGGCGGGCGCGATCGACTCGTCGCATTCGTGAACGACACCGCCGCCGGCGTCCAGCTCGTGCTGTCCGCGGGAACCGACGCGTTACGGAGCGGGGGGATCATCTCCGCCGCGGACGCGGACGCGGCCCGCCGGCATCTGGCGGGCGGCGCCGCGCGGGAGTTCCTCGCGACCATCGCACCACCGGTCATGAACAGGGCCGTGCGGTTCGGGCACTTTCCTGAGTCGCTGGCGCGGTTGTTCACTGCCGGCGGCGTGGACTCCGGCGTCGGCAATTTTCAACGATTTCTGCTGGCGCTCGATGTGCTGACGCTGGAGGCCCTGGCGCCCGGCGAGCAGCCGCAAAGCCCGCCCTCGCGTGACTACCTGGCGGCCCTGCGGCGCAGCGCCGCGCAGCGCACGGCACTGCACCAGCAGCTTGAGCGAGAGGGATTCGAGCTGGTTCGGATCCCCGGGCTTCCCGACGCGGAGCGCGCGATCAACTACGTGAACGGAGTCCACGATCTGCGGCGTTATTTCATGCCCGCCTGCGGCGGTCTCTATGCGCCGCTCGATGCTGCGGCAGCGGGCGCCTTTCGCGCTGCGCTCGGACCCGGCGTCGAAGTCATCCCGATCGTATGTAGCGAGAGCCAGCGGCGGGCGGGTGCGCTGCATTGCTCCATCGCCGCGTATCCAGCGCTCGTGGCGAGCATCGGCGTCCCGCCGGTGCGCACCGGCGAGACGCCGATGCTCCCCGAATCGGAGCCCGTGACGTGGCGATAGCGCGCCGTCGGTTGGCGATAACTACGTTAGGCGGGCCAACAGAAGGTACAGCGCGGGCGCCAGGAGGATCTTCGAGAGCAGAGCCACGGGATACACGCTGGCGAATCCGACCGCGGCGGCCTCTGAGTCGGCGAGTCGTCGCGCGGCCGAAAGCGCCGCGGGGTTGGTCAGACAGGCGCAAACGGCGCCATCGCCGACCAGTGCGTTCCAGCGCAGCACACGACAGGCCACCAGAATCGCGGTGGCCGTTGTCGCCGCGGTGACCAATGCACCCGCCAGAAACAGCCTGACGCCAGTTTGTGCGATGATGGTCAGGAACTGCTCTCCGGCGGCGCTGCCTGCTCCGGCCAGAAAGATGACCAGCCCCAGCTCGCGGCCGAAGTGCTTCACGGCGACGGGCACGTGCAGTCGCAGCGGACCGAGGGCGCCGAAGCGTCCGAGCAGCAGCCCCACGAGCAGCGCCCCGCCGGCCGGCCCAAGCTGCATCCGCAGGCCGCCGGGCAGCGGGATCGCGATCGCGCCCAGCGCGGCCCCGAGCGCGATCCCGGCGGCAAAAGGAAGAAGGCTGGTTTCATTGAGCCGCGCCTCTTCGCGGCCCAGAAGCGTCGTAACGCTGGCGACCGCATCCGGCGGCCCAACGAGTCGCAACAGGTCGCCGGGCTCGAGCCGGAAGTGGCCGTCCGGGCTGATTTCGATTCCGTCGCGCCGGGCGCGCGACACGACCACGCTGAATCGTTCCCACAGGCAAAGCTCGCCGAGCGTGCGGCCGATGGCGCTGCCGCGCGAGACGACGACCTCGTCGCTGGTCACGCGGCCGTTCGCGTCGTGCATCACCTCGACCACGACGCCGCCGATCAGTGCTTCCAGCTTTGCGAGTTCCTGCGGCGGACCGACGGCCAGAACCGCATCGCCCAGTTCGAGAATCAGCCCAGGGCGGGCCGGCTCAACCCGCGAGCCGCGCTTGACGCGACAAAGGACGGCGCGAAACATGTCCAGCGAGACGAGGTCTTCGATCGTGCGGCCGACACAGTTCGGATTCTCAACGCGGAAAACGCACTGTTCGAGCGGCGGCGTGCGGGCGGCCTCTTCCAGGTGGTACTCGTCAGCCGCGGCGTCGGGCGTAGTGCGTAGCCAGCGCGGCAGAAGCTGCGCCGTCAGCACGACCGACGCGACGCTGAACGGGTACGTGGCGCCGTACGCAACGGAAGCCAGGTAGGCGACGTCCGGCGCGGCGCTTCGAATGGCGTCGAGGGCGGAGGCGAGCGCCGGCGTGCAGGTCGTCGCGCCGCAGAAAACGCCGGCCGCCATGGGGGCCGAGAGTCCCAGCGCGAGCGCGATCAGCGCCGCGCCCAGCGCTCCGGCGGCGGTCGCGCCGGTCCCCACCGCCAGCAGCGCCAGTCCGCGGCCGTGCAGCAGACTAAAGAACCGCGACCCGGCCTCCAGCCCGACCGAGTAGACGAACAGGACCAGACCCAGTTCGGTGATCTCGCGCGGCAAAGCGACGCCGAAGTGGCCGAAGCCCAGCGCGACGAAGAACACCCCCGCCGAGCCGAGGGCGACGCCCCCCAGGCGGAGCATGCCGACGGCCAATCCCAACGCGGTGATCGCGAAGAGCGCCAGCATGGCAGAATGAAGCAGCGCCCGCCTCCCTTCGCGTCAGCCGTGCGGAATTCTCCGCGTGTTCAGCCCTTCTTCTCCTCGGCGGGCTTGTCGGTCGGCATCTTGGCGCCGGGCTTCTCGATGCCCTCGACCATCGCCGCGGGCGACGCCATCGTCACGCGTTTCTGCGGGCCGACGATCTTCTTGATCTCCTCGACCGACTTGCCGGCTTCCTCGGCCTGGTGTCGCGCGTCGCCTTCCGACACTTCCTTGATGACCAGTTGCCCCTCCACGGTGGCCTTGTGGCCGACGGCGTCCGGCGGAATCAGAACGCCCTCGACCGGGCAGGTGAACTTCACGAACAGGCCTTCCTCACCCTTGTTGTCGGCGATGGTCATCCAGCAGCCCTTGCTCTGGCAGACCTCGGTGACCGTCCCGGAGACGCGGATCACCTTGCCTTCGTACTCCTGCGGCTTGCTGAGCACTTTGTCGACCGAGACCTTCTTGGCGTCAGCGTGCTTCATCTCTTCGCCGAAATAGGCGACCTTTTTCTGCGAAGCGCAACCGGTCATTCCGATGCTGATCAGCGCTGCGAAAGCGAGAGTTCCGAGTTTGCGGATCATGGCGATGCTCCCTTCTGTTGGTTCCCCGATCCTGCCGGATGGCGGGCCGCGCCGCCTTCCGACCCAGGGTAGTTGTACACCCGTGGGGAATCGTTTGCCAGTCGCCGCGGATCGAGGGCGGGGTGCGCAAACAGCCGGCGACGTCGACCCGCCGCTTGGCGCGGCGGGTTCGGACAGAGTGGCCCGCGGCGCGCACCCGCGGCCACGAATCGCAGCCGCTAAGATGCTCGGCATGGATGCATCACGACCGGCGTGGCTTCGCAACTGGCTGGAGCGCCACCAGAGCCGCGTCTCGTTCTGGCTGCACGTCGTCGGGATTCCGCTGACGGTGCTCGCCGTTCCGCTGGCAGCCTGGCAATTGCACCTGTGGCGCTGGGACCTGTGGTGGCGTCCGGCGGGGCTGCTCGGGCTGGGCTATCTGCTGCAATGGGCGGGACACGCGTACGAGGGCAACGACATGGGCGAGATCATTCTGCTGAAGCGCCTCATGGGCCGGTCATACATCGGCGTCTCGCCGCGCTACACTTCGCACCGCCAGAAACCGATGGACGACGCGAGGTAACGGCGTAGTTCCCGGCCCGCGCTCGGGGGGCATTTCTGATCGAACGCGACGCGCCTTCCCCGCCGCGCTGATTACAATTGGCTGCCGGCCTCGGCGGCACGGGCGGGCGCATCCCGATAGAGGTTGCGATCCGCGGCGTCTGTCCGAACCCGCCGCGCCAAGCGGCGGGTTAAAGATCGTTAGCGATCGGCGCCCCACGCGCCGCGGACGTCACCCCGCCGCTTGGCGCGGCGGGTTCGGACGGATCGCCACCCGAAACCGGACGGATCGCCACCCGAAACCGGACGGATCGCCAACTGAAACCGGACGGATCGCCACCTGTAACCGGATGGACCGGGAAAGGGCAATCACGAAGTGTCCGCCGAAAACCGCCTTGAAACCGACGCCACACGCCGCGATCCGGCGGACCTGCTGACGATCGGCTTTGGCACGGTCGTGGCGATGTGGGGGGCGGGATACGTCTTTCGCCTGCCGGGCATCACGCTTCCCAGCGCCGCGCTGTTTTTTGCACTCCTGGCCTGCCTCATCGGCGGCGGCGTGTGTGTCGGCCGCCTCACCGACCGCGGTTGGCGCGGCGCCCTTTGGGTGGGGCTTCTCGCCGCGATGGTGAATCTGCTGATTCTGGGCAGCGTCATCAGCAAAGACACGCCGACCGGCCTGGCCAAGGCCGCCGTGCTGTGGATTCCGGCCAGCCTGCTGATCAGCATCGCCGCGGCGCTGGTCGGCCAGCGCGCCGCAGGCTGGTTCGGCCCGGGCGGCGCGAAACCGGCGGCCGGCGCGGTGAACTGGCGCGCGGCGCTGGTCGGTGTGGCAATCGTCGGCACGCTGCTGCTTCTGGCGGTCGGCGGCGTCGTGACGGGGTTCAAGGCCGGCCTGGCGGTGGTCGATTGGCCGAATTCGTTCGGCTACAACATGTTCCTTTACCCGCTGGCCAAGATGACCGGGCCGATCTACTTCGAGCACAGCCACAGGCTGTTCGGCTCGCTGGTCGGCCTGACGACGCTGGTGCTGACGGTCTACCTGCACCGCTTCGAAGCGGCACGCGGGCCGCGGCTGGTTTCCAAGCTGGCGCTCGCCGCGGTCATCGTGCAGGGCGTCATGGGCGGCCTGCGCGTCACCGGCAAATTCACGCTCAGCACGTCAGCCGATGAAACGACCCCCAATCTGGTTCTCGCGATCGGTCACGGCGTCTTCGCTCAGGTCTTCTTCTGCCTGCTGGTGGGGCTGCGTGTCAGTCTCGCGGCGGAGTGGCGGAGCGACCGCGTGCGCGCCCCCGCAGCGCTGGCGGCCGAGCGCCCGCTGGCGATCGTGCTCGTCGTGGCGCTGGTGGCGCAGTTGACGCTGGGCGCGCTTTATCGCCATTCCGCGGCGGCGACGTACCTCTACTGGCACATCGGCATGGCAGTGGGCGTGATCCTGCTGGGTTTGTATGTCGGAATGCGCATCTGGGCCGGGCACGAGGCGATCGCCACGCTGTCGCGCGCCGCGGGGACGATGCTGGTGCTGTTCGGCGTACAGCTTGCGCTGGGAATGTTCGCGCTAATGGCGGTCGCGCTCGATGGAAAAGTCAATCCGCACGCGTGGCACGTGCTGGTAACGACCGCCCACCAGACGACCGGGGCGCTGCTCTTGGCCAGCGCGGTCGCCGTGATGCTGTGGACTATGTGCTTCGCCGGTCGCGCGGAGCGGCGCGCCGCGGAGGTTGAGGCCGGGGCACAGTTGGCGTCGTAACGCCGCGGCCGGGGTGCAGCGTGAACTCGTTGAACCAGAAGCTTGAGTCGCTCATCGTCGCGCGGTGCACCGCGCCAGCAACCGCCGACGTCTTGCCGATTGCCGCACTGGCTCCGCCGCGCTCGATCGAGGACATCCTCGGCGGACGGGAGTGGGTCGGCGCGTTCGGACGATGCTGGCGCGTCGAGACGTCGCCCAGTCTTGCCGAGCCGGTTTCCTCGACCATCTCGATCGCCGATCGCGACGGCCCGCGGATCGAGATCAACCCACCTGGCGCCTGCATCATCGACATCGAGACCGGCGGGTTCTCGGGGACGCCCGTGTTCCTCATCGGCGTGCTACTGTTCGACGCCACCGGGCCGCTGATCGTGCAGCTCCTGGCGCGAGATTACCCGGAAGAGCCGGCGATTCTTCGCGGCCTCGCAGCCGTTATCGCGGGCCGCTCCACCTGGGTCACCTTCAACGGCAAGAGCTTCGACGAGCCGTTCCTTCGCGACCGAGCCACCGCCTGGCGGATCGAGCTGCCGCCGCCCGCCAGCCGCGTCGATGTCCTGCACGCCGCCCGTCGCCGCTGGCGCGGTGAATTGCCCGACTGCCGCCTGAAGACGCTGGAGGAGAGCGTCTTGCGGCGCAGCCGCCCCGCCGACGTGCCCAGTTCCGACATCCCGCTGCTGTTTCACGCCTTCTTCCGCTCCGGCAACGCCTCGCCGCTTCGAAGCGTGCTGGAGCACAACCGCGCCGACCTGGTGACCACCGCAGACCTGCTGACCCGACTGGCGCAAGAACCCGCAGCCGGCCCGCCGCCAAGGCCGGAATTTCCTGCGGCCGCTGAGAAGGGTGTGCTATTCTAGAAGCTAACCCGGAGTTCTTTCCGAGCCGTGACGTGTTTCCGAGCCGCGACCGTGAGGGAGCGGAGACATAAGAACCGCTTGCTGACGCGCGCGGCTCGGATCGAAACGACGGTTACGGGGCGCATCCTGGACTCGCAACGGAGATTGCCATGTCGCCGCGCATCCTGTTTCTCTGTCTCGTCTGCGCTGCAGCGCTCGACGCACTTGCTCAAAACCGCTTCGTGCTGAATGACCGGACGAATGACCGGCTCTGGATTCTGTACGACGTCGATGGCAACGGACTGATTGACGATCCGGCCGAGATTGCCCCGTTCTTCGACGCCGGCAACGCCGCCGGCACGCTCGGGCCGATGAACCCCACCTGCCTGGCCAGCCGCTGCGACGGCCTGGTGCTCATGGGCGATCAACTGAATCAGGCGGTCTACACGCTCATCGACAACAACGGCGACGGCGACGCGCTCGACCTGGGCGAGAGCCTGGTCGCCGCGCAGGCCGGCAACGCGTCCGGCGTGAACTTCGCGTTCCCCACGGGGGCGGCGGTTGACGCGACCGGCCGGCTCTACATCGTGAATTCCGGAAACGCGTCCGGAAACGACGCGGTCTATCGCCTCACCGACCTGACCGCCGACGGCGACTTCCAGGATCCAGGAGAGATCGCAGAGATCGTTGGCGTCGGCGCGTTCGGCGCGCCCAACGGCGCGGCCAGCCCGCAGGAGCTGGTCTTCGACGCCGCCGGATTCGGATATCTCCGCGACTCGGCTACGTCATTGGCCGGCATCTACCGCTTCATCGATCTCAACAGCAACGGCCGCGCCGATGATCCGGGCGAATTCACCGTGTTTGTGAACACGACGAACGCATCGGGCGTGACGGTGGCGCCGGGGTTCGCTCTGGAGCCGGACGCCGTGCGGCCGCGCGCGTATTACACGCTGCAGATCGTCCCGACCGGCGTGGACCAGTTGCTGCGGGCGACGGACGTCAACGGCGACGGCGACGCGCAAGACGCGGGCGAAGTCGTGCTGGCCTACTCGACCGCCGAGGCGAGCTTCACCGCGGTCGATGTCGTCAGCCTCGACGACGGTCGCGTCCTGATCACCGACAACAGCGGCAACATCGTGGTCGTGCTGCTCGACCTGGATTCGGATGGGACATTCTTCGGCGCCGGCGAACGGGCGACGTACGCGGATAACGGCTCGGCTCAGCTTGCGGCGGCAAGGCAGCTCGCCCGGCTGCCGCTGCGGCGCGACGGCGACGCGAACTGCGACGGCTCGATTGACATTCTCGACATTAACGCGTTCGTGTTCGCCCTGAGCGACCCCTCGGGATACATGGCGGCCTATCCGTCGTGCAACATCCAGAACGCGGACGTGAACCGGGACTGCAATATCGATGTGCTGGACATCAACCCGTTCATCGCGCTGCTGGCAGGTGGAGCAAGGATGTAGCCCGGCCGCCCCCGGCCGGTCTTCCACCGCGGAGACGACGCGCGTCGTCGGTACCTCTGAAATCCAGCCCCGGTCCGGTCCAAACCCCCGCGCGCTTGCGCTTGGGGCTCGGATTTGACGCGGCGGCCTACCATCCAAACGGCGTTTCTATCGGGGCATCCCCACACCGCGCCCTCGACCGCCCAGAACCGCGCCCTCACCACGGTCGCGGCCCGGTTCAGACTTGCGGCGCCCATTTGCGACCCGCTACCGCGACGCTACCTCTTCGCCCCAAGCTGCCGCAGCACTTCCTCGCGGGCTTTCTTCAGCGTGACCCCCAGCTTTTCGAGCACGAGCTGGGCGGTGCTGTCTTTCTCGCGGAGCAGCGCCAGCAGCAGATGCTCGCTGCGAATCTCGCTGCTTTCCAACTGGGCCGACTCGTCGATGGCGCGCTCGATGACGTTGCGGAAGTGCGGCGAGCCCGGGAGGCGGCCGAAGACCCAGGTGTCGTCGAGCGAACGCTTCAGCAGCTCGTCCACTTCCTGGCGGGCGCCGGCTTCGTCGATCTTGAACTGCGCCAAAACCCGCGCGCCCAGCCCGCTGCCGTGCCGCAGAATCGCCAAGAGCACGTGTTCGGTGCCGACGTAATCCAGCTCATACTCGCGGGCGATTTCATCGGCGAGCTTCACAATGGTCTTGGCGTCGCCGTCCAGGTGCGGGCGCTGCATGGTCTTGATCCGTCGAAAGCCCCGGCGAAAGGGAGCTCAGGAAATCCAGTACTTCAAAATCCACTTATACCCCAGCGACAGAAGCGCTACAAGCGCGGTGAATGCGAGCGTCAGCTTCAGCAACCGCAGGCGATGGCGCAGCTCGCGGTCGCGCATCTCGACCAGTTGCTCGTGCAGCTCGGCGATCTTGCGATCGATGCGGCTCTCGATCTCGTCCAGCTTGGCGTCGACGCGCGCCTCGATCTCATCCATCTTCGCCGCGAGGTAGGAATCGGCCGCCCCGCGAAGCCGATCGGTCACGTTCTGAAGCAGCGAGACGCGCTGCGCCGCCGCCGGCGGCGCCGCGACGTCCGTCGGCGACTCGCGCGGCGGCGCAGCGGACGGCTCATCCTCGCCGCCGGCCGCCGCCCGCAGGACGCTGCGCCCGATGGCGCGCGCCACGTGCAGCGCGCCCCAGAACAGGCCGCCGCCCACCGCCGCCGCCGCAGAGTCCCGCGGCGGACCCGCGGCATCTCGTCCGGCCGAGCCGCCGCCGTTCGTCGGCTCGCCGGCCGGTGCGTCCTCGCTGCGCGGCGTCTGCATGCAGGAAGTATACCGGGCGGGATCGGGCGTGGCCTTGCTTGCGCGAGCGGCCGCGTGCAATGGGTGCGTCCGGTCTCAGGTGGCGATCCGTCCGAACCCGCCGCGCCAAGCGGCGGGGTGACGTCCGCGGCCTGTGGGGCGCCGATCGCCAGCGATCGTCGACCCGCCGCTTTGGCGCGGCGGGTTCGGAAAGACGCAGCCAACCGCGACCTCTATCGGATGCACCCGCGTGCGTTCGACCGGCGCTCAGGGACGACCGTCGGCATCGGCGGGCTGCGACGCGGCGGCGGTGGCGGGCTGCGATTCCGGCGGCTGAAGTTCTTCGGGCGTCATCAGCCGAACGCGGACGGACTGTGAACTTTCGTCGCGAAGAAACGTCAGCGTTACTTCGTCGCCGGCGGCCTTCCGCGCGAGGGTTCGCCGCAACTGCAGCAGGCGGGCGATGGGCTGGCCGTCCAGATGGGTCAGCACGTCGCCCTCCTGAAGACCGGCCGCCTGTGCCGCGGCGCCCTCGATGCTGACCATTTTCAAACCGGCGGCAAGCCGCGCCGGACCGCTCGCCGCCGCCTGGCCGACGACCGGATCATCCGCCTCAAACGAGATGCCCAGCATGCCGCGGCGAATGTCCGCGCCCCCCGCCAGCCGCGGGATGCGCTGTTCGATGTAATCGTTGGTGACCGCGAAGCCGATGCCCGAGTCGTACCACTCGACTCCGGCGCTCTGGGCCTCGTCGCGACCCGCCGACGGGACGCAGATGCCGATCAACTGACCGTCGATATCAAACGCCGGCCCGCCGTAATTGGCGGGCGAAGTCTTGGCGTCGAGCTGAACCGCCAGACCGCTCAGCCGGTTGAGAGCGCTGACCACGCCCACGGAGATCGCCGGCTGCGAACTGCCGTAGCCGAAGCCTGCGGTGAGAATCCACTGCGCCGGGCGGACGTCGGCGATCGCACGGCGGCGGGCGGGCGCCAGGTTGCTCGCGTCGATGCGGAGAAGGGCGAGCCGCGCCACGCTGTCGCGCGCCAGCAGCTTGGCGACGTAGCGGCGCCCGTCGGCGAGCGTGACCGTAATCACGGCCGGGTCGCGCTGAAAATTGAAACTGCTGGTGATGATCAGGCCGTCTTCCGACCAGATCACGCCCGTGGTGGGGCCGTCGCCGACGCGAAACGCCGGGGCGGATGGCGCGTGGTCGCCGCCGTCGGACGCGACCGGCAGCGCGCCGCCGACGGTGTCGATGCGGACGATCGACGGCGCCATCGACTGCAGCGCGTGGCGGAAGGCGAGTGCTTCGTCGGCCGCTGCGCGGGCGCCCGCCGGCAGCGCGCTCAGAAGCGCCGCCGCGATCAAGGCGGGCAGGCGGCGTGTGAATCGTGTCAACCGGGTCCTCCGTCAACGATGAAGCGCCGGCGTTACGGGCGCTCCGCCGGCTTCAATTCGAATGGCAGGACGCTTTCGCCGCGCTTCACGACGATGGTCAGCGGTTTGTCCGCCAGGGCGGTTCGCAAAAGCTCCTCAACATCCGCGCACGCCTCCGTCGTCCGGCCATTCACAGACAACACCAGGTCGCCGGCGCGCAGGCCGGCAGCCTGGGCCGGCGAGCCGGGGCGCACGCGTTCGATGAACGGCGGCGGGCGGCGCGAGCCGACGTTGAAGAGCCGCAGTCCGAGCCGAAGCGCAGAAAATTCGGCCTGAGAAGGCGACGCACTTCCGTCCTGCGGCTTCGCGTCCGGCTGCGCGACGAAGGCCGCGACCTCTTCCACCGGAATGGCGAAATTCGCGAACGTGTTCGTGAGCTTGCTGGTGACGGACTTGCCGATCACGCCGACAAGCCGGCCCTCGGCGTCCACCAGCGCGCCGCCCGCGCTGCCGGGCGTGGCGATTATGACATCCGTCAGCAGAACCAGGCCGTCGTATGGGAAATCCTGTGCGCGGCGCCGCGCCTCGAGCCGTGCCCGCCCCGCCAGGACGCCGACCGAGACCGACACAGCTTCCGGCCCGTCAGCCACCTTGAAGGCGTTCGCGGCGCTCAGGACCCAATCCCCCGGCTCGAGATGCTCGCTCGATCCCAGCTCAAAATAGGGCAGGTTCGCCGATTCCACCTGGAGAATGGCGAGCTGGCGATGCTCGTCGCGGGCCGTGACGCGGGCCGTCAGCACTCGGCCGTCAGCCAGCACCGCCCGGATGCTGCGGCCTTCGAGCAGCGATGAAAGCGCCGTCACGATCTTCCCGTCCGCCGAAACCAGCACGCCCGAGCCGTAGCCCTGTTCGCGGCCGATCGCGCCACCGTAGAGTTTGACGACGCGAGCTTGCGCGGCGTCGATGGCGCCGGCAAACGGGGAAGCGGGTTGATCCGCGCACGCCGCCGCCGCGCCCAGCAAGAGCATCACCGCCAGCGCGATCATCGATCGACCTCCGCCGGTTGCGACGCCGCCTGACGCGGGCCGATTCGCTTGATGCTTACGCTCCGCGTCGAGCCGTCGCCTTCGCGGACCCAGTTCGACGGGAGGCAGGCAGCTGCATCCGGCGCGTCATGGGCCGTCGACCAGGTTCGCTCGCCGGGAATGACGGCGCCGCCGACGGTTACGCTCCGCAGGCGGCCGCTGTCCGCCTCGAAATGCCAGCGAACTGCCCGGCCGCTCGGCGTGGTCTGCTCGATCACGACGACGACGAACCCCTCCAACTCATCGGCGCCAATGAGATTCCACGCGGTGTCCAGCGGGGTCGCCCGGACGAGCGGCCCGATCACCGCCTGCCATTCCACCAGGTACTCCGATTCAGCCGTCAGCGCCGCCGGCTGCGTTGCGCTGGGCGGCGGCAGCACGACGGTCTGCGAGGATCGCGCAAGCTCGTTCGCCGTCTCGATTTCGATTTCGATCTCCGCGTTCGGTTCGAACCCCTTGCACGGCGGCATGTACCGCCGAATTTCCGCGAGCGCCAGACTCCGATCAGGCACAAATGGTGCGCCCAGCGATGCCGGCAGGCGCTCCAGCCGCGCCGCCACCTCGATCTCGCGCTGCTCGCGCCGCACCTTCAGCCGAACCGGCCAATTCGCCGGCAGCACCGCGATCGCGTTATTGAAGTCGTTCGCGGTGCGCATCGGGCGGTCGTTCACCGCCAGCAGCAGGTCGCCCAGCTCGACCCCGGCCTTGTCCGCGGGTGAAAGTTGCTGCACCGCGTCAAAGATCAGCTCGCTGCCGGCCCGCCGCACGGTCGCGCCCAGCGTCCCGTGCTCGACGAGCAGCCCGGCCCGCAATCCCGGAATAAAGCGGCGAATCTGGTTGATCGTGATGGCGTAGCCCAGGCCGACGTTGACGCGGCCGCGCTCCTCGAACGACCCGCGGCCGTTGATCCCGACCACGCGACCCTGCATGTCGAACAGCGGCCCGCCCGAGTTGCCCGGGTTGATCGAGGTCGACACCTGAATGCAGTCGGCGTATTCCAGCAGGTTGTTTTCCCCCTCCTGGTAGCGATGCAGGCCGCTGACGATGCCCAGCGTGATCGTCGGCGAGTAGTCCTCGGCCAGCAGAAACGGATTGCCAATAGCGGCCACCCACTGGCCCAGCACGAGCGCATCGGCGTCCGCGAGCGGCGCGGCGTCGAAGCGCTCGCGTCCGTCGAGCTTGAACATCGCCACGTCGCCGCCGGGGTCGACGCCCAGCACGCGCAGCGGATAGAGGTTCCCGTCGTCCAACCCGCCGAAGCCGCGGCGGGTTTCGAGCATCTCGGAAACGACGTGGAAATTCGTCAGGCCGAAACCGGCGGGGTCGATGATGACGCCGCTGCCGCCGCCGCGACGACTCTTATCCGCGAAGATGCAGACGACGGATCGCGAGGCGGTTTGCAGCACGTCGACGCGCCGCTGCTCGGCGGCGCGGATATCGGAAAGCGGAACGTCGTCGGCCGCGGCCATTGATGGCAGGAGCGGCGTCGCCAGCATCACTGCAAGCCGGCCGGCGATCGTGCCCAGGACTGGTAGCCGCACCATCATCGAATCAGCCGCGCCTGTGCCATGCACACGTGATCGGCCAGGTCCAGATCAGCGCCGTAGTCAACGCGAATCATCAGCTCGCGCACGTCCAGCAGGTCCACCGTGATCTCCCGCGGGGGCTGACCGCCGCCGACGTCGCCTTCCCATAGCACGCGACCGTCGCCGACGAAAATGAGCCGCGCCGCCCCGCGTCGGCCGGCGTCGTCGCAGATGCCGACCGTCGCCGCGAACTGATCGAATTTTCCGCCCAGGAGATACGCGACTTCGCAGCGGCTGTGCAGTGCTATTCCCTTCAAATGGGGCTTGCCGCCGAGCGACAGCGGTCCGCCGAAAAGCGAGCGATCGACGCCGATCGGCCAGACCTTGCCGAAGAGCGGCTCAAAGTCGTAGCGCCGCGGCGCCAGATCGGACAGGTACACCAGCCGCTCGCTGCGGCATTCGATGCGCTCGATATCCGCCCACGCCAGCGTCAGGCGCTCGAAAATCGGTGATTGGAGCGTCAGGCCGTCTTCGTCGCCGCCGACGGGACGCCCGGCGAAGCGGTCCGCCGTGCGCAACGTGACGAGCGAAGCCCCGCTGCGCGGCGACGGTCGCCCCAGCAGCAGCCCCGCCACGCGTCCCCAGGGCAGGTGAACTTCCTGACCCTCCCACGTGAAACGGATCCCGTCCTGCTCGAGTCGTCGCACGCCGCCGTGAAGCACCAACACGTCGCTCCTGCGGGCGACGACCGCCACATCCTCCGCGGGTGAAGGCGCCTCCTCGGCCGGTTGCGGCTCGCGGCGCTCGCGCAGCAGGTCGGCCAGCTTGGCACGGGCCGCGTCGGCCGCCCGGTCGTTGCGAACCGCGCGGCACATGGTCGGATCAAGGCGACAGGTCGCCCCGCGGCCGAACTCGACGACGACGCCGTTGTCGGTCGTGCTGATGATCCTGCCGCGAAAGACGGAGCCGTCGGACAGCTCAAACACCAGCCCGTCGTCGGACCCGACCGCGGCGGACGAGTCCGGCTGCTGGTTTTGAAGCGCCAGAACCTGTTCCCACGCGAACGAAATGTCGCCACTGGAGGTGCCAAGCTCCAGCCGTGGCGCCACGGCCGAGAGTGTGCCTGCAACTTGACGCCCGTCGAGAAGCGTGAGTTGGACGGTCGGCCAGCCGCCGCGGGCGATGGCCGCTGCGAGAAGCCCGAGCGCAAACGCCCCGCAGGCGCCGGTTCGAACGCAACGCGCAAGGCCCGGAGGCTGGATCGGGATCACTTCTGCTCCGCGGTGGAACGATAATACTGCTCGACAATCTGCCGGTAGCGTGACGGGAAGCGCGCCCGCAGCGACTGCAGGACGCGCTCGCGCTCGGCGGGCGGCAGCCTGCCCCACATTTGCCCGGGGTCCGCCTTGGCGGCCTTGTGCTGCTCGCCGGGATCCGCGCTGCCCGACGGCGGAGCGGTGGATTGCTCCGCCGGCTGGTTGCCGGGCGTGTGGCCGGGCGACGACTGCTGTTGTTGGCGCTGCTGGCTTTCCTGCTGCTGGGCCTGCTCAATCAGGTTGTCGAGCATGTCGATGACCTGCTGCTGGCGCTCCTGGACGCGCTCGCCGCTGTCGGCGGCTTTCAGTCTTGAGGCGGAGTAGTCCATGTAGACGGACACTTCGTCGAGATTGCCGCGCTCGCGTCGTTCGACTTCGAGCTGCAATTCTCTGGCGGCGACGCGCACCAGCTCGGGCGCGTCGGGGTAGTCGGCGCGCAGATGCTCGAGCGTCGCCAGCGCCTGGTCGAAGCGCAGCGTGGCCGACTGCGCCGCCGCGAGCAGGTGCAAACTGTGCGGCGCAAACGACAGGCGCTCGCCGAGGTCGGGCCGTGAAGTCAGGTCTTCGAGCAGCGGCAACACTTCTTCGAACCGGCCGGAATGCACATGCGTACGCGCGGCGAAGTAGGCGGCGACCGCAGAGAGGTAGGGATCGCTCTGGCGCGTCGCGTCTTCAAAGCCGGCCTGCGCCTGCGCGAGATTCCCCGCGTCGAACGCCTCCAGTGCCTCGCGAAAACGCGGAAACAGAAGCGCCAGCCCCTGCGGCACGAAATCCGCGTCGCTCGCCGCGCCCCCCTCAGCCTCGCGGCGAATCACCGCAGCCGCGACGGCGTGCTCCGCGCCCAATCCGGCGACGTGCTGAACAAACGAGGCGTTGAGCCGCTCGATCCGGTCATCCGCATCCGCAATCCCGGTTCGGATTCCGGCGAGACACACCGCGGCGATCACGCAGGTTCGAAGCGGCGACGGCGCCGCGGCGCCGCTTCGCGCCTTGCACATTATCGCAGGCAAGCGGCTACTGGCGTTCATTCATCGTCCTTGCGAGCTGCACGAGCTGCGACTGCCAGCGGGCCAGGTCGTCGAGTTCTGCTTGATGCGCGGCGGCCGGCGCCGCCGAATCCGCGTTGCGCTGCGCGAGATCGCTGGTTCGCTTGTTGATCCGTTGCTGTTGATTTCTGAGCAGCTTCAGTTCTGCCGAGCCGGGAATCAGCGGGCGCGGGCCGTCGCGGCCGCCCGACGGGCCACCGCCGTTGCGGCCGCGATCCTGCTCGATCTCCGATTTCTGGGCCTCGATGGAATCGAGGATCTCGCGCAGCGACGCGAGGATGTCGTCCATGCGGGGGATCACGTCCGCGCCGGTCTGGCCCGCCCCCAGGCGTCTGGACACCTCGGCCATCTCCCGCGTCAACCGCCCGACCAGCTCCGGCAAGACCACGGTTGTGCCGTCGTCGGACAGCACGCGCTGCACGCCGCGGCACTCTTCCGTGAGCGCCTGCTGCGCCGCAGCCGCCTTGGCCAGGTCCTGATCATCGTCCCGCGTCCACGTGCCTTTCTTCTTTTCGCTGAGCAGGATCACGTCCGTGCGAAGCTGCTCTTGTTCCGCGAGCAGCCGCCGGAAGCGCTGCTCCAGCGCCGTCAACATCTCCTCCACTTCATCCTGGCGCACCTGCCGCAACGCGTCGCTCAACTCGTCGCGCGCTTTCTCAAGCTGCTCCAGCGCCTCGCGTTCGGCGCTCTCGGCCGGTTCGGGCTGGTCCTCGCCAAGCCGGTCGGCGGCCTTCTGCATCTGCTCCCGGGCGTTCTCGACCGATTGCCGCCCGGGCGCCGCCGGCTTTCCGCCCTTCTGAGGGAGCATCTGCTGGGCCAGTTCGGCCGCCGCCTGCTCCGCCTCGCGCTGCAAACGCTCCACCTGCCGCAGTGACTCGCGCGCGTCCGCCGCCTGCGCCTGCTCGCGCAGGCGCTGCACCGCCCGCCGCAGCCGCTCTTCGGCGGCCTGCTGCCTCTCACGGGCGGCAGGCGCGTTGCCGCCACGCAGATTGTCCTGCGCCGCGTCCATGGCCCGCGCCGCTTCGGCCACGTCTTCGGCGGACTCGGCCAGCGGCTCACGCGCCGCCTCGGGGGAGTCGACAGTCTTGGCCTGGAGGTCCGCGGCCTGCGCACGGGCCGCGTTCTCCAACTCCTGCTGCAGCCGGGCGCGCTGCGGAGCCGACTCCGACGGCTTCTCGCGAAGTTCCGCCTGCCGATCGGCCAGCTCGGCCAGTTTTTCGGCTGCGGCGCGGAGCTCGTCCGCGAGTTTTCGCTGGAGAGAGGCCTGGTGCGTCTGGTAGAGGGCGTCGAGCTGCCGTTTCAGCGCCGCCTCAACCGACCGCTTGAACGACTCGATCCGCTCGCGCTCTTTGCGCTTGTGCTCGACGTCGCTCAGCGCATCGGTCAGGTCGGTCAGGATTCCTGCCAGATCGGTCAACAGCTCCTTCTGCTTTCCGGCGGCCTCGCCAAGCTGCATCGACTGCAGGAGCTCGCTTAGCTTCTCGATCCGGCGGTCAACCTGCTGCTCACCGACGCGTTTGAGCGCGTCGCGCAGACGCTCGGCCTTTTCCGGCTCCGACTCATTGAGCAGCCGGGCTAGCTGAACGATGCGACCCTCCAACCGCTCCAGCCGCGCACGCACCACCTGCTGTCGCGCCGGAAGTTCGGCGTCGCCGGCGGGCGAATCGACGGCGGGCGCAGATTGAGCCAGTCCCGCACTCGCGCAGGCGGCAAACGCGACGAGATATGCGACCATCGTCCGCATGCTTCACGACCTTCGGCGCGGCGGCCGCGCCACACGGATATTCTATGGTTTCGGTTGCGTGGCCGGCGCAACTTCTTCAGAATCATCCAGTTCCAGGATGTTGCGCAGCCGCCGCCGCATGGCCTCCAGCGTCGCCGAGTGAACATCCGACTGCTCGGTGATCAGGTCTTCCAGCAACGATACGGCTTCCTGAAAGCCTTCCCACTCCAGCATGTTGGCCAGCACCGCGCTGAGCCGGGCCAGCACCTGCTCCTGCTGCTGCAACGCCGACTTTCGGGTCTGGGCATCCGTCTGCATGCGCAGCGCCGCCAGGGCGTCCGACGCCGCCGGCAGGTCCGTGTCGGCAATGGCCCGCAGCGGCCGGGCGAGGCGATCCACCATACGCCGCTCGTCAGCCGGACGGGCGGTTCGGCTGGTCTGCATCTCAGCCAGAATCTGCTCGAAGCGTTGCGCGATCGACCGGATCCGGCCCGCGTGCGTCGCCTGTCGGCGAATCAGGCCCAAGAGCCGCTGCGATTCAGCCGACCCGGGGACCTGCCCATCGCCCAGGTCGCCCAGCAGCCGCACCACGGTCTCGCGCACGCTACGCTGGCCGCTGGCCAGCGTCTCCATCTCCCGGCGAAGTTCGATCTCCCGTCGCGCCATTTCAACGCCGAATTCATCGCGGCTGACGACGCGCAGCTCGAGCGCCGGCGAGCGCCCGATGTTTGGTCCGGCCGGGTCAAAATCGGTCGCTTCCGCCCAGATCCGCAACCGCTCGGCCGGCTTTACGCCCAGCGCGGCGGCGTCCACCGCCACTTCGGACTGCAATTCGCGCATCCCGGCTTCGAAGCCGGGCGCCGGCACGTGCAGCGGCGCCGCGTCCGCACGCTGAATGAGCAACTTCGCGCCGCTCAATCCGTAGACGTCGCGGGATTCGCTCACCGCCGGAAAAACCGCCTGCGGCGTGATGATCTCACCCACGCCGCGCAGCTCCAGCTTCACGGCCGGCGGCTGATCCGCGACGATTTTGAGCGTGTAGCGGACGGGGTTGCGGTTGGAAAGACCGTCCTGGTCGAGCAGATCGAAGCGGTAGGCGCCCGATAGCGGAGCGTCCCAGCGCAGCTTCACCATCGGCTGGCCGCGCGGGTCGGCGTCGAGCTGCACCTCCGCGCCCTCGGCCGGCTGGCTCAGTCCGACCAGGCGCGCCGATTGCAGCGGCTTGTTGACCCGCGCGTCGATTTCGAGCGCTCCGCCTTTCAATATCTCAATCACGGTCTCATGCTCCAGCTCGACCACATCGAGCCGGGTGTAGGCCGGCGGAATGATGCGCGCCACGGAATTGGTGACCGTCGGTCGATCGACCGCCTCGACTATGTACTCGCGCGTCCGCTCGTCGCCGCCGCGGATCGAAAAACGCACGTCCTCGGCCAGCGGCCCCAGCGCGGCCAGCAGCCGCGTGTCGCCCAGCAGGTTCATGGTCTCGCGCCCGCCGCGGCCGCTCGCAGTCTGCCAGTACAGCGTCGCCGACGCGGGCATATCGCCTTGGACGTCGGCGATAATCTCGAGTTCCTCGCCGCGCGGCAGGCGGCGTCGGCCGGCCTCGTCGAAGCCGTCAGGCGTAATGCGCGTCCGCTGCGGCCAGGCGCGGTCCTGGAGCAACCAGTTTCGCGAGAACCACGTGCCGATGGCATCCGGCATGAGCAGCGGCGCCGCGGCGGACAGCGCCGCAAGCACGGCGAGGTCGATCGCCCGGCGCCGGGCGCGGCCGTGATCGAGTGCATCGGTGAAGGGGTGCCGGTCGGCCAGCTCGCAGGCCTGTTTCAACACCAACTCGATCAGTTGCGGCGATTCAGCGTCAATCGAGACGCGGCCGGCCCGCCGACGCGCGGCCAGTTGCACGGCCGTCGCCAGGTGGTTGTGCAGCGCCGGATTCACTCGGTCCACCCAGGCCGCCAGGTCGGCGTCGGCCAGCGGCCGCAGCAACGGCATGGCGATCGTTCGGTAGAAGACGTAGCTCCAAAGCACGGTAATCGCGGCATTCAGCGCGCCGCGCTGGTCGATTGAGAACCGCAGGAAGTAGTCGAGCAGCAACTGTACCAGGCACGCGCCGCCGACCGTCAGCCCCAGCCGCACGGCGCCGCGAAGCGCCAGATAGAGCCTGCAGCGCGTGCGCAGGCGATCCAGCGGCGCGTAGACGCGCTGCGCGATCAGGAGATCCAGCTCGTCCAGCGGGCGCGTGCTCACAACAGATGGTTCCTCCGTCTCACCCACCACTCCACGGCCAGCAGCCCGGCCAGCACCGCCAGCACCCAGCCGCGATCCCACTGAGCCAGCTTCGGACCGGGCGTCCGCAGCGTCTGCGACGCTTTCTTAATGAGACTCGGCAGACCGCCGGCGTCGTCAAGCGTGAAGAACTCTCCGCCGGTCTGAAGCGCCAGTTCGCGCAATACATCCTCGCGCATCCGCAGCGCGCGCAGTTCGTAGTCCGGCTGCTGCACCAGGACGCGTTTCGTCAGCGCCGCGGGACCGGCCTCCGGCCTTTCGTCTGCGGAGTTTTCCGGCCGGCCCTCGCCTCCCGGCAGCTTCACGCGAATGAGCGTCGATCCCTCGTGGTCAAAGAGCACGCGGCCGGCAAACCAGCCCTCGCGCCCGGGAATGGCTGAGAGCAGCGTCGCCCGCTCGGCGGCGTCGCCGGACTTGAGGGTCGCCTCCACCTGCGGTTCGTGCCACGGGTTGTACTGCGGATCGAGCACGCGCGCCTCGACCGTCACGTAGTCGCCCACGAAAATCGTGGCCCGGTCCAGCGAAATCGTGCCGCGCTTGCTGACGGCCTCGCGCCGCGCCTGCGACAGGTAACGCACAACCTGCACCCAGAACTGATTGAAACAGCGCTCCGCCGTGCCGCGCCAGCGCCACGTCGTATTGAAGCCCAGAAACGCGGTTCGTCCGGCGCCCACCGGTTGAACGGCCATCAGGCACTCCGGCTCGCCGCCGCCGCCGGGAGTCTCCAGCAGGACCGTGGCGATCGGCTTGGGCTTGAGCACAGGCAGGTGCCAGGAGACGCCCGGCAGGGCGCGCCACACCTCGCGATTGCCGGCCGCGTCGGAGGCCAGCGACACGAGCGGGTGCGTCCGATTCTGCTCGGCGGGTTCGATCGCCACGGCGCGCGTGCGA
The DNA here is from genome assembly GCA_007859745.1 of Phycisphaerae bacterium RAS1. Classification (NCBI taxonomy): domain Bacteria; kingdom Pseudomonadati; phylum Planctomycetota; class Phycisphaerae; species Phycisphaerae bacterium RAS1. Next base: position 2,587,168 of record SMLU01000001.1, on the reverse strand, counting down.
AACGTCCCCTGCTCGGTCAACCGCACGTCGGCTTCGGGGTCCGGCGTGATGGGCAGGATCGCAACCAGGTCGGCCAGGCGCGCGTCGCGCATGAATCGCGCCGAATGATGCGGGCCGGCCTGCACGAGCAGCCCGCCACCGAACTCATCCACGAACCGCCGCAACGTCAGCGCCAGGGCCTGGTCGAATTCCTCCGGGTTCGGGTCGAGCAGAATGATCGCGTCATATCCGAACACCTCTTCGGGCCGGCGCGGCAACTCGCGGATCACGACGTCGCCGTCGCGCACCGCCTGCACGTCGGCCGATTGCAGCCAGCAGCTCACATCCACGCTGCGGTCGCGCTCGAGCATCCGCGTCAGGTAGCGATACTCATACGAGGGTCCGCCGGTCACCAGCAGCACGCGCAGCCGCTGGTCGAGCACCTCGACGCCCGCGTCGCGCGCGTTGTCGAGCAGCACCGGCTCGTCCGCCAGCGGCTCGATCCGGACGCGATACACGTAGGAACCCGGGGGGCCGGGCGTCACCTCGAAATCCACCGTCTGCGGCGCGTCGGGCGTGAGCGTCACGCTGCGCCGCGCAACGACGGCCGGCGGCTCGCCGGCAGCGGCGGCCTCTTGCGCCGCCTGGACCGTCAGCTCAATTTCGGCGCTGGCGCTGTCGATGCCGCTCGCGGCCGCCTGCACGCGGATCTGGAAAGGGTCGCCGGTCGGCGCCGTCGGCGGGGCGGCGATCTCAACCACGCGCAGGTTCGGCGGCTCGACGGCGGCGCCGACGCCGATGGCGTAAATGGGACTCTTGAAGCGCCGCGCGTGGGCGGCGATGTCCTCGGCCGCGGCGCCTTTGTTGAACTGGCCGTCGGACACCAGGATGACCGCCGCCATGGGCTGCTCGCTGCGGTCCTCGAAGGCGTGTGCGACGGCCAGGGCCGCGTCGCTGCGGCCGCGTCCGACCGGCGCCGCGGCCAGCCCGCCGGCGCCCGATTCCCACGGCGCCGCCAGCGCCGCGGTTTCTTCCCCGAAGGCGTACAGCGCAAGCTGGTTGTTTTCAGCCAGGCGCCGCAGCCAGGCATGATTGCCCGCCGAGTACAGCTCCTCCACGCGCTCCAACCGCGTGCCGCCGGCGGCGCTCTGGAGAGGGTCGGACACGCTCATGCTTGTGGATACGTCGGTGACGACCGCGACCCGGGCGTGAATCGTGCGGACGTTGTACGTCGCGATCACCGGGTCCAGCCAGATCACTGCCAGGGCGCCCACCACCGCGCAGCGCAGCCCCGCCAGCACCAGCCGCAGCGCCGGCCCGGCGCCCTCGCGCCCCTCTCGGCGATACAGCCAGATCACGGCGTAGCCGATCGCCAGCAGAGCCAAGAGCGCCAGCAGAGCCGGCCAGCCCTCGGGCGCGTTATCCCATTCGAACGCGCGGCGAACGCTCTCGTCGTTCTGAGCCAGGATCATCACCGCCGCCCCCGGCGCGCGAAGCGCGAGGGTCCCGCCGGCAGACCGCCCGCGGGCGCGCGGCCGAACCACCAGGCCAGCGTCTGCTCCATCAGGAGCACGCCGACCAGCACGAGCAGGACGGTGGGCCAGATTTCGTAGCGGCCGCGCTCGCGCCCGGTCAGGAACTGGTCGACGGAGGCGATGCGCAGCGGCAGCCCGCGAAAGAGCGCTTCCAGTTCAGCGCTGGAAGCCGGGGTCAGGTCGGATTCACGCGGATCGAGATTCACGCACAACGGCCGGACTTCCTCGCGTCCGTCGCGCGTCCGCAGCTCGATCTGCCAGGCGCCGATCGCATCGGCCGGCGGGCCGACGAGCGTCATCAGTTGTCCGGGCAGCAACTCCGATTCACGCACGCGCGCCGGCGTCGAGGGCACCTCAGGAAATGCAGGCGATTTGAAGACCGCGGTCGGATCGTACGCTTCCGGCGACACGGCCAGCTCCAGCGCCTCGCCGGCGTCATAGGACATTGCGTGCGGACTGCGGCGGGCGACATGCTGCACCAGCTCCAGCAGCGTGACCACGTAGCTGCCGTCCGGCGCGCGGGCCCAGTCGTTCCAATCCTGGTCGATCGTCGACGTGAACAGCATCGCGCGGCCGCGGCCGATGACGCGCTCCACCCAGGCGGCGGAGTTCTCGGCATCCAGGTAGCGCGCCACGACGCTCGCCGCGCTGGAGGCCGGCGCCGAAGCCGGCGCGGCCGCCGCTCCAGTGGAATCGCGCGGCGCCTCGCGTCCGTCGGCGCCGGCCTTTCCGGCATCCGCGCCGCCCGGCTCGGCGCAGCGATAGAACTCGCGAAAATGGACGTACTCGGAGATTGACTCGGCGCCGGCAGGGAACATCGCGGTGATCGGATGCGCGCCGACCCGCACCAGCCCGACTCCGTCGCCTCCCACCGCCGCGCGCGACACGAGCGGCGCCGGCAGCACGCCGCGGCCTTCGTCGAACAGCGCCCGGTTGAACCCATCCGGATCGCCCGTGTTTTCACCCAGAAAAAAGACCACCCCGCCGCCGGCCTGCACGTAGCGCACCAGCGCCGCCGCGGCGCCCTCGGTCGGCGCGGCGATGTTGCACGCCAGCACCGCTTCGAAACGGCCCAGGTCGGATGTCTCCAGCTCGTCCGCCGTGATGACTTCGACGTTGACACCCGACGAGAAGGGTCCGGGCGGCGCCAGCGCGTAGCGCAGGAGCGCGACTTCGTCCGTGGCCGGGTCGGCGGCCGGCTGGCCATTGATGAGCAGCACCGAGATCGCCGGGCGCACCCAGAAGCTCGCGCGGCGCAGGTCATCCACCGACAGCGTGTCATTGGCCGTCAGCGAGACGGACAGCTCATGAAACCCCTCATCCGGAAATGTCACTTCAAGCAGCACGCGGCCGCGACCGCCGGGTTCAATCGGCTCGATCGGCGCCGCCGGCACAGCGGCGCGATCCAGCGCGACGGCCAGCGCGGCGTCCTTGAGCGGCCGCGTCGTCAGGTTCGCGACGACCGCCTCGATCAGCGCCGGCAGCCCGGCGATCGTCTGCGGCCGAGTCGGAGCGATTTCGAGGATCGCGAGATTCGGACGCACCGCCTCGCCGACGGGCGCCAGCACGATCGACGGAGCATCCTTGCCCGCCGCGCCGCGCAATGAATCCAGCGCGACCGACGCGGCGTCCGGACCCTCGAGCCAGTCGCTGCGCTGAAAATCGGAAAGCAGGTACATCTCCGCCACGCTGCCCAGCGCCGTCCGGGCGAAGATGGATTTCAGGACGCGGGCCGGCCGGGCGCGCAGCGCCGCCGGGCGGAGCTCGCCCAGCTTCGCGCGAACCGACTCGACGCTGATCGATTCCAGCGGCGTGCGAGAAACGAGCGGCTCCGCGTCGCGCGACGTGAGCCACACGCTCACGGCGTCCTGGGGCGATTCTTCGCGCAGCCAGGCCAGCAGGCGTGTGGCCGCCTCGCAGATGCGTTCCAGATCGCTGCGGGTGGTGGCGCGGTAACCGCTGCTGGCGGAGTCGTCGAGGACGATGATCCGCTGGGCCGCAGCCCCGCTGCCGAGCAGCGAACCGACGATCCCGGCGCGCGCGAACGGCCGGGCCACCAGCAACGCCAGGAGCGCCATCGCCAGGCAGCGCAGCGCCAGGAGCAGCCACTGCTCAAAGCGCACCCGCCGACGGTTCTCTTTCTCCGCTTCGAGCAGAAAAACCGTCGCCGCCCAGGGCATGCGGCGATAACGGCGGCGCGAGAGGAAGTGAATGATGACCGGGACGAGCGCCAGACCCAGCCCCGCCAGCAGGCCGGCGTTGATGACGCCCAGCGCCAGGATCGCCCCGCTCACGACCGGCCGCCTCCGCCCGCAGTGCCGCGCGCCGGCGGGGCCGCAGCCCCCGCGCGGCGGCTGAGATAGCCGGAGAGCACGACCTCCACCGGATCGCGCGTGTTGACCGCGACGTAGTCGGCGCGGTGCTTGAGACAGACCGTCTTGACGCGCGTGCAGAAGCGCTCGACCGCGGCCATGTAGCTGGCTCGCAGCGCCTGCGGATCGGCCAAAAGCCGCAGCTCGTCTTCCAGCCCTTCAAACATCACGTTCTCAACGAACGGGAAATCCCACTCGCTGGGATCGAGCGTGTGAAAGACGATCAGCTCGTGGCCGGTGTGGCACAAGTGCTCCAGCCCGTCCGCCACCGCGTCGATGTCGGCCAGCAGATCGGAGATCAGCACCACCACCGAGCGCCGCCGGAGCTGCTCGGCCAGCCGGTGAAAGAGCATCTTGACGTCCGTCTGCCCCTCGGGCGCGGCGTCATCCAGCAGGGCCAGAAAGTTGAGGAGCTGCTGATGCCCGGTCGTCTCGGGAAGATTCGTACGCACCCGGCTGTCGAATGTGATGAGTCCGATCGCGTCGTGCTGCTCGCTGACCAGATACGCCATCGACGCCGCCAGGGCCGCCGCGTACTCGAACTTGCTCACCCCGCCGCCGCCGAAGGCCATCGAGCTCGACGTATCGAGCAGGAAATTGCAGCGCAGGTTGGTCTCTTCTTCGTACTGCTTGATGAAGAAGCGGTCCTTGCGGCCGAAGAGCCGCCAGTCGATGTGCCGCAGGTCGTCGCCGGCGACGTAGGGGCGGTGCTCGGCAAACTCCACGCTGTAGCCGTGGTACACGCTGCGGTGCATGCCCGACAGCACGCCGGTGACGGCCCGGCGGCTGCGCAGCTCCAGGCCGCGCAGGCGTGCGACGACTTCAGGCTTTAAGTACTTCCGCGACGCCGGCATGCGCGGCTTCGCTCCCTTCGCGCGCAGGCACGCTCGCCAGCACTTCGTCGATGATCCGGTCAGGCGAGAAGCCCTCGGCCTCGGCCGCGTAATTGGTGATGATGCGATGCCGCAGCACCGGATGCGCCATGGCGCGGACATCCTCCAGGCTGACGTGATTGCGGCCGAGCATCACCGCGCGGGCCTTCGCGCCCAGCAGGATGAACTGCACCGCGCGCGGCCCGGCCCCGAACGTCACCATCTGTTTCACCACGTCGTGCCCGCCGCCTCCCGGCTTGGCGCGGCCGTCTCCGGCGTGATGCGAGTCCGCCGGCCGCGTCCGCCGCACGAGATCGAGCGCGTGATGGATGATGCTCGCCGCCGTCGGCACGCGGCGGACGACCATCTGCAACAGCAGGATTTCCTCGCGCGAGAGAATGATGCGCGGCTCGGGCAGGCCTTCGCCGGTGGTGCGCTGCGCGATGAGGTACTCGTCGTCGTAGCTGGGATAGTCGACCAGCACCTTGAACATGAAACGATCCTGCTGCGCCTCGGGCAGCGGATACGTCCCTTCCTGCTCAATCGGGTTCTGGGTCGCCAGCACGAAGAACGGCGGCGCAATCGCGTGGTTCACGCCGCCCACCGTCACCTGCCGCTCCTGCATCGCTTCCAGGAGCGCCGCCTGCGTCTTGGGCGGCGTGCGGTTGATTTCGTCCGCCAGCAGCACGTTCGCGAAAATCGGCCCCGGCAGAAATCGGAAGGAGCGCTGCCCGGTGCGGCGATCTTCCTGGATCACCTCCGTGCCGGTGATGTCCGACGGCATCAGGTCGGGTGTGAACTGAATGCGGCGAAACTCGAGTCCCAGGCAGCGCGCCAGCGAGCTGATCAGCAGCGTCTTGGCCAGCCCCGGCACGCCCTCCAGAATGACATGCCCGCGGGCGAAGAGCGCAATCAGAAGTTGATCGATGACCTCCTGCTGCCCGACGATCACGCGCGAGAGCTCCTCGCGAATGACCGCGTACGCCTCGCGCAGCCGGGCGACCGCCTGAACGTCGTCCATCGCCGGCAGCACCGGTGCGGCGGCGGACGACGCGGACGCCGCTGATTCAGCCGGATCGAACGTCGGTTCATGGGCTGGCTGTTCGGCCATGCGGCTCCTGACTGAATTCGCGTTCTTGCCGCCCAGAGCGTAGCTGCGAAGCGTGACACGGACAAGGCGTGCCTGGCAGCTTGGTAGTCTGCTGTTGTCGGTAGTGGGGCTCCCTCTTTCCGAACCCGCCGCGCCGAGCGGCGGGTCGACGTCCCTCGTTGGTGAACTCGGATCGGCGGTCGCCCGTACCGGCGGCAGTCAGCGGTTAGCGATTGGCGCTTGATCTTTTCGCCCGGAGGGCGCGCGTGCGTTGCCATGGACTTCAGTCCCTGGTGGTCGGCTCACTCGTTTTTCCGCCCGGAGGGCGAATGAATCTCGGCGGCTCGTTCGCCCTCCGGGCGACTTCATCGAGGTGGGCCAACCAGGGGCTGAATGCCCCTGGCAACGATCGTGCGCCCTCCGGGCGAATCTGGCTCGCCCTCCGCTGCTGCGTCGGCCGCTGGCCGTCGCGTTCATACCGGTCGCCGCGACGCCAACGCACCTTGTTCGCATCCCGGGCCCCTCGCCAGCGTAGAATATGCGGCACGATTCTCGAGACGATGATGTTACGCGGTCTCGGCATCACCCTTTTCTGCGTCAGCCTGCTTGCTGAAAGCGCCCTCGCCGTCTTCTGGGTGCGAAGCACGTGGTTCATTGACGGAATCCAGAGATTCAGCCAGCACGGCGATATGCACTTAACCTGGTCCGTGGCATCGGTGGGCGGAGCGATCCGAGTATTTCGAGCACCGCGGAAGCACGGCTGCACAAATCCGGACGGAACGGCACGGAACCCGCCGCCGTACTGGCATCGATGGACGTTCAAGATCGCACCAAATGACCCGATCAGTCCGGTGTTTCGGTGGAGATACACGCCGAGGTTCGATGTATTCCCGAAGTCAAACCAAAGACCGTATGAGTTCTTTCTGAGCGTTCCGCACTGGTTCCTCATGTCCCTCCTCTCCCCGGGCGTCCTGGTTCCGGCGTTTTTCTGGCGGCGAAATCGCCTCCGCCGGCGGATCGGCTGCTGCCGCGCGTGCGGCTACGACCTGCAGGCGACGCCGGAGCGCTGTCCGGAGTGCGGGACGGTGGCGCATCCGTCCCGCGGTGGCTGCGACTGCGACAGCGTTGCCTAGCTAGGCCGGGCTTATGCTGCCACCATGCAAATCTACCTGGACGTTTGCTGCCTGAACCGGCCGTTTGACGATCAGTCGCGGCAGCGGATTCGGCTGGAGAGCGACGCCGTTCAGGCAATTCTGGAACGAGTGGAACGCGGCGAGTTTCAGCTTCTCACAAGCGGGGCGGCAGATTCCGAACTGATCCGGGTCGCAGATTTTGATCGCCGCGAGGCCGTGCGTGAGCTTGCAGGCCGCGCCTGCCGGCACATTCCCCTTTCGTCCGATATTGGAAGACGAGCGCTTGCGCTGGAACAAGGGAAGTTGGATCCGCTCGATGCGCTGCATCTCGCGTACGCCGAGTCGGTTCCGTGCGATATACTCTTCACGGTGGACGACGCGTTCGTCCGGCGTGCGGCCCGGCTGTCGCCCCCGTCGCCGGTTCGGGTTGTGAACCCGGCGCCGTGGATTCTGGAGCATGAGCATGGCGGCGAAACCGCGTAGCCCGGTCGAGATTCGGCGCGAGGGGTTTCGCGCGCTGGTCGAGCGGCTCGGCGCCGCGGACGCGATCCGCTTCCTGCATCAGTACGATTCCGGAGAGGGCGACTACACGCGCCAGCGGCAAGCGGCGCTTGCCGGACTCACCGTTAACGAACTCTTGCGCGAGATTGAAGCGCGCGAGCAATCTGATCTCGACAAGTAGTTCGCGGCGCGGCGAATCGGCGCCTGCCGCACGTGTGGCTACGACCTGCGGACGACGCCGGAGCGGTGTCCGGAGTGCGGGACGAGCGTGCCACAACCCGCGCCCGAAGCGGCGCGCGTCGCCGGCGACGGTGGAATCGGGAGTGAATCGCAGTGAAGACGCGCCGACGTTGGCTGCGACGGGTGCTCTTCGTGGCGGCGTTCATGCCGTTGCTGCTTTCGGCGGCGCTTTGGGGGGCGAGCGAAATCTGGGCGATCGGCGGATACTCTGCGTTGTCGCCGCGGGATTCGGCATCGCAACATTGGTTGTACGTGCGTGCCCATCTGGGCGGGTTTCAACTTCAATGGAATAGAACAAACCACGTCGCCGGCTGTCAATACTCGACCGTTGAGGGCGAGCGATCCGGCCTCTACATGTCTCGCTGGCGCGACTTGTTTGCTGTGGCGCTAGCCGGATCGCCAGACGCGCTCGATCGGATGCGACGCAATTGCACGAAGTGGCGTTCCTGGCGGGAACCCATCGCCCCCCCGCAGTTCACCGGCGCACACCCATGTCCCGCCGGAACAGCCGGCGTCTCGTTCCCACTCTGGTTTCCCACGGCGGTCGGCGCACTTATCCCGACATTTCCGCTCGTGTCAGTCATCCGCGCCCGGCGGCGCGCGTTCCGAGGCTGCTGCCGCATGTGCGGCTACGACCTGCGGGCGACGCCGGAGCGCTGTCCGGAGTGCGGGACGGCGGCATTGTCGCCGGTACCGGCGGCAGTCAGCGGTTAGCGACTGGCGCTTCATCTTTTCGCCCGGAGGGCGCGCGTGTGTTGCCAGGGACTTCAGTCCCTGGTAGTTGGCCCCCTCGTTTTTCCGCCCGGAGGGCGGATGAATCTCGTCGGCTCGTTCGCCCTCCGGGCGATGCAATAGAGGGGTGCTAACCAGGGGCTGAACGCCCCTGGCAACGACCGTGCGCCCTCCGGGCGAGGGCTCGCCCCGCGACGCCAACACACCCGACGGGCTGGGGTCGCTTCCAATCACGTACCCTCGGCCAGCACTGAGCCGTCGCGGGAATGCGCGGCTCAAGATAACATCAATCGATGCAAACCCAGCCCTCCCCGCGCGAGTTTCCGCGCACGTTTGTCGCGGCCGAGGCCGATTTCGGCCGCTGGAGCGTCGCCGAGAACTACTATCGCGAGTTGAGCGAGCGCCCGGTCGCTTCGCAGGATCAGCTCGAACGCTGGCTGCGCGACTGGAGCGAGCTGGACGCCTGCTTCGACGAGGAGGGCACCGGCCGCTACATCGCCATGACCTGCCAGACCGACGACGCCCAGCGCCAGGAGCGTTTCCGGCAGTTCATCGAAGAGGTGAAGCCGCACCGCGAGCCGTGGCATGACCGTCTGCGGCGGCGGCTGGCGGAGCTGGCCGGCCGGTTTGAGTTGCCGGCGAAGCGTTACGAGGTGCTGCTGCGCAGCGTGCGCAACGCGATCGAGCTGTATCGCGATGAGAACGTCGCCTTGCAGACTGAGGACGAGCTGCTGCAGGCGGATTACCAGAAAATCACCGGGGCGATGACGGTGCAGTACGACGGGCGCGAGCAGACGATCGCCCAGATCGGCCGCTACCTGGAGGAGCCGGATCGGGCGGCGCGGGAGGCGACCTGGCGGCTGGCGGGCGAGCGTTATCTCGCGGATGGCGCTGCGCTGACCGAGCTGTATCGCAAGATGGTGGGACTGCGCGACCGCATCGCGACGAACGCGCATTGCCGCGATTTCCGCGAGTACCAGTTCAAGCACTACGAGCGCTTCGACTACACGCCCGACGACTGCCTGGCCTTTCACGACGCGATCGAGCGCGTCGTCGTGCCCGCGGCCCGGCAGCTTTCCGAGCAGCGCCGCAAGAAGCTGGGGCTGGCGGCGCTGCGGCCGTGGGACCTGTCGGTCGATCCGGACAACCTGCCGCCCCTGCGTCCGTTCGACAGCGAGCAGCAACTGATCGACAACTGCGGCAGCATCTTCCGCCGTGTGCATGTCGAGCTGGGCAAGGTCTTCGACGCGCTGCGTGACGCCAGCTCGCTGGACCTCGGCAACCGCAAGGGCAAAGCGCCGGGCGGCTACCAGGCGACGTATCACGAGCGGCGGCTGCCGTTTATTTTCATGAACGCGGTCGGCACGGACGACGACGTGCGCACGCTGCTGCACGAGGGCGGGCACGCGTTTCATACCTGGGCGTGCCGCAGCGAGCCGTTGCTGGCGTATCGCCACGCCCCGATCGAATTCTCGGAAGTGGCGTCGATGGGAATGGAGTGTTTGGCGCTGCCGTACATGCACGTGTTCTACAGCGACGATGACCGGCGACGGGCGACGCGGCAATTCTTCGAGAAGATCGTGCGGTTCTTCCCGTTCATGGCCCGCATCGACGCGTTTCAACATCACGTTTACACGCACATCGGCGAAGGGCCCGAAGAGTGGAGCGGCCACTGGCAGCAACTGACGCGGCGCTTCGGCGGCGACGTCGACTGGAGCGGGCTGGAGCGCTTCGACCGGCTCTCATGGCAGCGCAAGCTGCACCTCTACGAGGTGCCGTTCTACTACGTGGAGTACGGGATCGCGCAGCTCGGAGCGCTGCAGGTCTGGCTCAATTCGCGGCGTGATTTTGAGCAGGCGGTCAGCTTCTATCGCAACGGGCTGGCGCTGGGCGGGTCGCGCCCGGTTCCGGAGCTGTTCGCGGCGGCCGGCTGCCGGTTTGATTTCTCGGAGAAGACGCTGCGCCCGCTGATCGAGGCGGTGATGCAGGAACTGGAGCGGCTCGGGCCATGACGCCGCATCGTCAGGCCCACACGACCAGCCCCTGATCGTAGCGATCCGCGAGATCCTCGTTGTTGGGCACCACGCGGATGGCGTAGCCCTGCTGCCCGCTGCTGCTGCACGGGACGGTGCCGGCGAACCAGTGCTCGGCGCCGGCGTCGCCGTTGGCGTATTTGAGCGGCACGGCCCGGCCTTCGGTGAATTCGCCGCCGGGGCCGATCGGGCCGAAATAGGCTTCGACGGCGACGTCTTCCGGTTTGACGGAGCCGAGGTGCACGCGGGCGCGGACCTCGAGCTGATCGCCGACCTTCACGACGTCCTTGTCCGCGGCCACGACTTCGGTCACGCGGACCTGGTGCCACTGGGCGCGCAGGGACTCCTTCCACGTCGCCAGCGTCTTGGCCGAGCTGAATTCCTGCTCGGCGAAGCGCCGCGTCCGCCGCAGAGCCGGCAGGTACATGCGCGTGGTGTAGTCGCGCAGCATGCGGTTGGTGCTGTAGGCGGGCACGATGGTCTTCATCGACGCCTTCATCCGCCCCAGCCAGGCGCGCGGCACGTTTTCCTTCGTGCGGCGATAGAACATCGGGATGATTTCGCGTTCGAGCAGGTTATAGAGCGACTCGGCCTCGACGTGATCCTGGTATCCCAGGTCGTCATAGATGCGCCCGTCGCCGATGACCCAGCCGTTCTCGCCGTTGAAGGCCTCGGGCCACCACCCGTCGAGACACGATAGATTCAGGCCGCCGTTGGGCGGCACTTTCATGCCGCTGGTTCCGCTGGCCTCGTGCAGGCGGAGCGGGTTGTTGAGCCACATATCCACGCCCTGCACCAGCTCGCGGGCCATGGACATTTCGTAGTTTTCGAGGAAGACGATGCGGCGGCGGAACTCGGGCCGCATGCACATGGCGCTGATCTGCTTGATGAGTTCCTTGCCGGCGCCGTCGGCCGGATGCGCCTTGCCGGCGAAGATGAACTGCACCGGATACTGATCGTCGGACAGCAGCGCCGCCAGCCGCTGTGGATTGCGGAAGAGCAGCGTGGCGCGCTTGTAGGGCGCGAAGCGCCGCGCGAAGCCGATGGTCAGCGTTTCGGGATCGAGAATTTCGTCAGCGGCGCGGACTTCGGCCGGCGGGGCGCCGCGGCGCTTGAGCTGGTCGCGCACGCGATTGCGCACGTCGGCGATCATGCGCTCGCGGCAGCGTACGTGGACGCGCCACAGCTCGGCGTCCGGGATGCTGTCGATCCGCTGCCAGAGCGCGTCGTCCGGCGGGGACTCGGCCCAATTCGGCCCGAGATACTGCTCCAGCAGCTCGTTCATCTGGGCGCTGGTCCAACTGCGCGTGTGGATGCCGTTGGTGACGTGAATCAGCGGCACTTCCTCGCGCGGCACCTGCGGCCAGTAGCTCTGCCACATGCCGCGGGCGACCTCGCCGTGCAGCTTGCTCACGCCGTTGCTGCGATACGACATGCGCAGCGCGAGGATCGGCATGCAGAAGGTTTCCTGTGCGTGGCCGGGGTCTTCGCGGCCCATCGCCAGCAGGCCGCGCAGGTCCAGCCCCAGCTCGCCCGCCATCCAGCCGAGCTGATCTTCGACCAGGCGCGGGTCGAAGCGGTCGATGCCGGCCGGCACGGGCGTGTGGGTGGTGAAGAGGTTTCCGCCGGCGACCGCCTCGCGCGCGTCGCGGAAGCTCAACTGGTGCTCGTGCATCAGTTGCCGCACGCGCTCGATCGCCAGGAAAGCCGCGTGGCCCTCGTTCATGTGGCACACGGAGGGGGTGATGCCGACGGCCCGCAGGGCGCGATAGCCGCCGATTCCCAGGAGGATCTCCTGGCGAATGCGCATGAGCTGGTCGCCGCCGTAGAGCTTGCCGGTGACGGCCCGCAGCTCCGGGCTGTTCTCGGGGATGTCGGCGTCGAGCAGGTGGAGCGTCACGCGTCCGACCTGCACGCGCCAGACCTGGGCCGTCAGGCGGTAATGGCCCAGCATGACCGTAATGCGAACCGGCTGCTTCTTGTCGTCCAGCGCCGGCTGGACCGGCCAGCCGTGAAAGTCATGGGGCGGATAGCTCTCGAGCTGCCAGCCGTCCTCGGTGAGCTGTTGCTGGAAGTACCCCTGGCGGTACATCAGACCAACGGCGGCGAGCGGGATGCCCAGATCGGACGCCGACTTCAGATGATCGCCCGCCAGAATGCCGAGGCCTCCGGAGTAGATCGGGATGCTCTCGTGCAGGCCGAACTCGAGTGAGAAGTAGGCGATGATGCTGCCTTTCTCCTGTGGGTAGTGCTCATCGAACCAGGTTCGCCCGTTCATGTAGATGTAAAAAGCGTCCACCACGCGCAGGAGCTGCGCCATGTACGCGTCGTCGCGCGAAGCGGCCTCGAGCCGCGACTGGTCAATCTGCTGCAGCAAGGCGACCGGGTTGTGGTTCACCTTCCGCCACAGCTCGAGATCGAGCCGGCGGAACAGGTCGGCGGCGGGCGGCGTCCACGACCACCAGAGGTTGTAGGCCAGTTGCCGCAAGGGCTCGAGCGGCTCGGGCAGCGAAGGGATGACGACGAACGTGCGAATATTTCGGTGCATAGTGACCTATCCGTAGCGTCGGCCGCAGAGGACCGGCTCAACTGTTTCAGAATCCAGCCGCGGCGCGGGTCTTGCGAATCAACTCCTGCGCGTCCGCCTCGCACGGCGCCTCGGCGATGATGCGGAGGATCGGCTCGGTGTTTGATCCGCGAATCTGCACCCATGCAGACGGAAAGTCAACGCGTACGCCGTCCGTTGCGTCCAGCTTCTCGCCCGCGAACGCGGCGCCGACGGCCGCCACGGCCGCCTGTATCCGCTCCGGCGGACACTCGAATTTCTGCTTCACGACCGCGTATGCCGGGATGTCGGCCGCCAGTCCGCTCAGCGATTTTCCGGTCGCGGCCATCCGCTGCAACACCAGGCTCATGGCGGAGAGCGAATCGCGCACCAGGCAGACGCGTGGGTCGATCACGCCGCCGTTGCCTTCGCCGCCGATGACGCAGCCCGCGGCGAGCATGGCGCGGGCGACGTGCGATTCGCCGGTGGGCGTGCGAAACACGTTCACTTCATATCGGCGGGCGATGTCGTCGATCATGCGGGATGTGCTGAAATTGGCGGCCACCGGGCCGCGCCTTCGCGACAGCACCGACTCGACCGCCAGCGCCAGCGTGTATTCCTCGCCGATGTACGTTCCATTCTCATCCACGATCGCCAGCCGGTCGGCGTCCGGATCCTGGGCGAAGCCCGCGGCGGCGCGATGCCGGCGGACCGCGGCGCAGAGCTGCCCCAGGTTCTCGCGGATCGGCTCGGGTGGATGCGAAAAGCGGCCGTCGGGCGCAGCGTTGAGGTGAATGACGTCGCAGCCGAGCGTTTTCAGAAACGCTGGCGTGTGCAGGCAGCCGGCGCCGTTGATGCTGTCGAGGACGACCTTGAGGCCTTTCAACGGCGCCGTGTTCACCTCGACCTGCGCGAGGACGGCAGAGGCGTGCCGCGCTCCGGCGTTCGGGTCGCTGGTCAGCGCACCGAAGTTTTCCGCGACGCTCCGCAGGCGGCCCTGACTGCGAATCGCGGCGATCTCGCGGGCCCGCACCGCGTCTGGCGCGACGCCCAGCTCGTCCAGGAACTTGACGCCGTTCCACTCCGCCGGATTGTGACTGGCCGTGATGCTGACGCCGCCGGCAAATTTCCCCTCGCGGATGGCGAAGCCGACCGCAGGCGTCATGACGATGCCGAGATGGGTCACGTGACAACCGGCCGCCGCCAGCCCGGCGGCGGCGGCGGCGGCGAACATCTCTCCGCTGGGTCGCGAGTCGCGCGCCAGCACGACGCGCCCGCCGCCCAGCAGCGTGCCATACGCCTGGGCGAACTCCAGCACCAGCGAAGGCGTCAGCGTGCTTCCGACCAGGCCGCGCACGCCCGAAACTCCGACCATCAACGCCATTCGAAAACCTCGGACGATACAATCACTGCGCCGCGCCATGCCGATGGCCTTCGAGCTGGCATGGCGTCCGACGATCGGCAGGCGCCCGTCAAGCGGGAGTATGCCGCACGAGCCGCGCCGCGTCCAAGGTCATGAAAGGAGTCTTGTTGTGAAGAACCGTTCAACTGCCGCCGCCGCTTTGGGTCTGATTGCGCTCGTTGCCCTCCCGGCCGGGTGCCCGGATGGCGGCATTTTTCTGCCGATCGGAAACGTCGTGCGCGTCATCATCGTAAACAGCTCGGCCTTGAACGTGCTGCCCGACATTCGATTCGACAACGACACCAGCTTCCTGGCCGGCCTGTTCCCCAGCGAGCGCCTGACCACGGGGACGCTCCTGCCCGCAGAGCGTTTCAATCGCCTGATCGACTGCGAGCAGCTCGGCTCGATCTTCAGCAACGACTCGGAGCAGGACGTCGGCGGCGTGCTGGTCACGGCGGACGAATCCCGCGTGCTCGAACGCGACAATGACTTTTCCTGCGGCGACACGATCGAGTTCATGTTCATCGGCGAAGGCGACACCTTCGGCGTCGTGGTTTCGGTCAACGGCGTGGTGGTCGACTAGTCGCTTATTGCGCTCTCGCACTTGCATGGGGAGCATCGGCGTCCCGCCGGTGCGCACCGGCGAGACGCCGATGCTCCCCGAAAACGCGCTATGGATCACGATACGGACATCGGCGGCCCGGCAGGCCGCTTCCCGGCCACGCGGGCGTCGGCGGTGCGCGCCGCGGCCGGCGGCGACCCGGAGGCGCGGCGGCGGGCAATCGACGTGCTGATCGCGGGCTACTGGAAACCGGTCTACAAGTACATCCGCTTCAAGTGGCACGCCGGCAACGAGGAAGCCAAAGACCTGACGCAGGGCTTTTTCGCACACGCGGTGGAAAAGGAGATTTTCGGGCGCTATGACGCCGGCAAGGCGGCGCTGCGCACGTTCCTGATGGCGTGCATCGACGCCTTCGTCTCGAACGAGCGCAAGGCGGCGCGGCGGTTGAAGCGCGGCGGCGACGTGCAGCTCGTCAGCCTGGACTTCGCCGACGCGGAACGCGAATACCAGCATCACCCAGCGGCGCGGGATGGCGACGTGACAGCCTATTTCGAGCAGGAGTGGGTGCGTGGGCTGTTCGAGGTCGGGTTGGCCGAGCTGCGGCGGCATTGTGAATCGCTGGGCAAGTCGGTGCAGTTCTCGCTTTTTGAGCGCTATGACGTACTGGCGGCGGACGCACCGGCCGCGCCGTCCTACGCTCAGCTTGCCGAGGAGTTCGACCTGCCCGTGACGCAGGTGACGAATTACCTCTCCTGGGCGCGGCGGGAATTTCGAAGGATCGTGCTGGAGAAGTTGTACGACATGTCGGGTGACGACGTGGAATTCCGCAGCGAGGCGCGCCGACTGCTTGGAGTCGATCCGGAATGATCTCGGACGCCGCGGTGGATCGCCTGCGCCAGGCCGTGAGCTGGCCCGACCTGGGCGGCACGCGCTATCGCCTCATGGAGCGTATCGGCGAGGGCGGCATGGGCGCCGTGTTTCTGACCGAAGACACGGTCCTTCAGCGACCGGTGGCGCTCAAGGTATTGCGTGACCCGGCGTTTGATGCAGACGCGGTCGAGCGCATGCTGCGCGAGGCGCGCGTCATCGCCCGGCTCGAACATCCGGGCATCGTTCCGGTGCACGATCTCGGACGGCTGCCCGACGGCCGCACGTATTACGTCATGAAGCTCGTCCGCGGCCGGCGGCTGGACGAATGCGTCGCCGACGACATGCCGCGGGCGGAGCGGTTGCGCATCTTCGGGCGCATCTGCGAGACCGCGGCGTTCGCCCACGCCCACGGCGTCGTCCATCGCGACCTGAAGCCGCAGAACATCATGGTCGGACCGTTCGGAGAGGTGTTGGTGCTGGATTGGGGAGTGGCCAAGCTGCTGCGCCCGTCGAAGGGCGCGCGCGACGCCGAGCAAGGAGATTCTGCGGCGGAGGCTGACAACGTCAGAATCGTCGGAACCGAGGACCGAGAGGACGCGCAGCCCCCCTACTCGGGCGATGAAGAAGCGACGGCGACGCGGCACACCGCGTCCGGCGCGGTTATTGGTACGCCGCTTTACATGTCGCCGGAGCAGGCGCGCGGGGAGGTGGACGCGGTTGGTCCGGCGAGCGACGTTTACGCGCTGGGGGCGATCCTCCACTTTCTGCTCAGCGGCCGTCCCCCGAACGCGAAGCCGTCGGCGCGGGCGTGGAGTCTGCCTCGCCGCGGCGGGTTGCGCGTTCCACGGCCGCTAGAGGCGATTTGTCGCAAGGCTCTGGCGGAGCAGCCGCAGGATCGTTACCAGACGGCCACTGCGCTGGCGCGGGACGTTGATTGCTTTCTCGGTGGTCAGCCAGTGGTGGCGTATCGCGAGGGGCCGCTGGAGCGCGGCGTGCGCGTCGCGCGGCGGCATCGGGCGCTGATCCTGCTGATTCTGGCGTATTGCCTGATGCGGACGGCGTTTTTGCTGTGGGGGAACGTGTAGGGTCCGCTGTGCGGACCAACGACGGGCAGCACGGAGCGTCCGCTGTGCGGACCGCCCGGTTACCGTCCAGCAAATTCGGTCCGCACAGCGGACCCTACCCGACTGATCCTGCTGATTCTGGCGTATTGCCTGATGCGGACGGCGTTTTTGCTGTGGGGGAACGTGTAGGGTCCGCTGTGCGGACCAACGACGGGCAGCACGGAGCGTCCGCTGTGCGGACCGCCCGGTTACCGTCCAGCAAATTAGGTCCGCACAGCGGACCCTACCCGACTACCCGACGAATTCGGTCCGCACAGCGGACCCTATGCGACTGCGGACCCTACCCGTTCGGCGAATTCGCAGGGGCGGATTATACTGTTGGCGGCGTGTAACAGACTCGGCGACGACGGGCGCGTGAAGAGGGTTACCCTTGGCCGCGACGACGGAAGACTCATTTCAGCAACCGGGGTCCGAGCCGTCCTATCGCCCGCCGCCGGGGCAGCTCGACGCCTTTCGCCTCGCGGGCGCCGCGGCATTTGATATTTCAGAATTTCCCGGCCGGCTGATCGCGGTCGAGGGCACCGACGGCGTCGGCCGCTCGACGCACATCGCGCTTTTGCGCGAGTACCTGGAAACGCGCGGCTTTGGCGTGTTGCACACCGGGCTATCGCGCAGCCGGCTGGCGGGCGACGGTCTGCGGCGCGCCAAGCTGGGAACGACCGCCAGCCAGCGCACGCTGGACCTGCTGTACGCGACCGATTTCGCCGACCGGCTCGAAAACGCCATGCTGCCGGCGCTGCGGGCGGGATTCGTGGTGCTGACCGACCGATATTTTTATTCGATCATTGCGCGGTCGATCGTCCGCGGCATTGACCGAGGCTGGCTGCGCGATCTGTACCGCTTCGCGCCGCGTCCGCACGGCGTGCTCTATCTGAAGGTGCATGTTCCGGAGCTGCTGCCGCGCGTCGTGGCGCGGGGCGTGTTTGACTACTGGGAATCGGGCATGGATTTCCAGGAAGAGTCCGACCTGTTCAGCTCATTCGTGCGATACCAGCAGCGTCTGCTGGGCGTGTTCGATGACCTGGCGGCGGAGTATCAGTTCAAGGTGATCGACGCCGGCCGGAACGTCTCGGACGTGTTTCGCGACATCAAGGACGGCGTGATGGAGCTGGTCGCCGGAATGAAGAGCGAGACGACATGAACCGGCCGGCGTGGCGCGACAAGTGGGTCGAAGGGCTGCACGGCGACACGCCCTGCGCCGTCGCCGCCCGGGTGCTGCTGCGCCTGCGGCTGTGCGCCGTGTCGCGTTTGCTGCCGGAGGCCGCGCCGGGAATCGTCGGCGATCCGCGGGCGGTGGAGGCGGTTCACCAACTGCGCGTCGCCACGCGCCGCGCCGCCGCCGTGCTTCGCAACTTCAAGCGTTACTGCGACGCGCGTGTTCATCGCAAGCTGCGGCGACGGCTGAGGAGCGTTCGCAGCAGCGTCGCCGCCGCGCGGCGCCGGGACGTGCACGCCGAGATCATCGCGGCGGACGCGGCAAGGGCCGAGCCCGCGCTGCGCGATGCGTACGCGGCGCTGCTTCAGGATGTGCGGCGTGAGGACCGCCGCGTGCGTGTGCTGGGGCTTCCCGGCCGGCGGCGGCTGAACGCGCTTCGCCGCAAGCTTCTTCGCCCGATGCGCGCGCCCGAGGCGTGTGATTCGGCCGTGCTGCTGGACGTGACGGCGGCGGCGGGGTTGCCGGCATACACGCTGTCGGAGCTGGCGGGCAAGATGCTGCCGGAAGAGCTGGCGGCCGTTCGGAATTCGCCGCCGGCGGCGCTGCGCGAGCTGCCGGCGCTGCACGCGCTGCGGCTGCGCGGCAAACGGCTGCGGTACGGGCTGGAGGTTTTCGCCGGCTGCTTTCCGTCTCGTTTTCGCGACGAAATCTACCCGCGCATCGCGGAGATGCAGACGAAGCTCGGAGACATCAATGATCGCGTCGAGCTGGTGCAGCGGGCCGAGGCGCTGCTGCTGCGGCTCGACGTCCGTCGCGGGCGCCAGAAGAACGGGGAGGCCGGGGCAATTCGCTCGGCGGACATTGCGCGCGTGTGCGGCCGCTACGTTGCCGAGCGCGACCGGCTGCACGCCGAATTCGTTCAGTACTGGGCGGCCCCGGAGACGATCGCGCTGTTCAAGCGGCTGGACGCGATGATCCGGCTGTGCTGCGCGCCGCGGCGGATGCTGCGCCGCCCGCTGCACCGTTCGCTGCTGGAGGGGGACGGAATGGGTTTCGACCCGGACGCCGGGCCGCCGCCGACGATTCCACAGCATCACCGGGTGGCGGCGATCGACGTGGGGACCAACAGCATCCGCCTGGTGGTCGCGGAAAGCGACCCGACGGTTCGCTTTCGCGTGATCGAGGACGTCAAGGAAACCACGCGGTTGGGAGCGGGGCTGTATGTCTCCGGGCGACTGGATGCGGGGGCCGTCGAGCGTTCCATCGCCGCCTTGCGGCGCATGCGGCAGATCGCGGTCGACTACCATGTGGACCGCATCCGCGCCGTGGGCACGTCCGCCGTCCGCGAAGCCTCGAACGGCGGCGAGTTTGTCGAGCTGGCGCGCAAGCAGGCGGGGATCGAGATCGAGCCGATCGACGCGGACGAAGAGGCCCGGCTGGCGTTCGTCAGCGTGGCGAGCAGCTTTGACCTCGATGAGCGCCGCATCGCCGTCGCCGACATCGGCGGCGGCAGCACGGAGCTGGTGTTCAGCGCCGGCGGCGTAATCGACGCGATTCACAAGCTGCCGCTGGGCGGCGTTCGGCTGACGGAGCAATTCAGCCGGCGCGGCGGCGGCGGAAAATACTACTTCGCGAAGATGCGGCGAAGCGTGGACGACAAAATCCGCGAAATCGTGGGAGAGGCGCCCTACCCGCTGGAGATGATCATCGGCACGGGCGGCACGTTTACGAGCCTGGCGCGGGCGGTGCTGCTGCGCGGCACAGCGGCGGGCGACGGGCGGTTTCCATTCGCCGTGCGCGGCCTGGAGCTGACGCATCGTGAGCTGCTGGAGAGTGTGAACTGGCTGCGGCGGATGACGCTCGAGGAACGGCGGCGCGTGCCGGGAATCAATGCGCAGCGGGCCGAGATCATCGTCGCCGGGCTGTGCATCATCGAGCGGCTGATGAAGCGGCTGCGGGTCCACCGGCTGCGCGTGCATGACGGCGGCATCCGCGACGGGCTGCTTTCGAGAATGATCGACGAGTTGGGGGCCGTCGCCGTCCGCCCGCCGCATTTCTCGCGTTCGGCGCTGGCGGCGGTGCGGGCCTATGCGCGCCGCTGCCGTTACGACAAGCCGCACAGCGAACACGTGGCCCGCTTGGCGCAGCGGCTGTTTGACCAGCTTTCCGAGGCCTTTCCGGACGCCGGCGGCGTCTGGGCCGGGCGCGAGGCGCGGGACCTGCTGCACGCGGCCGCGCTCCTGCATGACGTAGGCTGGCTGATCGCCGAGCGCGACCACGAGAAGCACAGTTACGATATGATCCTGCACGCCGACCTGGACGTGTATTCGCGGCGGGAGCTGGAGATCATCGCGAATATCGCGCGGTATCACCGCGGACGCGGTCCTCGACTCAAAGATCCGCATCTGCGGAATCTGAACGAAGATGATCAGCGGCTGGTGTGGCACCTGGCCGGCATCTTGAGGATCGCCGACGGCCTGGATCGCGAGCATCTTCAGGACGTGACCGACGCGACGGTGAGCGTGGACGCGGAGCGCGTCACGATTTTGGCCGGCGCTTCGGATCGTCCGGACGTCAACCTGCGCATCGCGCGGCGCAAGGCGGACGTGTTTGAGAGCGCGTTTCACACGCCGGTCGTGCTGGGCTGGAGCCCGGCGACGACGGCGGGCCGGGAACTGGTGCGGAACGAGAAATGAGCGAGCCGTCGTTCTACGGGAATTTCGGCGAACTGCCAGGAAAGCTGGTGATCGTCGAGGGCATCGACGGGTCGGGCAAGAGCACGCAGCTCGACCTGCTTCGCAAGTGGATCGTCTCGCAGGGGTATTGCGCCTACTTCAGCGAGTGGAACTCCTCGCCGGTGGTGCGCTCGATCACCAAGATGGGCAAGGACCAGCACCTGCTCAGCCCGATGACGTTCTCACTGATTCACGCGGCGGACTTTGCCGACCGATTGGATCGGACGATTCTGCCGCCGTTGCGGGCGGGCGCGGTCGTGCTCACCGACCGCTACATTTTCACGGCCTTCGCCCGCGACGCCGCCCGCCGCGTCAATCCCGACTACGTTCGCCGTGTGTACCGCTTCGCGCCGCGGCCGTCGGCGGCGTTTTATTTCCGCGTTCCGCTGGACGAGGCGTTGAACCGGATTCTGGCCGGGCGGCCGGAGCTGAAGCACTACGAGGCGGGCATGGACCTGGGCCTGTCCGACGATCCGATCGAAAGCTTCAGGCTGTTTCAGCGGCGGATTCTGGACGAGTACGAGCGGATGGTGCCGGAGTTCGGGTTGCAGGTGGTCGATGCGACGCTGCCGATCACCGAACAGCAGCGGCTGGTGCGGAAGATCGTCGGTCCGCTGCTGAACGGCTGCCTGCGGAAGCCGACGCTTCCGTATGCCGACCTGGCGCGCGATCAGGGGTTGACGGGGCATTACCTGAACGAGCTGGCCGAGGAAATGCGCGCGACGTAGCTAGGGTTGGTCCTGGCCCTGCTGCGGAACCTGGATCTTTCGCACGACGATCGTCCACGAAAGCAGATCACCCACGCGCTGCCGATTGCGCGAGAGAATGACGAGTAATCCGAGCGCCCAGACCATCGGGAGCAATTCGACCAGTCGCATGAGATTTCGCAGGGCGACCTGGCCGGCGGTGGGCGGCCGTCCGTTTTCGGACAGCAGTTCGACCCGCAGCGCCCACTTGCCCAGGGTGCGCCCGAATATCAGCTCCGCCATCAGGCAGTAAACAGAATGTGACGCGATCGTGACGCCCCACCACGCCAGCACGCGCGGATCGGGGAGGACCGCCGCGCTGGTTCCGCCGGTGGCCCAGGTCCCGAGGTCTCGAATTGCGGCGGATGGCTCGACGTGCAGCAGGCCGGCCCAGAGCAGGGCGAGCGGCACGAAATCGATCAGGAAGCCCAGGCTGCGCTGAAAGGTAAACGCGATCTCGCGGTCGCGCGGCAGGGCCGGGCTTTGGAACATGCTGCCGCGGCGCAGCACGAAGGTCGTGCCCATGGTCGCCAACATCACAAGCATGAGGGCGCTGCGCAGCAAGTAGGCGCTGTTCGTCGCGGCGCTGAGCGAACGCACCACGTCGCGCACCGCGACGCCGCTCTCGGCCGGCGGGCCGCCGAAGCGTCCGAATTCCAGGCGCGCCTCGCCCGCCGCGTCCGCCAGCAGAATCACGGCTTGCTGGTTGAAACCGTGGGCCGCTTCGATGCGGCGAATGCGAGCGGCGTCGATCGAAAGCTCCAGTTCGGTGATTCGCCAGAGCGGCGGGCGGTCGGGCTGCTCCAGCAGGCGGTATGCCACGAGCTGCTCTGCCTCGCCCCGGGATACTGCGGCGAGCAGGGCGGGCGTCTGGTTGACGCTGGTGATCCAGAATCCGCGCAGCCCGGGAATGCCGAGCGTCGACGTGTCACCTTGCGCCTGGCCGCGGGCGTCGAGGCGAACGAGCTGAAGTTGATCCGGCTGGCGGGCGGCCACGGCGAGCCAGCGCTGCGAGCCGGCCAGCAGCAGCCGCGGTTGCCGTCGCGCGTCGAGATTGGAGTCGTGAATGGCGATCGGCAGCGTGTGCAGTCCGGCCCAGGCGCGACCGTCGTATCGTGCGAGGCAGAGGCGAGCCGACCCCGGATCGAACGGCTGGGATGAGGCCGCCTGGGCGTCGAGGTCGTAGGCAGGCATCGCGGCTGCGGATGCCGCAGGAACGACGGCGAACACTGCGCCCGCGTCGGCGACAGCGTCGATCGGCCGGTGCTGCCCAGGCAGGTCCAGCTCGCGCTGCCATTCGCTGCCTGAGAAGCGAGAGAAGGCGCCGTCGGCAAAGAAAACGAAAAGGTCGTCGCGGTCCGGGATGGCCTGCGCCGCACGGCCATGCGAGGACCCGGCCAGGGCAAACGGGGTCGTCGCGGTGCGCCGCAGGAGGCGCGACTGCTCGCCATCCGAGATGGCCAGCCACACCGTCGTCTCGCTTGCGCCGATTTCGATCGATTCCGCGGTGCGCGACGGTTCCGCCGGCGGCGTCTGAGCCGGCGCGCTTGCTGCCAGAAGCGCGACAACCAGTGCGCGGCCGGCCAACCGGGAAATGGGGCGTGCGCCGGCTGCCGGTTTCACTGCGGAAGCTCTCTTACGGCAGGTAGCGCGTCGCCGCGGTCGGCGCCGCTGGTCGATTCATCAAGGGACTCGACCTGCCCGCCCCACCGGGCCGGGAACATGCAGAAATTCGGCGGAAGCTCCGGTCGCAGCAGGGCGCGGGTCACGCTCAGGCGCAGCTCGGCCCCGCTGGCGGGCCAGACGACGACGTATTCGCGCGGCGTCAGCGCGGAGGACTGCTCGACAGCGGCGTAGTTGCCGAGCGCGGCTCGCATCAATACGCGGCCGTCCGGGTCACGATCGACGATTTCGACGGGCAGGCCGGGCTTGTAGGCGTCCAGGCGGATTTCGCGGATGCCGCATGGGTCGCCGGCATCAGTGGTGCGGATGTAGATCAGGCGATAGTCGTCGCGCTCCAGCCGCAGCAGGGGGCGGGCGGGGTCTGCCTCGGCGCCGGCGAGCGGACGGAGCATGAGCGCATCCAGCAGCCGGTCGGGGGGGACGTCGATTCGCGGCGTTCCGCAGGGGTCGAGACGGTCCCACGCTCCCCACCAGAGCTTGTTCACTTCCGGCTCGATCCATATCCAGTATCGATCGCCGTCGGAGCCGAATTGCGCGACCGTGCCGGCGAGCGACTGCACATCAAATTGCAGCGTGCGGGGCCGGGCGAAGATGAGGCGCGCTTCGTATCCGAGAAAGCGGTGGTCGGCGCCGGCTTCGTCACGGAACCGCGTGCTGACCAGCGCCTTGCAGTAGAGAGGCGCCGTCAATCCTGCCAGGTTGCCGTTAATCCGTTCCAGGGCCTCCGCCACGTTCTGGGGCGGCGGCATGGGCGTTCGGCAGCCGGCCAGACAGGCGGCAATAGCGACAGCGAGGCTGAAGGCCGGCCGGCTGACGCGCGTTGGAGACGCGCCGGCGGCCAGTTCACCCGGTTCGCGGGGGCTGCCCTGCCGGCGTGCACTTCGCCAGTTTCCCTCGGCCATGCGCGTTTTCATCCGTTCCTAGCTGGCATTGGGGGCCGGGATGTTTGCCGAAGCGCGTGAGTCAATCTCACCGCCGCCGGCGAGGAGCGATTCAAGTTGCCTACTGAGCTGCTCGATTTGCGCTTCGTCGATCGGCGGGCGCGGGACGCGATGGCGCGCGGCGCCGGCGTCGGAAGAAAACTCCCACGCCTCACCGTCGGCGGCGTCGGTGGTCCGCTCAAACTTGAGCGCCTTCTTTCGCCAGAGCAGCAAGGCCAGCACGAAGCGGAACTGGCGCTTGTCCGGTTCTTCGGCGTCTTCGAGGCGGCAGAAGAAGTTGTAGATCGCCTCGCGGTCGAAGGCCGGCGCCTTCTTCGCGCCCTCCTCAGCCACGTGTGCGCACCACGATCCGATCGGCGGCAGGATGCCTTGAGGCAAGCAGGTTTCACAGTAATCACACCGCACGTAGCCCGCGTCCTGCTCAAACAGGCAGGCACGGAAGCGCTCCCCTGGCTGAAAGCTCCTCCCGCACGCGCCGCACGTTTGGGCTGCACGGGGCATTTGCCAATCGGTGGCCATGGCCGACATCTCCTGCACGCGAATCCGCCGGCAGCTTAGCCGGAAATGCGCGCGGGCGGGAGCGGCTTCGCACCGCCTCGCCGCGAGGGGGGTGCCCATTCTCCGGGCGGCTTTTCTTTCCGAACCCGCCGCGCCAAGCGGCGGGTTGAGGTGCGCGCGGCGCGCGGCGCCATCTACGACGCGCCGCCGCGGACGCGCTCGGACGTCACCCCGCCGCTTGGCGCGGCGGGTTCGGTCTGAAACGTCCGCCGCACCTGCAGGAAATCCCGGCCTCCCAAGCCGCCTCCCCATCGCCTCCCAAACTGACCCACTACCATTTTGTTGACCAGAGTTGACGGCGCGATTACGCTCCGTTCGCGCGTGCCGATGGGAACGGGCTCCCCGCCGGCGCATTCGTCTCACTTTCGGCTTCACCGCCGCGCGAAGGATCGACGATGGCCGATCGCGACACACCCGAGACGCCGAGCCCGAGCGGGGGCAGCGGCTGCCCGGTGCCTTGGTGCCCCGCCGCCGTTTGCAATCTCCCGGCGCGGTTCGTGCTGGCGGTCCGTGACGAGGTTCCGGCCGGCTGTGCGAACGCTGTCGGTCCCGAAACCCATCCCGACTCCATACGCGCGGTCATCACCTCAGGCGCGGCGCACATTACGGCTCGCGCCCAGAGCCTCTTTTCACTTCGAACAACCGGCGGCGACGCGCGGCAGATTCTCCAACTGCTGCGGGATGGTCGACTGGTGCTGCTCGAGCCGAGTCCGGCCGTTCCGACGCACACGCCGGGACGCGGCCGCCGGACTCCGCCTACCCCGGAGACGCCGCCCGACACGCCGCCGCCCGACGAGGAGCGGGCGTGGATCAAGATCAAGGTGGTGGATGACCAGACCGGTCAGGGCATGTCGGGCATCGTCCTGAAGGTGACGCAGCCGAACGGCAAGACGTTTGATTTCACGACGCGCGCCGATGGGGCGGTCGAAGTTCACGAGATCGATCAGGGCGCGTGCAACGTCACCTGCGACCTGACCAACGCGCTGATCACCGATACGGTCGATTTTGTCGGCATCGGGACGGAGACGATCGGCTCGCCCGAAAGCGCCGGAGACGAGGCGGCAGCGGGCGGCGGCGCGGCGGGCGGCAATGGGGATGCGGCGGCGGGGACGGATGCCGCCGGGGCGGACGCTCAGCCTGACGTCACCATTTCGCCGATCCGCGCCACGCGCATCGCGGAAATCGAGGCGCACAAGGTCAAGACCGGCGAGACGCTGGAGAGCCTGGCGCAGGGCGCGGGCATGACCTGGCAGCAGCTCGCGCTGTTCAATTTCAACACGGTCATTCCGGACACGATCAACCGGCATCTGAAGGACGATGTCGGCTGCACGAAGCGCACCGCCGACGGCGCGAACTACATGTTTGATGACTCGGACGATCCGGGCATCATCTTCATTCCGAAGGCATGGAATCAGGAGGGGCTGGCGACGGAGCAGGAGCACGTGGTTCGCGTGCAGTCGCTGGGATTCCCGCGCACGGCGCCGGCGATGCTCGAGTGCGTATGTATTCCGGGCGTGACGTTCGAGTTTGACAAGTCGTTCGTCCGGCCGACCGTCGTCGATCACCTGAAGAAGGTGGACGAGGCGCTGACGGCCCATCCGGACGCCAAACTCATCATCTTCGGTCATACGGACCGAGTCGGAAACACGCAATACAACAAGGATTTGTCCGACCGCCGGGCGAAGAGCACGTTCGCGTTCATCACCGATCAGCCGGATGTCTGGGAAGGGCTGTACAACGAAGAGAACTGGGGATTGAAAGTCGTTCAGACGATCCTGCTGGACCTGGGGCACGATCCGGGGACGATCGACGGCGTGATGGGGCCGAACACGCAGCGGGCGATGCGCTCGTTTAAGGGCATCAGCGATCCGAACGTGACCGTCGCCAACGACGCCGCGTTCCGCCGCGAGCTGTTCACCGCCTACATGACCGGCAAGCACAACGTGCGCGTGACGCAGGACCAGTTCTTCGGCCCGAAGTTCATGGGCTGCGGCGAGTTCAATCCGTTTCTGGCGCCGAACGCGGCGGAGCTGGCCAACCGCTCCCCCGGCAACGAGCCAAACCGCCGCGTCGTGCTCTATCTCTTCGAGCGGCCGCCGTCGTCGATTCCGTGCCAGCTTCACGCGATCCAGCCGTGCAACCAGCAGATTGCGATCGGCGGGCCGCGGGCGACGCGCGGGGCGAATCCGCCGTTTCCGTGCGCGTTTTACGATGGGATTGCGAAGGAGTGTCACTGCGAAGGCGCGGATGTTCCGCCGCCGCCCCCACCGCCCCCGCCTCCTCCCCCGCCGCCGCCGCCACCTCCACCGGTGCAGCAGGCGACGATCGACATTGTCGCCACGGCGACGGCCGCCGCCCCCGCGGCGACGTTCGTGCGCATCGGCATCTGGGACCAGGGATACGATGGCACCGGAAATGTAAAAAACGACGAAGCCGAGGCGAACAACTTCGTCGGCTCAGACAAGCGGCGTTTCTTCTTCCGCGTGCGCGACCCGGCGGCGGCCGCAAGCACCGTCAACCTCAACTGGAAGACGCTGAAGGCCGACAACACCGACGACGACGCCCCGGCGACGCAGACGCTGACTCTGACCGAGACGGCGGCGGGCTCGAAGGTGTTCGTGTCGAAGGCGGTATCCCTGGTAACGGACACGGTTGACCGCGATCAGCCGACGCACAGCGGTCTGCCCGCCGGCAACCCGGACGCCGGCGTGCGCAACGCCGGCCAGAGCAATCACCGCACGCGCAAAGCGTCGATGGAAGGGTCGGTCAAGGGAACGTATACCCCCTCCGGCGGCGGCGCGGCCGTCGACGTCACATTGCCGGTATTCAATCGCAACCCGGACGAGCGGCGTAAGTTGCGTTTGCGCGTGATTAACTACTCGATCGGCGGCGTCGCCAGCGTGAACGAAGCCTACATCGACGCCCAGCTCCAGCACGCCAACGATCGCTGGAACCAGGTCGGGCTGAAGGTCGAGCGCGATGCGACGGTGGCGCGGGCGTGCCCCGCGGCCGCGCTGAACGCCGCGAATCTCTACGCCGGCAGCGCCAACAACGCCGAGGAGCAGGCGGCGCTGAGCGACCTCATTCCAGTGACGCCGGACAACACGCTGACGGTCGTATTCGTCAACATGACCGGGGCGAACGCCTACTCGACGATCGGACAGCGCAACCCGATCCCGCAGCCGGACGGCACCAATCTGACGATGGACGATCGATATTTCATCTACCTCAACTCGGGCCTGGATCTGAACAACGAGACGCTGGCGCACGAGCTGCACCACGTGCTCTTCAACCGCTTCGACACCGCGGTCGACCAACGCTTCTACACGTTCAACACGAATCCGCCGACGGCCTTCGGCATCGCACTGCCAAGTGTGCGGGTTTACCGGCGGATTCAGAATCAGCACGCGGCCGACCCGGACAACGATGCGACGAACAACAACGTGTTGAACTGGCAGCGGCGCACGCGGACGACGCGTTTCCCGATCCCCGGCGGGATCGCGGCGCCTGACACGACGACGGGAAACCGGTTTACGACCGCGTTTTGACGGAGCCTTGGGATGAACACATCAATCAGCCAGATCAAGAACTTCGACGCGATAAAGTCCGACCTGCTGCTGATTGTCGGCGGCAATTTCATGCCGGATTGCATCGGGCCCGACAAGCACGCCGAGGTGTGCGGCCGCGTGCAGGCCGCGCCGGACGACTACCTGCAGGTTTTCGATTCCGTGTTCCTGGCCGAGCGGTACGACGCGACGCAGGTTTCCTCACTCTACTTGCCGTCGTTTCTCGAGATGGTAAAAAACCGCGAGCCGCGGCACGTACGCTGGTCGGCGGACGCGCTGCGGACGCGCTACGATGCGGCGCTGATTTCGTATGACGCCGCCCGGGATAAGCAGAAGTTCATGGAGCTGCTGCCCGACGAGCCGCAGCGGCTGGTGGAGCGCGTGCGGGTGAAGCGGATCGAGCTGGATGCGATCGTGAAGTCGCTGCCCGCGGGCGCGTAGCGTCCGACCTCCGAGTCGGACGCCGTAGCGTCGGCCCTCTGCGGCCGACGGCGGGTTCGGTCCGAGCCGCGACCGTGAGGGAGTGGGTCGGGCGCGGAGCAAGGTGAGGCAACACAGCACCGCTCCCTCACGGTCGCGGCTCGGAAGTCACGGCTCGGAAGTCGCGGCTCGGATGGCGCGGTTTGGACGATGAGCATGATTCGAACCATCACACTGTCGGTCGGCGCGGCGGCGCTGGCCCTCAGTCTGGCCTGCACGCAGGAATCCCGCCCCAGCGAGACCGCTCTCGACATTCAGACCATCGTCGGCGGCAACTTCACGCCCGACGGCGTCGGTCCCGACCTCCATCGGCAGACGCTCGAACGCCTGCATCAACGCCCAGACGCCTACCTCACGACATTCGCCGAGATGTACGCCGGTCAGCGCTTTGAGCCGCAAAAATGGGCCGATCTCTACCTGCCGACGTTTCTTGAACTGGTGCAAAAGGATGAACCGGCGCGCAGCCGCGAGGTCGCGCGGCGGCTGATCGAGCGGCTGGACGCGGTGCTGTACACGCTGGACCAGTCGCGCGACAGGGACGCGTTTCTCAAGCTGCTCTCGTCGGAGGCGGCCCGCGTCGTGCAGCGGCTGGATCGGCAGCGCGCCGAGCTGCGGGCGCTGCTCAGCGAGAAATGACGCAACGCCGCGGGCAGTCCGTCGCAGCGTCCGGCTGGCGCGGCGTGCTGGCGGTTTTTTTCCTGGCGCTGGGCGTCCGCGCGGCCTATCTCTACCAAATCCGCCCGCTCGGTTTTATTGAGTTTCCGCTTTCGGATGCGCGTGTTTACGTCGATGCGGCCCGTGAAATTGCGGGAGGCGAGTGGCTTGCGCCGCGCGAGTTTTTTCACGCGCCGCTCTATGCCTATGTTCTGGCGGCGATCCGCGCGCTGACCGGCGACGGCCTGATCGGACCTCGCCTATTCCAGATTCTCGTCGGGGCGGCCGGCTGCGCGCTGACGATGCTGCTCGGGCGGTGTTTGTTCGGCGCGACGGCGGGGCTTGCCGCGGGCGTGTTGCTGGCGCTCTATCCGCCGGTGATTTTCTTTGACGGGCTGATTCAGAAGACCGCTCTCGAAGTCTTCCTGAGCGCCCTGTGTCTGTGGACGCTCCAGCGTTGCGTCGGCCCTCCGCCGCCGACGGCGTCCGACTCGGAGGTCGGACGCTACGGGTGGCTGTGGCACGGGCTGTGTCTCGGGTTGCTCATTCTGACGCGGCAGAACGCGCTCGCACTCGTGCCGGTATCGCTGGCGGCGGCGCTGACTGGTCGAACCCAGAACACGCGCCTGAAACGCGCGCGGTCACGCGCCGTGTGCGTCGTGCTGCTCCTGCTCGGGGTGCTGGTACCGATCGGTCCATGGGCGGTTCGCAACCGCATTGTGCTCGGCGAGTTCGTCCTTACGACGCCCAATCTGGGCCAGAACTTCGCCATGGGCAATCGCCCCGGCAGCAGCGGCACCTACGAGACGATGACGCGCGGCCGCGGCACCGGCGACCTGGAGCAGGCGGCCTGGGAGCGAGACGTGAGCCGCGCGCTCGGCCGGCCGGCGTCGCCGCGCGAGATTTCCGATCACTACCTGCAGCGCGCGCTTCAGCGGATCGGGGAGCAGCCCGGCGAGTGGCTGCGACTGATGGCGTGGAAATTCGGCGGCGTGCTCGGGGCGTATGAATGGCCTGACACGGAGGACTATTACCTGTACCTGGAGCATGTTCCGGCGGCGCGCTGGATGGATCGCGCGTGGCACTTCGGCGTGCTGCTGCCGCTGGCGGCCGCCGGCGTCTGGCTGACGCGCCGGCAGTGGCGGCAGATATGGCCGCTGCACGCATGGCTCGTGGTCAACGTTCTCGCCATCGCGCTCTTCGTCGTCTTTGCCCGCTATCGCTCACCGCTTCTGCCGGCGCTGGCGGTATTCGCGGCGGCGGCGGGGGTCGCGCTGGTTGAGGCCGTGCGGCGGCGAGAGTGGCGGCGCGTGGCGGTCGCCGCGGTTGTGCTGCTGCCGGCGGCGCTGATCGCCAATGGCTGGTGGCAGCGGCCGCGCCGCGCGATGCCCTTTGCCCACACGAATCACGCCGTTGCGCTGGCCAACCTGAAGCGATTTCCGGAGGCGTTGCGCGAATTCGACGCGGCGCTGGCCCTCGATCCAAACAACGTCGACGCCCATTGGAACCGCGGCAGCGCGTGGTTCGACCTGGGCGAATACGAAAGGGCGGTCGCCGATTACGGCTTTGCGGCGCAGCGCGACCCGACGTTCGCCATCGCCTGGCGCGGATTGGGCGACGCCCACTTGCGTCTGGGCGAGTTCGCCGAATCCGAGCGAGCGTTCCGCCGGGCCGCCGAGCTGGATCCCGACGATCCCCGCGGCCGTAACGGCCTGGCGGCGGCGGTCGCGTCGCAGGGCCGGGTGGACGAAGCGGTTGAAATCCTGGCGGGCCTGGTGAAAGACCGGCCGACGTTTGCAGAAGCGTGGCTTAACCTCGGGAACGCCCACCTGGTCGCCGGCCGGCTCGACGACGCCGTCGCGGCGCTGGACGAGGCCATCCGGCTGCTGCCGACGTACGCGGACGCCCTGAGCAGCCGCGGCGTCGCGGACGCGCAGCGCGGGCGGATGGACCTTGCGACGGAACGTTTTCGGGCGGCGCTGGCGGCAGACCCGTCACACCGGGCCGCCGGCCGCAACCTGATTGACGCGCTATTGCAGCAGCAGCGCGTCGCGGAGGCGCTGGCCGAAGTGCGCCGGATGCGCAGCGCGAATCCGCAGGATGCCGAACTACGTGAACTTGAAACGCAGATTGAGATGCGCCGTCGCTGAGGGGGTATTCGGTTCACTGCCTGTGGCGCGGATGCGTCGCCTTCCTGGTCGGCGATCGGATTAATAGGCGTTTTCAAAGGCGGCCGTACTTTTAAAATATGCGGCATATATTTACAAAGCGATCGGCGCTCTGTAAACTCCTTTCGGAGCGGCTAAAGCGTGGATCCAAGAAGCTTTGTGACCGACCGAGCCGGCGACGTGCGGAAGACGGCGACAGGTTACTGGACCTTCGTGCCCCGTCGTCTGCCGCCGGAAGTCGAATACACCCCGCGACTGACGCTGCTTCTCTCGCAGGCGGATGCGGCGCTGAGCGAGCTTTCGGGACTGGGGCGCTACCTGCCGAATCCCGACTTACTGATCGCGCCGTATGTGAAGCGCGAGGCGGTCGCGTCAAGCCGCATCGAAGGGACGCAGGCCGATCTTTCGGACTTGCTGATGGACGAAATCGAGCCGAAGCGCACGCCGGCTGGCAGCGACGTGCTGGAGGTGCGCAATTACGTTGCCGCGCTGAACAGGGGATTGCGGCAGCTCGACAAGCTGCCGCTGGCGGGGCGGTTGGTGCGCGATCTGCACAAGGTGCTGATGCAAGGCGTGCGCGGCCAGGAGCGCACGCCGGGCGAATTCCGGCGCAGCCCGAACTGGATCGGGCCGCCAGGCTCGACGTTAACGACGGCGACGTACGTGCCGCCTCCACCCGACCCGGAGATGCATGAATGCCTCAAGCACTGGGAGGTATTCGTCAACCAGCGCGGCACGATGCCCGAGCTGGTGCAGTGCGCTCTGATCCACGAGCACTTCGAGGCGATTCACCCGTTTCTGGACGGGAACGGGCGCATCGGCCGATTGCTCATTACGCTCTTCCTGATCGAGCGCGGGCGGCTGAGCAAGCCGCTGCTGTATCTGTCGAGCTACATCGAGCAAACGAAGGCCGCATACTACGGGGCGCTCCAGCGCATCCGCACGCACGGCGACTGGCCGGCGTGGCTGCAGTACTTCCTGACAGCGGTGCGCGACACCGGCCGCAGCGCGATTGAACAGAGCCAGTCGATCCTGAGGCTCCGCGACGATTTCCGAGGAAAGCTCGGGAAACAACACCGTGCGCTGACGCTGCTTGATGAGCTGTTCATTAACCCGTACACGACGGTCGCGCGTGCGTGCGAGCGCCTGGGCGTCACCGCGCCGACGGCTCAGAAGACCATTGCGGCGCTTGAAAACGTGGGAATGCTAAGCGAAGCAACCGGCGCGAAGTGGGGGCGGGTCTGGCTGGCGCGACCGATCCTGAAAGCAGTCGAAGCCACACCGCCGATCGCCGATCTCTAACGGCAGCGCTGGATCAGCTCCGGCTTGGCTGGCCGACGGCACGGTCAGTACAATGGGCGGCGCCGCTCAGGCGAGCGACCCCTCTAGCCGCAGGAACGACGAATCGCATGACACGAAGATCGCATCTCCGCATCGGCCGCGCTGTTGTCGCGGGAATCTGCCTTCTTTCATTCACCCTGCCCTGCCCTGTCCGGGCCGACGAGGGCATGTGGTTGCTCAACCAGCCGCCGACCACGGCGCTGAAAGAGCGCTACGGCTTCGAGCCATCAGCTCAGTGGTTGGAGCACGTGCAGAAATCGTGTGTGCGGATCGGGGCGTCCGGCTCGTTCGTTTCAGCGGACGGCCTGGTGATGACCAATCACCACGTCGGCTACCGGGCGGTTGAGAAGCTGAGCACGGCCGAGCGGAACCTGCTGGAGACGGGTTTCTACGCGGCGCGGCACGAGGACGAGCTGAAGTGCCCGGACAGCGACGTCGAAGTTCTATGGACGATCGAGGACGTCACGGCCCGAATCGAGGCGGCGGCCAAACCCGGCATGCCGCCGGCCGGGGCGCTGGCCGCGCGCAAGGCCGCGATGACCGCGGTCGAGCAGGAGGCCGAGGAGAAGACCAAGCTGCACTGCGAGATGGTGACGCTCTACCAGGGGGCCCGCTACCACCTCTACAGCTACAAGCGCTACACCGACGTGCGGCTGGTCTTCGCTCCGGAGGAAAAGATCGCCTTCTTTGGCGGCGACATCGACAACTTCGAGTATCCGCGCTTCAACCTGGACTGCTGTTTCTTTCGCGTTTACGAGAATGAGAAGCCGCTGCGGCCGGAGCACTACCTGAAATGGAGCAGCGGCGGCGCGGCTGAGGGCGACCTGACCTTCATCGCCGGCCATCCGGCCCGCACGCGGCGGCTGCTGACCGTGGATCATCTGAAGTTCCTGCGCGACGTGGAGTTGCCGTCGATTCTCAATCGCTACTGGCGGCGCGAGAGCCAGCTTCAGTCATTCGCGGGGCGCGACGCGGAGCACGCCCGCATCGCCTCGGGCGAAATCCGCGGCATCGCCAACAGCCGCAAGGCCTTCACCGGCACGCTGGCGGGGCTGATGGACCCGGCGGTGATGCAGGCCAAGATCGACGCGGAAAAGAAGCTGCGGGCGGCGGTCGACGCGAATCCGGAATACAAGGCGAAGTGGGCGGATGCATGGGACAACATCGCCAAGGCGGAGCAGGCGTACCGCGGCTACTACCTGCGGCATTCGTCGCTGGAGGGGCGGCGCTCGGTGCTGCAATCGTCGCTGCTGGGTTTCGCGCGGCACATCGTCCGCATCGCCGAGGAAAAGCCCAAACCGAATGAGCAGCGGCTGCGCGAGTACACCGACGCGGGGCTGAAGACGCTGGAGCCGGACCTGTACACCGAGGCGCCGATCTACGACGTGCTGGAGGAGAACAAGCTGGCCAGCGGGCTTTCGTTCTTCGTTGAGACTTTCGGCGGGGATGATCCGCTGTGCGTGGCGGCGCTGGACGGCAAGTCGCCGATCGCGCGGGCGCGCGAGCTCGTGAGCGGCACGAAGCTGAAGGACGTCGCAGTGCGCAAGCAGCTTGTCGCCGGCGGGCAGGAAGCGGTGTCGAAGTGCGACGATCCCATGATCCGCTTCGCGGCGTCAATTGACAAGGAGGCGCGCGCGTTGCGCAAGCGGCACGAAGACGAGGTGGAGAGCGTTGAGAAAGCCAACTACGCCAAGATCGCCGCCGCCCAGTTCGCCACGCTGGGCGACGCCATCGCGCCGGATGCGACCTTCACGCTGCGGCTGTCGTTCGGCCAAGTGACGGGGTACGGCGAGGGCGACCGCAAGATCGCCCCGTTCACGGATTTCGCCGGCTTGTATGAGCGCTTCAAGGAGCGCAAGGGCGCCGCGCCGTTTGACCTGCCGGAGCGCTGGCTCAACCCGGAGCGCAGCGTGAAACTGGACACACCATTCAATTTTGTCTGCACCGCGGACATCATCGGCGGCAACTCGGGCAGCCCGGTGTTCAACAAGGCGGGTGAGGTGATCGGCCTGGTGTTCGACGGGAACATTCACGGGCTGGTGTGGGACGTCGCGTTCACGCAGGTGCAGGGCCGGGCGGTCGCGGTCGACTCGCGGGCGATCATCGAGGCGCTCCGCAGCGTGTACAACGCCGAGGGGTTGGTGCGCGAGCTAACGGGCGAGGCGGGCGGGCACGCGACGCGTTAAGCGGGCGGCCGCGCAGGGTGAGCTGGCATGAACCTTCCCATTCACGAACCGGACAACGAACCGTTCATCCCGCGCCGGCCGAGCGACGATTTGCCATCGCAGGTCGGCTTCGAGACGATCTGCACGCACTTTGGCGAGGCGAGCCACGTTGTCGGCGGGCCGGCGGCGGTGCCGATCTACCAGGCGTCCACGTTTCTCTTTCCCGACGCGGAGGCGTTTGAGAAGCGCAAGGCGGCCGGCAGCCCGTATTACGAATACACACGCGTCGGCAATCCGACCACGGCTGTTCTGGAGGCCAAGCTTGCCAGGCTCGAACAGGCGGAGTGGTGCTTTTGCCTTTCGTCGGGCATGGCGGCGATCAGCGCTGCGATCAACGCGTGCGTGCATGCCGGCGCACACGTCGTGTGTGCCGAGCGGTGCTACTGGCCGACGGCCCGATACTTGCGAAACTACCTGCCGCGTTTCGGCGTGACGACCACGTTCGTCAACAGCATCGATCCCGCGGATTACATCGCCGCCATCCGCCCTGAGACGAAGCTGATCTACATCGAAAGCCCGACCAGCGGCACGATGGAGATACTCGACGTGCGCTCCATCACGGCCGAGGCCCGCCGCC
The DNA here is from genome assembly GCA_007859745.1 of Phycisphaerae bacterium RAS1. Classification (NCBI taxonomy): domain Bacteria; kingdom Pseudomonadati; phylum Planctomycetota; class Phycisphaerae; species Phycisphaerae bacterium RAS1. The sequence continues at coordinate 2,551,348 of SMLU01000001.1, read as the reverse complement.
GCGGAATTCCCGTTGCGTTCGATAATTCCTGGGCCTCGCCGTTCTACCAGACGCCGCTGGAGCTGGGCTGCGACCTGGTGGTGCACAGCGCCACGAAGTACATCGGCGGTCACAGCGACGTGGTGGCGGGCGTGGTGTGCGGGCGCGACGAGCAACTTCGCCGCCGCGTGTTCCGCGAGGTGGAGCTGGTGGGCGGGACGATTGATCCGTTCGCCGCGTGGCTGCTGATTCGCGGCGTGCGGACGCTGGGCGTGCGGCTGGAGCAGCATCAGCGCAGCGGTCTGGCGGTGGCGCGATTCCTGGCGCAGCATCCGAGCGTGCGCCGCGTGCGGCATCCGGGGCTGGAGTCCGACGCGGGGCATGCACTGGCCTTGCGGCAGATGCGCGGCTTCGGCGGGCTGTTCAGTTTCGAGCTGCACGAGCAGTCGCGCGAGGCGACGCACAGGTTCATCGACCGCCTGAAGCTGTTCAGCATCGGCGTGAGCTGGGGCGGGCACGAGAGCCTGGTTCTGGGCGGCAATTTCTGGAGCCAGGATTCGCAGATGCCGGCGTGGATGATCCGGCTGTACGTGGGATTGGAGACGACGGAGGATTTGGTGGAGGATGTGCGGATGGCGCTGGAGAAGTAGGAAGTCTGAAGTCCGAAGTCACAAGTGACGCGGGGATATGTAGCGGCCGACCTCCGAGTCGGCCGCTGCCGGGCAGGTCGCGGACCGCACCACGGGTTGCGGCGCAGTCGAGGCGGATTTCGTATAATCATGTCATGGTCGCACGATCGCCAAATGGGTTGCCCGCGCTCGCGGCGCCGCTGGACGAGATTGTGCGGCGGATCGTGGCGGCCATTGACCCGGATCGGATTATTCTCTTCGGCTCGCGGGCGCGGGGGACGGCGCGGGCCGACAGCGATTATGACCTGCTGGTGGTGAAGGACACGGCGGAGCGAACGCTGCCACTGGAGCGGGCAGCGTATCGGGCGATGAAGGGGCTGGTCGCGGGAATCGACATTCTGGTTGAGACGCCCGCGCGAGTCTGTCGGCTTGCGGCAAGTTGGGGCAACGTGGTGGGCGACGCCGTTCGAGAGGGGACGACCATCTATGAGCGCGGCTGAAGACGCCGAACTTGATCCGTAGGCGTGGTTGGCGCGGGCGCACAGCAATCTCATTCGCGCCAAGGTGGGGCATGGTGTCGCGGGCGTTCTGCTAGAGGACTTGTGTTTTGATTTGCAGCAGGCGGCCGAGAAGGCACTGAAAGGACTGCTCGTTGCGCGAACACGGGGCTACCCCAAGACGCACTCGATCTCCGAATTGCTGGCGCTTCACGAACGGGCCGGCGTGCACGTCCCGGCGGCGCTTGATGCGGCGATCGAGTTGACGGCCTACGCGGTACGAACGCGCTATCCGGGCATGGCGGCGGTGACGGAGGAAGAGTACGCAGCGGCGCTGAAAGTCACAGAGGAAGTCGTTAGCGTGCGACGTTGGCAGCAGCGAAATCGTAGCACGCACCGGCGGGACGCCGATGCTCCCCGCTAGAACCACCAGGATTCGCCTCGCGATCGGCTTGTGACGCGCTGCCGCGGGGCGTATCGTTCGCGATCAATTCCGGCGCGGCGGATGCGGGCAGGCGCCCGTACTTGCGGCCCAAGTCCAGCCAGCGAAACCACGTCATGCTTGCAGCCTTGTTTCGCAGCAAGAGCGTCGACCAGATTCTGGCAGCGCCGGAGGAGGGCGGTCACGCGCTGCGCCGCAGCCTGGGGGCGTGGGATGTCACGCTGCTGGGCGTCGGGGCGATCATCGGCGCGGGGATTTTCTCGACCATCGGCACGGCCACGGCCGGCGATTCCGCCCGGCCGGGGGCCGGGCCGTCGCTGATGCTGTCGTTTGTCATCACGGCCGTGGCCTGCGGGCTGACGGCGCTGTGCTACGCCGAATTCGCGTCAACCGTGCCGATTTCCGGTTCGGCGTACACGTACGCCTACGCGACGTTTGGCGAGCTGATTGCGTGGATCATCGGCTGGGACCTGATCATCGAATACGCCGTCGGCAACGTGGCGGTGGCCATCAGTTGGGCCGGGTACTTCAACACGCTGCTCGGAAGCGTCGGCGTGCACCTGCCGGAATGGCTGACGACCGATTTTCGCAGCGGGGCGGGCGTGGCGACGATCAGGGACGCGGCGCCGCACATTTACGGGGTGCCGATCATCTTCAACGCGCTGGCGGCGGCGATCGTGCTGGCGATTACCGGAGTGCTGGTGATCGGCGTGCGCGAGTCGGCGAGCTTCAACGCCGTGATGGTGATCTTCAAGATTCTCATCCTGCTGTTCTTCGTGGCGGCGGCGTGCAGCATCGTCAGCCCGGCGAAGATGGCGGAGAACTGGCAGCCGTTTCAGCCGAACGGATGGAAGGGAACGCTGAGCGCCGCGGCGGTGATCTTCTTTGCGTACATCGGGTTCGACGCAGTCTCGACCGTGGCGGAGGAGACGCGGCGGCCGGCGCGCGACATGCCGATCGGCATCTTTGCATCGCTGGGCATCTGCACGGTTCTGTACATCCTGGTCGCCGCGGTGTTCACCGGGCTGATTCCGTACGAGGAACTGATCAAGCGGATGGGAAACGAGCAGGCCGAGCCGCTGACGATGGCGCTGGATCACGTGGCCCCGCAGTTGACGTGGGTGCGGACGCTGGTGGCGCTGGGATCGGTCGTAGCGATGACGGCGGTGCTGCTTGTGTTTCAGCTTGGCCAGCCGCGGATCTTCTTCTCCATGGCCCGCGACGGCATGCTCCCGCCGCTGTTTGCGCGGGTGCACGCGCGTTTTCGTACGCCGCACGTCACGACTCTTATCACGGGCGTGCTGGTGGCGGCGTTTGCGGCGTTCGCGCGGATAGACGAGATGGTGGATTTGACGAACATCGGAACGCTGTTCGCTTTTGTGCTTGTGTGCCTCGGGATTCCGATTCTGCGCTTGCGCGATCCGGATCGTGTGCGGCCGTTCCGCGTGCCGCTGGGGGCCTGGCTGATTCCGTTGCTGGGGGCGGCGTCCTGCGTCGGGCTGATTGTGTATCTGCCGCCGGCGTCGTGGTGGCGCTTTGCGGCGTGGCTGATGATCGGCCTCGGTGTTTACGCCGGCTATGGGTTCACGCGCAGCCGGCTGAATGCGGCCCGCGACAAGATGTTGCCTCCGGTGTTGCTGGTGTCGGCGATGGCGTTCCTGGCGGCGGCGTGGGGCATGCTGACGCTGCCGCACGATGCGATGCCGCTGGTTCTGCTTGAGCGGCTGGCCACGGATTGGCGGTCAGCCGGGGCGGCGCCGTGGCTGGCGCTGGGTGGGACGGTTATCGGCCTGTTGCTGTTTTTCATCGGCGGGCGCGGTGTCCGACGCGACTTGCGGCCGTAGGGACGCCGGTCTGGCTGCGATAGGGACCGGCCAGAGGCCGGTCCCCCATTTCGCCCGGTTTGCCCATTTCGGAAATTCCTTGCTCCGGACCGTTCCGGCTGATACGCTCAGTGTTTAGTTTCGGCATGCAGTCGGGCTCGAATCGTAGTTCCACGGAGGCGGATGGAGCGATGAGAAAGGCTCTCGCGGCGTGGGCCGCGATGATTGTGCTATGCACGCGCGCCGCGGCGGGCTCAAATCCGCCGGTGCTGCCGCCGCCGGGACTTGGAGGGAGTCCTCCGCCGTCGCTGGGTGGAGGGGGGCGTGATGATTTTCCGATTGGCGGCGCGCCGCCGCCGTTGCTTGGGTTTGTCGACACCATTCCGGGGCAGTTCATCGATCTGGCGATGTCGGCTGGCGCCACGGACCTCTTGCTGGGCGACAACGACTCGGCGGTGATCAACACGGCGATCGGGAACGAGGTGTTTCCGGCGGGCCGGCTGGCGGTGGCCAACAACGGCGGCGTCGCATTCGGCACGCCACCGAGCGACCTGCTTCCGGCGGAGAACGAAGAAATACCGTCGATGAACGCGTTCGGCGGAGGCCAGGGGCTGTTTCCGTACTGGGATGACATTGGCGACACGGTCCGCGGCCGGGTGCTGTACGAGGAATTCGAGGATCGGATTGTCATTCAGTGGGAAGATCGCCCGCTCGACGGCGCCCGCGATGGGCCGCCGGTGTGGGACGGAATTACGTTTCAAATCCAGATATTTGATGCGCGCGCGGCGACGGACCTGCTGATCCAGTTTCTCTACGACGACATCGACTCCCCTGGCAACGGGGGCGAGAGCGCGACGCTCGCCTATCAGGACGGCGGCCGGGGATTCAACGACACGCAGTGGGCGTTCAACACGCCGATGGCGGTGGGCGGGATGCGCACGACGCTCTCACTGGTGCCGGAGCCGACGGCGCTTTGGCCGCTGGCAATGATGGGCCTCGCGCTGCTACGGCGCCGGGCGTAACGTCCGCGCTGCGTGAAACGCCAGGAACTCGGCGGAACCCTCTTTCCCCAGGTAACGGGTCAGGATCGGGCGATCGACCGTCGCCAGGTCAATGAGAATCAACCCGTCGAGCACATCCCCAAAGTCCGGGTCAATATTGAATCCGAGCAGCCGCGCATTGAGCTTTAGATACTGCCTCAGCAGCACCGGTACGCCGCGGCGCTCGGCTTCGATCTCGCTCACCAGCTCTTCAACGTCCTTCACGTCGGCGACGAATGACGCGGCGCCGGCGTCGGCGTGGCGGAAGCGCTGCGGGCGCGGCGGGTGCTTGGCACGGATAAGCGGGGCGAGACTGCGCTCGAGGCGATGCTCCCTCAGAAACTCCAGGAGAAGGTTGCGGGTCATGGACTGATACTCGTCGCTGATGCTGACGGCGCCGAAGAGGAGGCGGTAGCGGGGATGCATCACGACGAATCGGCCAATCCCGCGCCACAGGAGCATGAGCGGCGCAAAATCGCGCTGGAACTCGGGCACGACGAACGAGCGGCCCAGCTCTAGCGCGGGGGTAAGCTGCGACAAGAGACGCGGGTGGAAAGTGAAGAGCGTGGTGGTGTAGAGCCCACTCGGTCCGAAGCGTGGGAGTATCTCGTCGGTCTGGCCGAGGCGGTACGCGCCGACGATGCGCCGAGTTGCCGCGTCCCAAACGAACAGATGCCGGTAGTGCTGGTCGAAGCGGTCCAGGTCGATTTCACGGCCCGTGCCCTCGCCCGCGAGGCGGAATGTTGTCTCGCGCAATCGGCCGATTTCGCGCAGGACGCGCGGGAGCTGGGCCGCGGCGCCGAAATGCACCGAGAGCGACCCGGTTTGCGCCAAGCAGTGCGACGCCGGCAGCGCCGCGACCTCCGCGGCGACGTCGCCGGGCGGCAACGGTTCAACCACGGGCGGAGCAGCGAGTGCGGTGCGCGGCGGCGCGGCCGGGCTCGCGTTGACCCTGCCGTCGCTGCGTCCGGCAAGGATGTACGTTCGCAGCCGTAGATATTCAGTCACGCGCGTCGCGCCGTCGCGGATGACGGGGTCCATCGCGCCGGCCGCCGCGGCGACTCGCGTGAGTCGTGCGGCGGGAATGAGCGAGCCGATGCGCACCTGGATGGCCTTGCCGCTCTTGTTCAGCAGCTCGCGCGGCAGCATCGCCGTCCGAAGCCGCGGGTGAATCAGGCCAAGCACCTGAAAGAGCCGGCTGTTGCCGCCGCTGAAGTGGACCGGCAGCACGGGGGCGGCGGCGGCCTGCGCCAAGCGGGCGACCGAGTCGCTCCAGGGCGGATCGGTGATGCAGCGGTGCGACAGGCGCAGGTGCGAGACTTCACCGGCGGGGAAGACGCCGAGCACACCTCCGCCCTTCACCCAGCGCAGCGCGGATTTCATGGCGCTCAAGTTGCGGCGGGCAGCGTCCGGGCCGCCGAATGGGTCGACGAAGAAGCACGTCTCGTGCATGTCGGGGATGCCGGCCAGCAGGTAGTTGGCCAGCAGCCGCACGTCCGGGCGGACGCGCTGCAGCAGGGCGGTGAGGATCATCCCGTCAAGGCCGCCGAAGGGATGGTTGGCGACGACGATCAGCGAACCGCTGGCGGGGACGCCGGCGATGTCGCGGGCCGAGACGTCGATCGAGACGCCCAGCGCCCGCAGCCCGCGCTCACAGAACGGCGCCGCTGATTGCGGAGCGATGGCGCGTGCGTAGGCGGCATTCAGGGGATCGAAGGCGAGCAGCTTCTCGCAGACAGACCGCAACCCGCGCGCGAGAAATCGCGGCATGCCGGACAGAGCCGCCGGCGGAAGGCGGAAGGGTGCGATGACGGAGTTCGCCGGATTGTTCACCGCCGCGCCTCGTGCGAGTCTCGCGTCTCAGCTTGGCGGTCGAATTGTACCGGGCGGATTGGCGCCGGGTGAAGGATTGGCGCGGACCGGCACCTGGTGAAATGGCGGGTAATGCCCGACATTCGAAGCGTCGTCGTCAGGCGCCGCCGCGACTCGCTCGCAACCGCCGAACAAGCACGACGAGCAGCGTCGCGAGCAGCGCCCACCAGATCGCTCCGCCGACGGCGAGCGTGAGCAAATAGGCGACCGTATCGGCCAGAACGCGCAGGGCGGCGATCCAGGCCTTGGCGATTGCACTCAGGAAGTATGCGCCGATTCCAGGCTGGGCAGTCGCAGGTGCATCCTCCGCCCGGATCAGCACCAGGACGGTGGCCAGGGCGACCAGACGGCCGATGCGCTCGCGCTGTGCCGTGAGCTGTTCGATGGTTCGGCGGACGTCGGCGAGCTTGTCGCGGAGTTCGAGGATTTCCTTGAGCGGGGCGTCCTTTCGCGATTCGAGCAGCTTGAGGAGCTCGGTTTCGACGCGCTGGTCGTTGCGCAGCCGGGCGTCGAGGTCGATCACCTGGTCGGTCACGTCTTCGCCGGAGGCCTGTTCGGCGCGGACGGTTCCGAGGCCGCGCAGCGCGTCGAGCACCTGCGGCAGCCGGGCGGCCGCGACGCGCAGCGTGAGATTCGCCTGCGTCTGCCGGCCCGTGCCGGTCAGCGCGAGGTCCTGAACGTACTCGCCCTGGGCTTCGCTGATGAGCAGCGCGGCTTTGAGATACGCGGCGCGGACATCGGCGGCGGCGAGCTCGATGGTGGCTTTGCGGATCACCTGGCGGTTGTCGCCTTCCGAGGGCGACTGGTCGGATTTCGCCACGGAGCGTTCCGCTGCCGCAAGGCCGTCGGCGGACGCAAACCAGCGATCTCCGAGGCGGGCGGGAGCGTTCCGCCGCGCGTCTTCGGCATTGCCGGTACTCGGAGAGATGAACGGACGCCGTGCAACCATTTCCTGAGCGAGGCCGAGGTTTTCAGTAGCGACGGGATGCCGCTTGGGGCTCGCGAATTCGCGCGCTCGACTCAGGGAAGGCGTCAGAAGCGACGTGAGCACGGCGACAAACAAGAGCGCGACCACGCCGACGAGCGCGACGTCGAACTGACGACGGGAGGGCCTCAGCGTCCAGATTCTGCCGGAGCGAGCGCGCGTCGCGTCCGCGGCGCGCAGCGCTGCCTTCCAGAGCTGAGGCGCCGGTTCTACCCAGGCCGTCAATTCGCGCAAGCCGCGCTCGAGTTCATCCGGCGGCGTCGGAGTCATGTTCGGTCCTCCGAACAGAGCAGGCCGCGCAACTCTTCGAGGGCGGCGTGCAGTCGGGATTTCAGAGTTCCCAGCGGAATATGGAGGATCTCGGCCACGGCTTCGTGCGTCAGGCCTTCGTGGTAGCACAGCAGCAGCACGCCGCGGCGGTCCGACGGCAGCCGCTCCAGCGCGTCGCGCAAGCCGGCGCGCGTCTCGGCGCGCTCTGCGGCGGCATGCGGCTCGGCGGGAGCTGCGGGTCCGCGTGCGGCGGCCTTCGCGGCTTGGGAAGGTTCATCGTCTCGCCACATCGTCGCGGCGCCGCACGCTTCCGGCCCGGTCATCCGCCGCAGGCTGTGGCATTGGTTGATCAGGATGCGATAGACCCAGGTTTTCACGCTGCTGCGTCCGTTGAACGTGTCACGGAAGCGGATGACGCGCAGCCAGGTTTCCTGCACGGCGTCGCAGGCAAGGTCGGTCCGGCCGCTCAGGAGGCCGCGGGCCAGGCCCAGCATGGGCGGCTCGTAGCGGCGCGCGAGCGCGTCGAGCGCACTGCGCTGCCCGTTGCGAAACGAAGCCAGAAGCTCTTCATCGCTTGCGGTCGGGCGAGTCATCGCGTCCTCGTTCGGAGATTAGACGCGCGGCGGGGTGATTTGGTTCGCGAAACTGGCGCTGGTGCGGCTGATTGCTCCCGGTTGAGCGATCGCCCAAGACGGCGGTAATCTCATGAACGCCGGTCTGGTCTGCGTTCTACGGCTCGGCGGATCCTCGCTCGACCGGCAGTTGTCTAACCCGAATTGCGGCGTCCGTGACCACCGCGATCGCGCCCCGCTCCAGATCGCTGCTGATCTGCGGGAGCGCTTCGAGGAGCAAACGCGCTTGATGCGCCGGGCGTCCGTTCCGTACGCGAAGCAGGACCACAGACGGCCTCAAGGCGCGCTGCTGGGCCAGCAGCGTTCCAAAGTCCGTCTCTTGTGCGAGAACGACGCGTCCGTCAGCCGCCGCACGCTGCATGATGCTTCGGTCATCGGCCGTCAACATTCCAAGCTGACCGATGTGGACTACGTCGTATCCGGCCGACGTCAGCGGTGTGGCAATGAGATGGGATAGGGAAGCGTCGAGCAGTAGCCGAATCACGATGGCGTCTGCACGAGTGGAATAACGCGGTCTTCGGTCAGTGTCGCCGCGTACTGCAGGGCGGCATCTATGTCGGCTTCCTCGAGTTCGGGATAGGCCGCCAGGATTTCGGGCATGGTCATGCGGCTCGCGACGCAGCGCACGACGGTCGCGACGGGGATACGCAGGTTGCGAATGCACGCCTGTCCGCGCATGCGAGCTGGATCGAATGTGATACGGGAGTTTTCCATCAGACGACCCTCAGCTCGGAGTCATAACGCCTGCTAGATTATAACAACTTGGATGGACTCCACTTAGGCACCCCACACGCCAGTCGGGCAGGCAGCGTCATCCACCCAGGCAGTAGAGCACTCCATCCGCGGTGCCGATCACGACGCGGCCGGCGGCGATGGCGGGGGAGGCGGTGATCGCGCCGCCGGCTTCGAAACGGCCGAGTTCCTTGCCGGTCGCCACGTCGACGATGTACAGATTGCCGTCGTTGGAGCCGACGTAGACGCGGCCGCCGCAGATTACCGGCGAGGAGTCGATTCGGCCGCGGGTGGCGAATTCCCAGCGCGTTTTTCCGTCGGCCGCGTCGAGGGCACGGAGCAGCTTGTCGCGGCCGCCGATGATGATGGTTGCGGACGGGCTTGGGGGCGTCGAGGCCGGTCCACCGGCCGGGGCAACGGGGGACGGGCCGGATGCTACGTTCCCGGCCGGGGGCGGCCGGGCTACGTTCCCGGCCGGGGGCGGCCGGGCGACACTGGGCCGGGCGACAGCCGGTGAGCAGAGGAAGGGGAACTGTTTTTCAGGATGCTCGTAAGTCCACGCGATGGCGCCGTCGCGCCAGTTCACGGCGAGCACCTGGTTACCGTATGTTCCTGCGACCGCGATGTCGCCGAGGATGGAGGCCGAGGAGCCGCTGGCGGTGCCGAGCGGAATGACGCGCTGCGGCGAGCCATCGGCGAGCCGTACAACGTGCAGGTTCCCGTCGCAGCCGGAGAGCAGCGCCAGGCCGTCGACGATTGCGGGTGTGGCGTGAATCTTGTCTTCGATGGTGTACTTCCAGCGTAGATCGCCGCGCACGCGCGTCAGGCAATAGAGGCCGCCGTCATATGAGCCACAGAGCACGGAGTCGCCGACGACGCAAGCGGAAGCGATGATTTGTGTTCCGGTTTGAAAGGTCCAGAGCGGCGTGCCGTCCGTCGCGCGAACCGCGTGGAAGATGCCTTCATCGTCGCCGAAGTAGACGGCGCCATCCGCGACGGTGGGCGATGACTCGATTGGGCCCTTGGCGGCATAGGTCCAGCGCGGCTTGCCGTCTGACAACGCGAGCGCGTAGAGGTTTCCGTCGTCGTTGCCGACGTAGACGACTCCGCCGACGATCGCGGCAGATGAGTTGAAGCCTTCCTTGGACGAGAATCGCCAGCGGAGGGCCAGTTTTTCGGGGAGCGTCGCGGGGGACTCGCCGGTGTGAAGGGCGTCGCCGCGAAAAGTCGGCCAGTTGGATTCGTCCGCGGCGGGGCCGGCGGCGGCGCTGGCAGACGGGGACACGGGGCGTGACGCGGGCGCAGATGCGGGCGTTTGGGAGAAAGCGAACGGCGGGAACGCAATACCGATTGCCGTCAGGATGCGGAGCGAGGCTTCGCCGCGGATCGACGCGCGGTAGCGGCCGGTCCCCTGCGCGCCGTAGAGGCCGGCCCCCGTGCCGGCCGTTGAGTGCGGGGGGGGCGTTTGCTCACTACGGCCGGCACGGAGGCCGGCCGCTACGGCGCGCAGGGGGCCGGCCGCAAACATGGCGCTATTCAACCGTCACCGACTTGGCGAGATTTCGCGGCTTGTCCACGTCGCAGCCGCGGAGCACGGCGGCGTGATAGGCGAGCATCTGCAGCGGCACGACGGTGAGCAGCGGGGCGAGCACTTCCGGCACGTCGGGCACGTAGAGCACGTGCTCGGCCAGCTCGCGGATGTGCTTATCGCCTTCGGTCGCGACGGCGATGATGTGTCCGCCGCGGGCGCGGACTTCTTCCATGTTGCTGACGATCTTCTCGTACCAGACGCCACGCGGGGCGATGACGACGACCGGCATGTCGTCGTGGATGAGGGCGATGGGGCCGTGCTTCATTTCGGCGGCGGGCAGTCCCTCGGCGTGGATGTAGCTGATTTCCTTCAGTTTGAGCGCGCCCTCGAGCGCGATCGGATATTGCAGGCCGCGGCCGAGGTAGAGCCAGTTCAGCTCGTCGATGTATCGCGAGGCGATCTCGCGCGTCTGGTCCGAGAGGTTCAGCGTCTGCTCGATCAGGCTGGGAATCTGCTGGAGCTTCTGAAGCACGTCGAGGCACTCGGCGTGGCTGAGATGGCGGCGGCGGCCGAGCATGGCGGCGATCATCGTCAGGACGGTGACCTGGCCGACGAAGGCCTTGGTTGAGGCGACGCCGATTTCGGGTCCGACGTGGAGGTAGACGCCGGCGTCGGTTTCGCGGGCGATGGTCGATCCGACCACGTTGACGATTCCCAGACCGAGGGCGCCCTTGTCGCGCGCCTCGCGCAGGGCCGCGAGCGTGTCGGCCGTTTCGCCGCTCTGTGAGATCGCGATGACGACGGTTCCGTCTTCGATGACCGGGTTGCGGTAGCGGAACTCGCTGGCGTATTCGGTTTCGCAGGGGATGCGGGCGAGGGATTCAAAGAGATACTCGCCGATCAGCCCCGAGTGCCAGGCGGTTCCGCAGCCGGTGATGATGATGCGTTTGGCGCGGACCAGCTCGCGCAGCACGCCGGACAGGCCGCCCAGCACGACGCGGCCGTTGTCGACGTCCACTCGGCCGCGCATGCAGTTGCGCAGGGCCTCGGGCTGCTCGTTGATTTCCTTGAGCATGAAGTGCTGATGTCCGCCGAGCTCGAGCTGCTCGAGCGTCATCTCGACTTCTTCGACTTCCTTGCTGACCGGGGCGGCGTCGAGCGTGGTGGTGCGGAAGCCGTCGCGACCCACGACGGCGACCTCGTTGTCCGAGAGGTAGATCACCTGGGAGGTGTGCTGGATGATCGCCGCGGCATCGGAGGCGACGATGTACTCGTCCTTGCCGACGCCGACGATCAGCGGGCTGCCGCGACGGGCGGCGACGATCGTGTCGGGCTCGTCGGTGTGCATGACGGCGATGCCGAAGGTGCCGCGGACCTCGCGCAGCGCGCGGCGGACGGCCTCTTCGAGGCAACCGTCGTAGAAATGGCCGACCAACTGGGCGAGGACTTCGGTATCGGTCTGGCTGACCAGCTCGACGCCGTGGCCTTTCAAGAAAGCGGCCAGCACGCGGTAGTTCTCGATGATGCCGTTGTGGACCAGGGCGAGCTTGCCGCTGGCGTCGCGGTGGGGGTGGGCGTTTAGCTCGGTCGGGGCGCCGTGCGTGGCCCAGCGGGTGTGGGACATGCCGATGCGGGCGCCGTCGAGCGAGGCGCCGACTTTCGCTTCCAGGTTTGAGATGCGCCCGACGGCGCGATGGATGATGAACTGGCCATTGCGGATGACGACGATTCCGGCCGAGTCGTAGCCGCGGTATTCGAGGCGCTTCAGGCCTTCGAGCAGGACCGGGCAAGCGTCTTTTTCACCGATGTATGCGACAATTCCGCACATGGGGGGTCTCCGACAATCACTCGATGCCCTGTCCAACCGCGAGCAGGCAGGATTCTACACGCAATACGACGCTCCCGGCAGTCCGGTGCGGCGAGCGACGGCGCTTCCAGGGCGGAAGTTGCGCCGCCGTGCGGCATAGCAAGCGCGGCCCGACTCCAATCCGATACTCCTTCCATCGGGCAGATTGCGCCGGGTCGCGATCGCGCGGGCGTGCGCGGCGACCGTCTGATAATGGGCGCCCGACCTGAGAGACTCTCGACATGAATAGTGCCGTCGCCGCGAAGCGCGTGCTTGTTTCACAGCTTCTTGCTGAAGATGCGGACATGCGCGATATCGTTGAGGAATTCGTCGCCGGGCTGGACGCGCGCGTGGCGGAGCTGCGGGCAGCGTACGACCGGCTTGACTGGGATAACCTGGCGATGTTCGCGCACCGCTTGAAGGGGGCGGGCGGGTCGTACGGCTATCCGGACATCGGGCGGATCGGGGCGGCGCTGGAAGCGGATTTCCGCGTGCGTCGCGGCGACAACTTCGGCGCGGCGATCGCCGAGCTGGATGAGCTGGTCCGGGCGGCGCGCGCCGGGCTGAGCGTCCGCTAACGCGCTCTACTTCCCGCCGTGCTGCTGCAGCCAGCCTTCCAGCGCGTCGCGGCGGAAGCGATACTCGCCGGGGCGGGCGGCGCCGCGCTGCGTGAGCGGGCTGTTCTGCTCGATGATGAGGGGGATGAGCTGATCGCCGCGGCCGGTGCCAAAGAAGCCTTCGGCGCGGCGCGTGATAATCAGGTCGTTCACGTCGATACTGGCCAGATTGTTCGGCAACGTGCGGCGGATGAGGTTGGCGAAGTCCTGCCGCGCCTGGCTGTTCGAAAGGTCGAACACGGAGCTGCCCGCGCCGGGGTTCAGCACGCCGAGGCCGTCGGAGCGGAACTTATTGAACGCGACGGTCATGTCGTCCTGGCCGAGGATGTCGGCGATGGCGACGTTTCGCACGGTCTGCACCTGATCCAGCCAGCGCTTCATGGTCTCGGTCACCAGCTCTCGCGGCAGGACGATGCGCTTGCCGCCGGTGACTTTGTTGAACGCCTCGACCAGTCCCTGGTCGAGCAACGAGACTTCGAAGCTGTCGGTGTCGCGCTCGTAATAGAGTCCGAAGCCCCAGGTACCTTTCTTCGACAGAGTCGCCACCGGGCTGTCGACCGTGAAGTCGCTCTTGAGGCCGCCCTCGGCCACGCCGGCGCGGATCGAGCCGTTGGCGACGCCGACGCGGACGCGCTTGGAGTCGCCGGTCTTGGCTAGTTCGCTGAGGGTGACCTTTGAGACGCGGTCGATCACCATCGCGGTGTAAGGCTCCTCGTCGCCGATCTGGAACTTCACGGACGAGTTGATGCCGGTCAGTATCTTGGTCATTTCGGGGTATTCATCGCCGACCTTGCAGGGTTTGTACTCCTTCGAGTCCAGCGGGGCGTATTTCACGTCGCCCTTCACGTCGATCACGCGGGCCGTAATGGACTGAGCGGCGGCGGCCGGCGCGGACGCCGGGGCCGACGACGGCTGCTGAGCCCGGGTGGCGGCTGCCGACAAGACAACCAGACTGATCAGGCTGGAATACCCCGCGCGACGTACCGCGATCGCCATGACACGCTCCTGGGCCCGGCAATTGGCAAAGGCCGCCTCAGGCGGCTGCTCTATTCTTGAAGCGACGCGGGTTGCGGTCAACTGGCGGATCAGGGTCCGGGGGCGCTGGACGGCGATATTCCGGCGATCAGCTTTCGAAGATTCAACCCCCCTGCCGCGTCCAGCGACACCTCCCAGAGGTCGCCTGCGTGCATCGGCACCGACGGCGCCTCGCACTGCGCCACGCGAACGCCGTAATGCTTCGCTAACGCGGAGTCGTCCACCAGCCGCCAGAACAGCTCCCACAGGCGGTCATGCAGTGCGTCGGCCCCCAGCGGCAGATCGACCGAGGGACGCTCGCCGCGGTCGATTTCCGGCACGGCGGCGGACATTTGCTGGTCGCCGAAGACACGGCGGAACATGGCCAGACTGCGGCCGCGCTGCGGGTCGGCCTGGCCCACGAAATGGTGCTCGAACTTGATGACCAGGGCCTCGACGTAGACTTGCTCGCCGAGGGTCTCGAACGTCAACGGCCGGCCGACCGTGCCGTCGGCGGCCAGCTCCTGCCACAGCAGCGAACTGACCAAGCGGCCGGCGTCATCGCGGCGCTGGCTGAGCACGTCGATCTGCGCCACGCGGCGCGAGGCGCTGAGCCGCTCGGCGAACTCGATCAGTCGGCGGCGGTCCTCTTCGACCTCGGCCAGTTGCGCCCGCAGTCGAACCTGCTCGATTCGATTGGCGGTCAGTTCGAACGCAATGACGCCGCTGATGAGTATGATGGCGGCGACGAGCGTGATTCGGAACCAACGCATGCGGCACTCCGTTGCGCATGGGCGCATGGAATTGTACCCGCGAAGGCGACAGGCGCGGTTGTAGGAACCCGTCGGCGCCCGGCCGGGCAGCATTCTGAATTCCGCATTCGACCTTTGGCATTCGGCCTTTGGAGCGCCCATGTCCGTGAAGACGCATCAACTTGACGACGCCCTGCACGCCTGGCTGCTTCGCACGACCGTCCGCGAGCCGGCGCTCTTAGCCGAGCTGCGGGCAGAAACAGCCGCCTTGCCCGAGGCGCGCATGCAGATATCCGCCGAGCAGGGCCGTTTCATGCAGCTTCTGGTGGAGCTGCTGGGCGTCCGGCGGGCGATCGAGGTGGGCGTTTTCACCGGCTACAGCGCCCTTTGTGTCGCATGTGCGATGCCGGACGACGGCCGGCTGATTGCGTGCGACGTCAGCCGCCGCTGGACCGACATCGGGCGGCGCTACTGGAAGCGAGCCGGCGTCGAACACAAAATCGACCTGCGGCTTGGGCCGGCCGACGGCACGCTCGACGGGTTGATCGCCGACGGCGGCGCGGGCACGTTCGACATGATGTTCATCGACGCCGATAAATCGAACTATGGGCGCTATTACGAGGCGGGGTTGAGGCTGCTGCGGTGCGGCGGGCTGATGGCGATCGATAACGCGCTTTGGAGCGGAAAGGTCGCTGATCCGACCGTGACCGACGCGGATACGGCGGCGATCCGGAGCGTTGTGGAACAGGCGTGCGGCGATGGGCGGGTGAGCGCGAGCCTGGTGCCGATTGGAGATGGGCTGCTGCTGGCGCGAAAGCGGTAGATGGTGGGCACGGCACACCCTACGCGAGGATGGTGGGCGCGGTCTGCCCTACTGGAAGTCGCGGGCGGGGAAGAGCTCGTCGATCTGCTTCATCACTGCATCGTCGAGCTTCATGTCGATCGCCGCGCAATTCTCTTCCACCTGCGGCACGCGCGTCGCGCCGGTGATCACGCTGCTGACCGTCTCGCGGCGCAGCAGCCACGCCAGCGCGAGCTGCGCCGGCGTGCCGCCGCAGCGCTGCGCCGCGCCGCGAAGCTGGTCGACGCGATCGACGATGCGCCGGTCGATCTCCTTGAGAAATCCGCTCATGCGGTCGCTGGCGGCGCGGCTGTCGGCGGGGACCTTTCCGCCGCTGTACTTGCCGGAGAGCAGGCCCTGCTTGAGCGGGCTCCAGACAACGTTGCCGACGCCCTCCTGGCGGCAGGCGCTGATGACGCCGTTGGTCTCGATGCGGCGGGCGGCGTAGCTGTACTCGGGCTGGCTGGAGACGGGGGGATAGGCGTTGATCTGCCGGGCGATGGCGCAGGCGTTGGCGATTTCGATCGCCGGCCACTCGCTCACGCCCCAGTAGAGGATTTTTCCCTGTCGCGTGAGGTCGTCCATGGTGCGAACGATCTCGAACATCTCGACTTCAGGATCGTGACGGTGGCACTGGTAGAGATCGATGTAGTCGGTCTTCAGTCGTCGGAGCGAGTTGTGCAGGGCTTCGAACGTGTGCTTGCGCGACAGGCCCTTGTCGTTGACGTTGTCGCTCATGGGCCAGAAGAGTTTGGTGGCGAGCACGATATCCTGGCGACGGAAGGCGGCCAGCTCGCGACCGAAGACCTCTTCGGCGGCGCCGCGGTTGTAGATGTCGGCGGTGTCGAAGAAGTTGACGCCCAGGTCGTAGGCCTTGCGGATGCAGGCGCGGGCGACGTCGTCGCCGACGCCGTTGCCGTGCGTGAGCCAATTGCCCAGCGCGATTTCGGAGACCTTGACGCCTGCTTTGCCGAGTCGGCGGTAATTCATGGTGCACTCGCCTGCGACGTATCGGGCCCGCGTCTCGCGCCGGCAAGATAGCCGAAGGTGAGCAGCGTGGCGATGATCACAAGGATCATGGCGATCATGCAGCCCAGCCAGATGGGAAAGGTCATGAGGGCCATCGGCGACATGTTCCCGCCGAGCAGCCAGGCATAGTCTTTGAAGAACTGCTGCGCGACGGGGCTGCCGACGCCGACGCCGCTGATGGTGTGCGTCCCGATGGCCATGCCGCCGCGGGCGTAGTGTCCGATGGCCAAGCCGCCCTGGGCGACGCCGCCGACGGTCATTCCGCCGGCGGTGATTCCCCCTGCGGCGACTCCACCGACGGCGCCGAGCAGCCCGACCGCGACTCCGCCGAGCGCCAGCAGTCCCAGGTTCATGGCGCCGATCGCCACGACTCCGACTGCCAATGAGCCGAAGGCGATCACGCCGCGGGCGAACGCGCCGATGGCGATGACGCCGGTGGCGATATCGCCGTACGCGATGATTCCGCGGGCGTGGCCGCGTTTTTCTGCGCCGTGGGGTCCGAGGGCGACATCCAGGAGCGGGAGGCCGAAGATGGTGGTGGTCGAGCGATAGCGCTTGCCCCAGCCGGGAAACGCGGTGTCGCGTGTGAGCACGTCGACGATGGGCTTGCCGCACTCGGGGCACTTGCTCGAGTCGGTCAGCCCCTTCAGCGTGTAGCCGCAGTTCGAGCAGTAGGGATCGGTGCGCATGCCGGGGGGAGCCTCCTGTTGGGTTCATCAAAGCGGTGCGGGGACGAAAAGTCCAGTCGGATGTTGTCGCGCGGCGGCGGACGGGTAGTCGGGATTGCCGAAAACAAAATGGTCTTGACTTTGCATAGGGCGGGGGCGCAGTTATACTACCGGATGGCAGGTACAGCGCCTGTAGGGGCTGTTCCGGGGAGCGGCAACGGGCCGCCGGGTGCGGGCATTTCTGTGTGGGACGGCGAGATTCACTGAGTTCATGTATGGCTGGTTTTTGCGGGCTGCGCCGGGCGCGCGGCTCGGCGGGGTGGCGCCGGCGCTTGAGTGCGCGGCGCGGCGCTTCTTCGCGGCGGGTTGCATGCTCCGGGGCGGCCGGTTGTGCGATGTACAAACGGCTTGCGGGGGACGAGGAGGATGCGCGTATGCATTCGCGAAACTGGCGAAGACGGACATTGGCCGGGCTGGGCGCCGCGCTTGGCGCGACGGCGCTAGCGGCCTCGTTCGAGTGGACGGGGCAGCGGGGATCGACGTGGACGACGTGCGACAACTGGACGTACAGTGGGTTGCCGCCGGCGTGCTATCCGAGCGTAAACTCGGATGATGTTGAGATTCCCTACGAGGATGGCGGCTGGACGATCAACGTCATTTCGATCGATCATCTCGACGATGTGACCATCTACGGCGACGTGACATTCGGCGCGGCGAGCGGGTCGCCGACGTTGAAGTGCACGTCGCTGACCATCTCGACCGGGATTGCCGCGACGCAGGTCGAGGTGACGTTCAGCGGTGTGACGATCGAGACTGTCGAAGAGTAGCTGTGCAAACGGGAGCCTGAACATGCGGGAATACGCGCGATTCGTCAGCCTTGCAGTTTTCCTCGCGCTGCCGGCGATCGGGCAGTCGCTGCCGGGCTACGAGTTGATTGACATCACGAACACGCTGCAGTGGTTTGAGCGGGATGCTCATATCAACAACCAAGGCCAGATTGTATTCTCTCGGCGCATGGTTTCGTCGGATGATCGCACGACGGAGATCATGCTCTGGGACCATGGCGTGTTGACCCAGCTCACGAGTGACAATGTCCGTGACGAGTTCCCGGACATCAATGATGACGGCACAATCGTATGGGCGCGCGGTGTAGGCCCTGGCGATACGCTTGAGGTCATTGTGTGGCAGAATGGTTCTCTTGTGCAGCTAACGGACGACGCTCCCCGCGATAGCTCGCCTCGTATCAACAACGTCGGTCACGTCGTATGGCACAAGATCTACGACGCGGGCTGTGGCAGCGTCATGGCGGACGTGTGCCTCTTTGATGGCGAACGCATCACGACCCTCGTCAGCGACGGGTGGTCGAATCAGCGCCCCGTCATCAACGACCTCGGCGATGTCGTCTGGACGCGCTTTAATTTCTGCGACTCGCCCCCCACGGGCGACATCTACCGCTACCGCGACGGCGTCATTTCACGCCTGTCGAATGGTCTTAGCGCTCCAAGCGTGCCGGCGCTGTGCAGTAATGGAGACGTCGCGTGGGCGCAGAGAAAGCCGCCGCTCTACGACTGGGAGATCGAAATCTGGCGTAATGGCGTCATAGAGCCGTTTGCGCCGGGCGGCGGCGGCGTGCTGCTGAATGCTCGCGGTGACATATTTTTCGACCGCTGGCATGAAAGCACGCAGACGTGGCAGGTATGGCGCTGGCGCGACGGCGCCTTTGAACAGTTGACCAGCGATCCGTACTGGAACTGGATCAGTGATCTCGCGGAGAACGGCGATTTCGCGTGGCACTCGCGTGATCCGTTCGAAACGGACATTCGATTCCTGCGGAGATACGCTGTCGGCGACCTGACCTGCGATGGAAGTGTCAATGTGCTGGACGTCAACGCATTTGTTCTTGTGTTGATCAGTCCACACTTGTATTCACTGAACTACCCAACCTGCGACGCAGACCTTGCCGATTTCAATGGCGACGGGCAGATGAACGTACTCGACATCAATCCGTTCGTCGCTCAGCTCACGCGGTGACTGCGTCGCAGCAAGCATTGAGGAGAATCACAATGTCAACCCACTGCAAGAGTGCATTTGCGAGGATGTGCGCGCTTCTCTGCGCGTCCCTTCTCGTCTCGGTTGCAAACGGCGCGACCAGCTACACGTTCACAGCGAACGGAGCCTCCAGCGGCCATTGGAACAGTCCGGAAAACTGGTAATCGCTGGCCGATCCTTCCGATTCGCGTTGAATAACCGCCACGGCTCGCCCGTCTGCAATTCGGAAGCTGAGTACCCGCGGCGAGAAAGCCGCTCAGCGCCGAAAAAAGAGGAGCTTGGTCATGAAACGTCTGATGTCCATTTTCGCCGCACTGGCCCTGATGGCCGTTCCGAGTTTTGCGGGCGAGGCGCGGGCCGTCTCGGTTGCGAGCAACGGCGGCAGTTCGTCGGCGACGGCCACGGCCGTCGGCAACGCCAACGCCACCTCGATCGCCGGAGCGACTCGCGGCGGGCGGGCGGAATCGAATGCCCGTGCGATCGGCACGCGGAACGGCTTTGCCGACGCCCGCTCGGTCGCGACCGCCGATCACGGCCGGGCGATCAGCAATGCGAACGCGGATGCAGATACGGCGCATGGCGGCGTGGCCATCGCCGACAGCGAGAGCCTGGCGGCGACGATCGGCGGCGTGGCGATCAGCAACAGCGACGCGGTGGCCGACGGCGTGATCTTCGGGTCGGCGGTGAGCCGCTCGAGCTCGATCGCCTTGAGCGATCACGGCGAGGCGATCAGCGGCAGCCGGGCGGTGAGCCGCGGCTGGCAGGGCGGGCACGCGACCAGCGTGAGCGATTCGTTCTCGAACACATGGTTTGGCCGCTCGCACAGCCAGGTGGACGCGATCAGCGACGCCGGGCAGCACGGTTCGGCGGTTGCGGACGGCGTCGGAGTCAGCATCAGTAATCCGTGGCGTGTGTCGCGTGCCAACGTGTACGCGGAAGGCCGCGCGGTTCGCTGGGGCCGGAGCAACGCCCGCTCGACGATGGTGCGGATTGAGCGCTGACGGCTGGAAGCGAGTCCCCGTCTAACGGCAGTATGGAGACGACGTGAAACCCGGTGCGCCGGTCGCAGTTGCGATCGGCGCACATGTTTGTCGGGGAGGGTGGGACGGGCGTCTAGCCCGTCGCGCGGGACGGGCGAGACGCCCGTCCCACCCAATTGTTCACAGCCTCAGACGCCCGTCCCACCCATTCGAATCCGCTCTCCTACATTTGTAGGATTACGTCGCGACGGGCTGCGTCGCGCGGCGACCGCCGCTAGCATGCTCCCGCCGAGCCGAAGGGAATCGCCATGCGCCCTGCACGTCGCTGCGGATTCACGTTGATCGAACTGCTGATCGTGGTCGCGATTCTCGCGCTGCTGGCGAGCCTGGTGCTGCCGTCGCTGCGGCAGGCGCGACGGACGGCCCGGGCCACGCTGTGCGCCTCGAACCTGCACCAGACGGGCGTGGGGCTGGCCGGGTACTACAACGAGAACCGCGACTACGTCATTCCCTCCTACAACATGACCGGCGTGATGGGCGACTTCCCGCTCGACGGCTGGGGGCCGATCCTCGACCGCGACCGGCTCATCGTCACACCGCAACGCGAAAGGCGCACCGTGCTCTACTGTCCAGACACGGTTGATATTGCCGGCGTCGCGACCGGCCAGACCGGCGCCGACCCGGAAAACCCGAAGGGCTGGCTCGACTGGCCTTTCCTGCGAACCGGCACTTCGAATGTCGCGCAGACCATTCCTGAGCGGAACTTTCTCAAGATCCTGCGCGTCGCGTACTGGATCAACGGCGACAACCCGATTGGCGCCGCGGCAAGCGTCACGCCGGACCTCTTCTACACCGGCTCGGTCGGGTACGGGCCGGGGACGAACGGAAAGACCATCGGGCTGACGCGCGTCATCGCGTTCAAGCGGCCGGCCGAGTTGATCGCGCTGGCCGACGGTCTCTACTCCGGGCGACAGCGCGACAACCAGATCGGCATGGTGAACAGCCGCATCGGCTACCGCCACCCCGGCCGGGACGGGGGACTGGCGAAGATCGCGTTTGCCGATGGGCATGTGTCGGGGCTGGCCGGCAAGTCATTCCCGCGCTCCCTGGGCGGCACAAACGACCCGGCGCAGGTGCGGCTTGAGAATGCGCAGGGTCACGCCACGGTGTTCGCCAACCCGGAGAGGGCGCTGGGGCTGGAGTAGCGCGGCGCCGCCCGTCGCATCTTTTTCCTGGCTACGACCGCAGGGGAGGCTGGCTGGAGAACCGCTTGCTTACGCGCGCGGCTCGGATCGGATCGCGGCGTTTCCGCATCCGGCGAAGTGCCGCCGCCGCTATGATCAGGACCAGAGATGTGCGCCCAGGAACCCGCCAACCCGGGGAACGACCCGCGAACGGCCAATGACCGCGACCATTTCGATTCCGCCGAACTGTCTGACGTCCTGCATCACTACGACTTGAAAGCCATCCTGAGCGCGCGAGAATTCCGCCGCGGTTCGCGCCGCTCGGCGAAGCTGCTGATTCGCACGGCCGAGGGCGCGTACCTGCTGAAGCGGCGAGCGCCCGGCCGCGACGACCCGGCGCGGGTCGCCTTCGCGCACGAGCTGCTGATGCACCTGCGCAGCAAGCAGTTTCCCGCGCCGGCCCCGATCATGACGCGCGACGCCGGCGACACGTTTGTGCGCCGCGGCGACCGCATCTATGAGCTGCTGGAGTTTGTGGACGGGGAGCACTATGACGCGACGCTCGAATCGACGCAGAGCGCGGGCCGCTTCCTGGCGGGCTTTCATCATGCGCTGGCCGATTTTTCCGCGGTGCATGAGCCGCGTCGCCGCGGGCTGCCGCTGGAGCAGCTTGTGCTGCGTGAGCTGAACGAGATTCCGACGACGATTTCCAGCCACGACTCGGTGGTCGGCAAACAGGCCGAGCTGCTCTCCTGCACGCAGGAGCTGTACGAGCGTTACGAAGAGGCGGCCGGCGTGATCCGCGCCGCGGGGGGCGAGGGCTGGCCGGCGGAGATCGTGCACGGCGACTGGCATCCGGGCAACATGCTCTTCAAGGATCACCGCGTGTGCGCCGTGCTGGATTTCGACTCGGTGGGACGGCTGCCGCGGGTGCTGGACGTGGCGACGGGCATGCTGCAATTCTCGATCTTGCGCGCCGGGGACCAGCCGGAATCGTGGCCGGATTTCTTTGATTCGACGCGGATGCGGCGGTTCCTGATGGGCTATGAGTCGGCGGTGGCGCTCGGGGCGGCGCCGAAGGGGGCGCTGGTGGAGCTGATGATCGAGTCGCTGATTGCGAACTCGGTGCATCCGGTCGCGACGACCGGGTCGCTGGGGGCGTTGCCGGGGTTCGGCGTGCTGCAGATGGTGCGGCGGAAGGTGCGCTGGCTGGTGCAGAACGGGGAGATGCTGAGGCGCTGGATTTCGGGGAGCGCGTAGCGAGTGTCGCCCGACTGATTTGCGCCACGGGCGGCGCTTCGCACGCGCGGTCGTCCGGGCGATACCTACTATTTCTCAAATTTTTTCCAGACTGTCTAGACTTCCGAGCATTCCTGCGCCATACTACCTGCAGCGGCGGCGGCTCCGCCGGCAGGAGTTGCGGCGGGGGAAGTGAGGCGCGTGGAACGCCGGGCGCGAGAATGGTGGGCACGGCCCACCCCGCAGCGAGAGCCAGCGGCGAGCGCCTGCTGTCAGAACGCGCAGCGCAAGCAAGCGCAGCGGTGAGTTGAGCGTCTTTCTGCGCGGCAGCGCAATAGTGTAGGGTGAGCCGTGCCCACCATCGAGCGCGCGTCAGTTGGTTGTGTGGTGGGCACGGCCCACCCTACAAACCGACAAGCGCAGGGATACCGTGGGAACAAGAAATGGGAAATGGGAGATGGAAAATGAGAAATGGAGCGGCCCATGAACTGGCTTGAGATTGCGCGGCGGTTGGATCCCGACGCGGCGCGGGCGTTTGTAACGGCGGCGGCGAATGTCATTGATGCGATGCTGATCGAGGCGGAGCGCATCGAGCAGACGCAGACGCCAGGAACGCGCGACTACAACGCGGCCAACTTGTCGCGGGCGGCGCCTTCCGGTGGGTGGATTTCACAGATCGAGCTGCGCGCGACGGCGCGCAAGATGAGCGAAGCCATCGCGGCGGAGAAGTGGGTCGAAGGCGTGGTGTTTGCGGTCAAGGCGCTGGCGGCAGTCGGGGCGGTGTAAGGGAGTAGCGAGTGTTGAATAGCGAATATCGAATGGTGCGGACCGAAGGCCAAAGACGGAAGGCCAAAAGCCACAATGCACGTGCCGCGCGGTTGTGCGCGGCGGGCGTTGGCATTGCCGCCCTCCTGACCGGATGCACGGCCGAATCGACGCGCGTGGCGATTGAGACGCAGCGACGGGCGGATGAGGTGCAGCAGGCGGTGTTCGAGCGGCAGCACGAGGGACTAGTGTTGCTGCTCTTTCGCGACCTGTCTGGAAAGCTGGAACGCTGCCGGACGGACGATGAGCGGGCGGCGGCGCTGAATGCAGCGTGGAACGAGCGCGACCTGATTGAGTTCTGGGCGATTCAGAACGAGCGCAGCCGGGCGCTGCGGCTGATCGGCGTGGACGCGAAGCTGTACAGCGACCAGTCGATCGTCGATCTGTTGATTCGGTCGATTCAGGCCAAGGCGCAGCGGGCGGAGCAGGGACTGGCCGCGGTCGCCGGGCATGCTGCCGGCGAGGTCGCGGCGGATCAGCTCAAGGTGCGCAAATAGGGGGTGCAAAATGAGCGACGTGCAGACGGGATGGAAGCGCTGGCTGTGGCCGCTGGCCAGCCGCAAGGTGCAGGTGGCGGTGGCGACGGTGATTGTGGCGTACGCGGCGCAAGCGGGTTTGGAGCTGCGCGAGGAGACGATTCTGACCGTGATGGGTGTCGGGGCGGCGGTGATTCTGGGGATTGCGCACGAGGATGCCGGGAAGGCGTAATGTCGCGCGCGACGCTCCGCGATTTCCGGAGAT
The DNA here is from genome assembly GCA_007859745.1 of Phycisphaerae bacterium RAS1. Lineage (NCBI taxonomy): Bacteria > Pseudomonadati > Planctomycetota > Phycisphaerae > Phycisphaerae bacterium RAS1. The sequence continues at coordinate 2,527,131 of SMLU01000001.1, read as the reverse complement.
AAGACGTCAGGTGTCACGGCCTCACGATTCCACTGTTGGCGATCGCGCGGGCTACTCCTGCGGCCCGTGCGGCTCGCGGGCCAGGTTGCGGTTCCAACTGGGAATCTCGACGACGACATCCGCTTCGCCGCTGGGCACGCACTGGCACCCGAGCCGCGACTGGGCCGTGAGGCCATACGCCTCGTCGAGTTGGTCTTCCTCTTCCTCGCTGGCAGCATTGCAGGTCTGGCCGCCCTTGCGGACGATGACGTGGCAGGTGCTGCACGCGCACACGCCGCCGCAGGCATGGTCGAGCTCGATGCCGTGGGCCATGCAGACGTCGAGGATGCTGCCGGGCAGGCCGTGGTCCTCGTAGGGCACCTTGGCGGGGTCGATTTCGAGCGTGTGCTCTTTTTTCTGCTCATCGATGATGGTGAGCTTGTATTTCTTGACCGGCGGCTTGACCTCGCCGGCGATGTAGGGGTTCTGACCAGGCATTTTGTATCCTTCTAGGTGGCTGCAGCCACTCCAGCGCTACGCCGCCCTGTAGACGTACGCATCCGAAATCGCCACATCATTGACATAGTTGTTCGCCAAACGCACACCGCTGATTTCACCGCTCTTCGTGCGGACGATGCGGCGCAGTGCCTTGACGAACGGATCATCGGTACGAACGGCCTGAACGCGTCCGACGGGCAACGCATCACGAAGCCCGCCAGCGTCCAGAATTTCGGCGATCTTGAGATACGCCGCCCGAGCGCCGCGCTTGTTCACCAGAGGTGACGCGAGCACCAAACGGTATTGCTCACTCCCTTCGTGAAACAGCCACAGCGCAACCGAGATCGCCAGATTCGCCTGGTCCAGCGCCTCCAGCACCTTTCGACCGCCCTCAATCAGGCTATCTACCAGTGCTTCCTGAGCCATGACAACACTCCCTCGTCGGCGTCGGAAATCGCACGCAGCAGTTCGCGCGCATCCTGGCGCGTGGGCTGCCTATAACGCGACTCCTCGTCCCACTTCTTCACCACTTCCCAGTTCGCTCCGAAGGCGCGCGACTGCCGGGCCGTAGCCGTGAGTTCGTTCATTAGTCCGGCAACTCCCACAAGCTTCGTAAGGTCGTGCACCCATGCATCGCCCGCGCGCTTCTTGTCCGGGAACTCAAACCGCCGCGTACGTTTCGCGATACAGGCCTTCAGCGCACATTCCACAGCGTATCCTGCGAGATAATAGGCGCCCGCCGAACAGCGAGCACGAAGGAGCGACTCCGCGTCGCGCACGCGGAGCTCCGCAAGCAGCCGAAGATCACGCCGGTTCATGGCCGTATCTTACTGTCCGCCGCGGCCCGCTGCCGACCGGGTCACGATTTCAACGCCTGGGCGATGCCAAGCTCCGCCAGCCGCAGCGTCCTTTTCCCGAACGCATCCAGCGCTTTGTGCAGCGCGTCCAGGTCCCGCTCCGTGCCAGCCAACCGTCGCAGCTCGGCCATCGCCGCTTCGATCGCCTCCCGTTCTTCCGCGTCAAGCAGCCCGCCCACGCGCTCCAGCATCTGCCGCGTCTTGTGAACGTCGAACTCGATCTGGTTCACCAAGTCGATCCGTCGATGGGCGTCGATGTCCGACTTGCCGTGCGCGATGCTCTCTTCGGTCATGCGCTGCACTTCCTCGCGCGTCAGGCCGTGGCTGGGGATCACCTGAATGCCGGCCTGCTTGCCGCTACGCTGCTCACGGGCCGAGACGTTCAGAATGCCGTTGGCGTCGACCAGAAACTCCACTTCAACCTTCGGAATCCCCGCCGGCATGGGCGGCACGTCGCGCAGCTCGAAGCTCCCCAGGCTGCGGCAGTCTCCGGCCAGCTCGCGCTCGCCTTGCAGCACGTTGAGCTTTATCGCCGTCTGGCCATCGACGAACGTCGTGAACATCTCGGTCGCACGGCAAGGGATGGTCGTGTTCCGCAGGATCAGCTTCCCCATCGCGCCGCCCATCGTCTCGATCCCCAGCGACAGCGGAATCACGTCGAGCAGCAGCAGATCCGCCCGCCGCCCGCCCAGGATCGACGCCTGAATCGCCGCCCCGATGGCGACGACCTCGTCCGGGTTCAGCGCCGTGTAAGGCGGCCGGCCGAGCCGCTCCTGCACCCGCCGCCGCACCACCGGCATGCGCGTCGAGCCGCCCACCAGAATCAGTTGGTCAAGCTGTTCGACGCTCACGCCTGCGTCGCGCAGGGCCGCGTCGAGCAGCAAGAGCGTGCGATCCATGAGTTCGGCGGTTCGCTGCTCGAATTCATCGCGCGTAATTGTTCGGCGATAGGCCCGGCCGGGGCCCAGGTCCAGTTCGATTTCGGCACGCTGCGACTCGCCTAGGCGAATCTTCACATTTTCGGCCAGTGTGCGCAGCGCCTGGCGCGTGGCGGGCGAGTCGATTGACAGGCCGAACTGCTCCTGCACCTCGCGTTGAACAAGCAGGACGATCGTGCGGTCGAAATCATCGCCGCCCAGGTGCGTGTCGCCTGCGGTCGCGAGCACCTGAAACACCCCGTCTTCGATTCGCAGAATCGAAATATCGAACGTGCCGCCGCCGAGGTCATAGACGGCGACCGTCTGCGTCCCGCCCGCCGCTGATTTCGAACCACCCGCGTCGGCGGGAACATCGCTGCATTTCCGCATCGGCAGCGAGACGTTCGTTTTCATCCCGGCACTAACCGGCGACGGCTCCGCTTGCGGACCGATTCCCGCGCCCTGCGCCCCGCGCCCTGCGCCCTCTTCCCCGTTCCCTGTTCCCTGCTCCCTGTCCCCTGCCCCGATCCCATACGCCAGCGCCGCCGCCGTCGGCTCGTTTACGATCCGCACGACCTCCAGCCCCGCCGCCTGCCCCGCGTCGCGCGTCGCCTGCCGCTGCGCGTCGTCAAAGTACGCCGGCACCGTGATGACCGCTTTTCGGCACGGTCGCCCGAGGTGCGCCTCCGCACGGGCCTTCAGCTCGCGCAGGATGACCGACGAAATCTCCTCCGGGCTGTAGAGCCGGCCGTTGATCGAGACGCGCACGCTCTCGCGCGGCCCGGCGCCGATCGCATACGCCAGGTAGGGCGCCTCGCGCTCCAGATCGGCGGGCCCCTTGCCGATCAGGCGCTTCACGGAATAGACCGTCGTCTCGGCGTTCTCAATGGCGTGATTCCGGGCTTCCCAGCCGACGGTGATCTTGAGGCCGCCGCCCGCTGCTGCGCCGTCGTGCGTTCCGGCCGCACGATCGGGCGTTCCTACCGCGCGGTCCGGCGTCACAGCGACGACGCTCGGCACGCGCCCATCCCCGTGCCCGTCGCGAATGACGTGCGGCCCCGCAGCATCAACGTACGCGACCAGCGAGAAGGTCGTGCCGAGGTCTATTCCGAGAATAAAGTCCTCATTCATCTCTACCCATCATAGCCGGGGGCGCGTGATCGGGGCGTACGGGCGTCCCGCCCGCCGCCTCGTGGCGTTGGGTGGGACGGGCGCCTCGCCCGCCTGCGGTGTCAGTCGTAGTCGTAGGGTCCGCTGTGCGGACCATGGCACGGCGGTCGGGCGATCGCCGCGCGGCTTCACCTGCCCTGTCGGTTGCCGTGGTCCGCACAGCGGACCCTACGACCTTCACAATCAGCAATGGACCTACCAGGTGAATGGCGAATGCCGAATGGCGAATGTCGAATGCGGGCACACCCTGTTCGTCATTCGCGATTCGCCATTCGACATTTCGTCCCTCATTCCGGCGTCGGCTTGCCGCGCATGGCGCGCAGGTATGCCACCTGCCCCTGGTGGTACATGTCATGCGCCAGCAGGTAGCGAATCTTGTCGATGTCGGTCTTCGCCTCCGCCATCGTGCTTCGCACGCGCTGCTGCGACGCAGAAAAGCGGGCCGTCGTCTCGCTCCACGCCACCTGCGTCGGCGCCGCCGGCGATTCAAAGTTCCGCCTGGCGATTTCCTCGTCCGTCGACGGCTGCCCGGCGTTGAAGCGCCTGATCGCCTCCTCCCGCCAGAAGATCATGTGATTCACAATCTGCCAGATCGAATGCCGCTGCGGCTGCGGCGACCAGGCCGCGTCCTCCGGCGACAGGCCTTCGAGCAGTTTCTTCCACGGGGCCGCCCACAGGCCGCTCTCCCACGCCTCATCCCAGCGCTTCTGCAATTCGGTCCGTTCCATGGTCAGCTCCTCGACGCCCCGCCACGCCCTCTCGTCCCGCGACCCGAAATTTCGGAGGCCGCCACCCGGCCTGCCGGGCGAATTATACGCCGCGCAGCGCAGCGTTCCAAAAACGACGCGACCCGCCGCGAGCGATCGCTCATCACGGCGGGTCGGCCTGAAAATTCGGCGCCCTGCTTACCAGCCCCAGCCGCCGCCGTCCCAGCCGTAGTCGCCCCAGCCGTAGTCGGTGGTTTCCTCGTAGTAGTATTCGTCGGTCGTCACGACCGGCGTCGTGTAGACCGGCGTGTACACCGGCGACGGGGCGTAGTACGAGCCGTAGCCGCTTGAGTAACCGCCGAATCCGGTGGCGTAGGGGGACAGGCCGATCGAGAATTCGTCGCATCCGGTTCCGATCATCAGCCCGGTCGCAAGTCCCAGCGTGCAGAGCGTTTTCTTCAGGGCGGTCTTCATCGCGGTCGTCATGGCGGTCTCCAGTTCGCGTCCTTGTTCCATCACGGCAGTATGGACGCACGGAGCCCGCGTTCTATTCAATCCTCCCGAACAGCACTTAAGTGATTGATAATAATTGGATTATGGCGGTGAGTGCGGCCGTCCGAGCCTGTCGACCTTTTTCGACTGGAATGGGCATTCTGCCCGTTTCTGAAATCGCCGGGACGGGCGAGACGCCCGTCCCACCCAAAATGCGGCTCGGATCGGGCTTGGGATTGCCTCTATTTGTCGTCGCTTTTGTCGCCGCTGGAGCTGCTACCGCTGAGTCCTTCGATCATCCTGCCCAGCGAAGCCACATCCAGCCGCCGCACGCCCTGGTCGATCAACTGCTGCTTGTCGAAGCGAGACAGGTTCGGCGTGGCGTCAACGAAACCGATGCGCACGGACCCGTCCTCGTCGCCGACGTGCAGACAGGTAAGCGACTCGACGCCGGCGCCTTCGCGATAGCGCATTTCGATGGTCATCTTCGCGATCCAGGCTTGGTGGGCGTCGTCGGCGTCCTGCTTGAAGCCGCTCATCGACAGCAGATGCACGCCCGGCTCGACCTCGGAAACCGTCACTGTCTCCGCGTGCTGCTCGATCTCCTGAACCAGCGAAGCGAGCTGCGCGGCGTCCGCCTGGCCCGAGAGCAGCGACACCAGAAGCTGCTCGAATTGTTCATCGGAGTTGTCGGCGTCGTCATCGACGTTGATGTCGAAGTTCATCCGCGTGCGAGCCAGCGTGCTCGAATCGTCGTCCTCGTCCTTGTCCGCGGCGGCCGGCTGACCGCCGCTCCGAACGTCAACCTTTACGTCGCGCTTGACCGACGTCACATCAGGGTCGTCGTCGTCGTCATCGTCACCGCCGAAGATGTCCTTGTCGCCGATGACGCCGTCCAGCTCCAGCAGCAGTCCGCCGCGCAGGAAATTCGTCACGAGCGCCGCCATCGGTTCCTCTTCAACGACCTTGGTCGGCAAGGAACGAAGGTCCAGGAACACCCACTTGGATTGCGGCGAGAACGCCAGCTTCGTCTCGACATCCAGGCCGGCGACGTCCGCTTCCGCCGCATCCTCGGCGGCGTGCACCCGCAGGTCGGCGTAAACGCCGGACATGTGCGCTTCGAGATCGCTCTTCTCGCCGAAGATCTGCTGCACCGTGATCGGCTGCTTGAACTGAATCAGCACGTCGCCGTCCACGTGAATTCCCTCGATGCTCAACTTCTCCATGCGGACTTCGAGGCCGTGATGCAGACTCTCACGGAAGCTGCGCAGAATGGTGGCCGCCTCGACGATCGACTGCCTCGTCGGCAGGTAGAAGAACGCGGCCAGCGCGATGCTGGCGGCGACGGCGGTGCTGGTCCAGGTATACAGGCGCGTGCGGTGCATACGCGATACTCCAGATGAATGCCGCGCAGCGCCGTCGGCGCCGGCGGAGAGGTTAATCGTCTTGAACACGTGCGGAGTCGATTCGTCCGGCAAAGTCAGCCGCCGGGCGATGAGGCGCAGGTTTCGATCCAGCATTTCGTCGCCGGAATCGCGGGGTTGCTGCGTTTCATGCGGGTCGTACATGACGCCGCGCTCCTTTCAGTCTTGTCGGACCGGCCTGTCTGAGGCGGCCGGTTCCTGGGGGACCGGCTCCTGGGGGACCGGCCTCCGGCCGGTCTTCACAATCTCAGACATCCGAAGTCCGTCGGTGTCCGACACACCGTTGGACGCGGAGGTCCGACGCTACAGGTCGCCGTCGTGGGCCAGGTGCAGAAGCGCCTGCCGCAGCGCCTGCCGCGCCCGATAGAGCCGGCCTTCCACCGCCCGCTCGCTCACGCCCAGCTCCGCGGATAGATCAGCGTGAGACCGGCCGTGGAAGTAGTGCTCGATTAACATCTGCTGCGGCTCGCTGGGCATCGCGGTGAGCGCCAGAAGCAACTGGTCGCGCACTTCGCGGCGTTCCAGGTCGGCCGCGGGCAGTTCCTGAGTCACGAGCCGCTGCGACAGCTCGCCGGCGGTTCGCGCGTCAGGCAGCGGGGCCTGCGGCGGGCGCCGACGGACGACGCGCCAGTGCGTGCGGATCAGGTTGCGTGCGATTCCGCGGATCCACGCCTCCAGGTCCGCCTCCGGCACCGCCGCCGTGCTGCGCGAGACGAGCAGCCAGAGCTGCTGCATGAGGTCGTCGGCCGTCGCGCCATCGGCCCCGAGGCGGACGGCGAAGTAGCGATGGAGGCTGGCGCGGTGTCGCTCCAGCGCTCGATCAAGCGCCGGAACGGGCCGCACCGCAGCGTCCGCGTGAATCGCCATGATGCTCGCGACAGAAGACAAGCTCAGCTCGTAGAAGCCCGTGGCCTGGGGCGGCGTGCCTTCGACCTCGTTCGAACGCCAGCCTAAACGCGCCACGGTCGCCGGCCCCACAGCGTTTGTGTCAGATCTTGTTGATTTAGACGGCCGAACAGAACCCGCCACGGAAGTGGCGGGCGAGGCCCCGCACTTCCGTGCGGGGTTCTGATAGGAGTTCTTGGATCCGGCCATCGCGGTTGGCTCTCCGGCATGGCCCGCGTTAGAAACAGGCCGTTAAGGTCGCCGGTTGTCCTCGCTCATAGAGTACCAATGGAGCCTGCGATGAATGACGCCATCTTTCGAGCCGGACAAAGACCGCTGGCGACCCTCGTCGCGCTGCTGGCCGCCGCGCTTCTGGCGGGTTGCCCCGAAACGGACACAACCGTCGGGTCTTCCGCCTCCACGGACGGCGACCCTGCGGACTCGCAATCGGGAGATCAACCGTCCGATGTGGTTGAAACCGGCCTCACGCCGGCGCAACGCCTGCGGGCGGACCAGTTCATCAGCATCTTCGAAAACGACACGCTGGAGCTGCAGTACGCCTATATCGGCGCCATCGAGGACGGCCGCGGCTACACCGCCGGCCGGGCCGGTTTCACGTCGGCGACCGGCGACATGCTGGTCGTCGTCGAGCGCTACGTCGCGGCGGAGCCGCAGAGCGCGCTGGCCGCGTTTCTGCCGCGACTGCGTGAATTGGCCGCGGCGCACAGTGGGTCGCTGGACGGACTGGCCGGCTTGCCGCCGGCGTGGGAGCAGGCCGCAGAAGACGCGCGTTTTCGCGACATTCAGGATGCGGTCGTGGCGGAGGAGTACTTCGATCCGGCCCTGCAGTTTGCGCGCGAGCTCGGGCTGACGACGGCCCTGGGCGTTCTGGCGCTTTACGACGCCAATATTCAGCATGGCGCCGGCGACGACCCCGACGGCGTGCCGGCGATGATCGCACGGACCAGCCAGCGCGCCGGCGGCGCCCCCGCCGACGGCGTGGATGAAACCGAGTGGCTCTCCACATTCCTCGAGGTTCGACGGGCGACGCTCCTGAACGCGACCGACCCCGAGACCCGCGAAGCCTGGGCGCAATCCACGGACCGCGTGACGGCCCAGGAGCAACTTGTGCGAGAGGCCAACTTCAACCTGGACGGGCCGATTAACATCAACACGCAGGATCACCAGGCGACGATCCCGTAGCCACGCGCGTCACGACGGAGTCCGGCGACATGCGCGCCATCGTTCAACGTGTCAGTCGCGCGTCGGTGACCGTCGCCGGCCAGGTTGTCGGCCGGATCGATGCCGGCCTGCTGGTGTACGCCGCGGCGGTCGCCGATGACGGCCCCGACGACATCTCCTACATCGCCGACAAGGTCAGTCAGCTTCGAATCTTCCACGACGAGGCGGGCAAGATGAACCGCGGCGTGCTGGAAACGGGCGGGGCCGTGCTGCTCGTCAGCGCCTTCACGCTGCTGGCCGACGCGCGCAAGGGCCGCCGGCCGGCATTTCTGGGGGCGGCGCCCGGCCCGGTGGCCGAACCGTTGATCGCGCGGTTGGCCGAGGCGATTCGCGCTCACGGCGTGCGCGTGGAAACGGGCCGGTTTGCGGGGGAGATGCAGGTTGAGTCTGTCAACGACGGACCGATCTGCATTCCGCTTGATTCGCGACGGTTGTGGTAGCGTCGGTACTCCGCGTCCGACGCTGAAATCACAGTCGGACACAGAGGTCCGACGCTACCCTCACCGTCGGACACAGAGGTCCAACGCTACAGGATCATCCCGCGGCGCGCGTTCCGCCGTCCGGGCCGAACTCGTCGCCCCGGAACGTGTTGCCGAGGTAGCGCTGGCGGACGAGCGGGTCGTTGATCAGTTTAGCCGGCGTGCCGTCGCTGATGACGCGGCCCTGGTCGATGACGTAACTGCGGTCGGTGACCTTCAGAGTTTCATGAACGTTGTGATCGGTCAGCAGAATCGCGATTCCCCGGTCGCGCAGCTTGACGATTTCCGTGCGGAGATCTTCGACGATGCGCGGATCCAGCCCGCTGAAGGGTTCGTCGAGGAGGATCAGCCGCGGGCTGGTCACCAGCGAGCGGGCGATCTCGACCCGCCGCCGCTCGCCGCCCGAGACGACCCGCGCCGGGCTCTTGCGGATGTGCGTCAGGCCGAATTGCTCGAGCAGCTCGTCAACCTTCTTGCGCCGCGCCGCTCGGCTGAGCCGCAGCGTTTCGCAGATGGCCATCAGGTTCTCTTCAACGGAGAGGCGTTGAAAGACGCTCGGCTCCTGCGTGAGATAGCCCATGCCGCGGCGGGCGCGTTTGTACATGGGCAGCTCGGTGATGTCGCGTCCGTCGAAGCGAATCGAGCCACCCTCGGGCGTCACCATGCCCACGGTAATGCGAAAGCTCGTGGTTTTTCCAGCCCCGTTGGGTCCGAGCAGCCCGACGATCTCGCGCTCATTCACGGAAAAGCAGACATCACTGACGACCGTCCGGCCGTTGTATGCTTTGACGAGATTCTGTGCTTCCAAGAGCATCTAGACGGAATCGACAGGGTTTGTGGACAACATGTTCACAAGGCCGCCTTGTGGGTGGCGCGAGCGGGACGGCCACGGAGCCTGTGGACCGCAGCGGCGGACCCGGGAAGGCCGTGGATTCGCCCTCATTTTCATATAACTATCTTTCAGGTATAGGCTTACGTACTGTCAAGGGACTGCGAAGAGAACGTCAACCGCGAATTTGACGCACGACCGGCACACGGGCGGGCGCGAAGCAGAGTACGCGCCGCCGTGTTGACAAGCGGCCCGATTTCGGCCCGCGCCATCAGCGGATGAACCGGACACGACCAAGGTCCGGCATTCGCGCCGTGCCGCCGGAAACCACGGGCGTCAGTCCCGGAAGATACACGAGCGCTGCCTGCCCGACAATCTGATCGCGCCGCACGGTCCCGAGGCGATAGCCATCATTCAGATTCACCGAGCGTTCGAACCACTCGCGGCCGTCGTGGCTGTCGGCGCTGTTATCGCCCAGCACGAAGAACTCGCCAGCCGCCAGGACGAACGGATTGCCGGCGTGAGCGCGGCGCGTGCGGCCGGGCGTGTACGTGTAGTGAACGTCGCGATCCAGCCGCAGGCGCTCCAGCCGGGCGCGGCCGCCCTCGGCGCGAATGCACAAGGCGACGGCCTTTCCGCCGCTCTCGCGCCGCAGCCCGGCGAGGTCCGGCGCGTAGTGCTCGTCGCGCGACGCCAGCAACTCGCGGCCATCGATGCGGGCGGCGACGCGGTAATCGACGTGCTCGAACTCGACTTGGCGCGTCGCGGAGAGGGAAAACGGGACGCGGCACTCCGCGAGCGTCTCGTCAACGGCGGGATCGACGTCGGTGCGCCTGTGCCGCAACGTCGCATGATCTTCGGTCAACGCCAGAACAAACACGTGCTCGCCGCGCGTCAACTCGAACTCGAGGCTGCTCTGTGGATTGCGCGTGAGAGCGGCGCTGAGACGCACGTCCGAGACCGGCGTGCCCGACGAGCCGCGGTCGTAGCCGCACACATCCAGCAGGTACTCGCGGCTGGCCTCGGCGTTGAAGCGAATGGCGTGCGCCGCGCCGTCCGTGGGCTGAAAGCGGATGACGCGTGAGTCCAACCCGGTCCACGCCGAATCCGCGCCGCCGGCGGGCTGGGCGTCGCTGACCCAGCGGGGCGCCTTGCCCGACTGGGCCTCGGGCGATGGCGCGAAGGACTGATCGAAGACCACCGACCAGAGCGCCGCCTGCGCCGCGCGGGTCTTTCGGCGAATCCGCCCATCGACGAACACGTCGCCATCGACGATCTCGACCGTCTCGCCCGGCAATCCGACGACGCGCTTGATGTAGTTCTGCTGCGAATTGGCCGGATCGCGGAAGACGATCACATCCCACGGCTGCGGGGAGAAAAAGGGCAGATCATAGCACCACTTGTGGACGACGATCCGGTCGCCGGCCTTGAGCGTCGGGGCGGCCTCTTCCGCTGAGACGCGCAGGTGGCAGTTCGGACAGAAAAGCTGATCCGGCGCCATGCGGCGGCGCGATTCGCGGTCGGCGCTGATCACGTCCGAGTTGTACTCCCAGCCGCACGCGCGGCAGAGCTGGGTGGTATGTGAGCCGCACAGCGCCTCGGCCATGGACCCGGTGGGGATCATAAAGGGTTCAATCTGATAAGCGCGAAAGACGAACGCCAGGATCAGCCCGGTGAGGACAGTCTGCGATGTTTCGACAATTCGGGCGAGCGTCCGGGCCGGCGACTCGCGCGCTTCGGCAGCGCCGGACGCATTTGGCTCCGCAGCGCACAATTCTCCAGCGCTGTCCGGGGTCGGGTCGTCGGGATGAGAGGGAAGGTCGGGTGTCACGAAGCGCGGTGCTTGTTTCGAGTCTGCCATCGCGGAGCCGCGACGGTCCTGGCGCCTCGTCGCGATCGGGATTTCGGGGAGCATCGGCGTCTCGCCGGTGCGCACCGGCGGGACGCCGATGCTCCCGGTGCGAGAGCGAGCGCGTGATGCACTACTAGTGTATCCAGCGGATGCGCCCCACGTCGGGGAGAATCGTCAGCCACCAGGGCAACGGCTGATTGCCGCTTTCCTGAACGGCGGGCAGAAATCCCGGCCAGTAGACAAAAAACGCCCGGCCCACCATCTGGTCGGCCGGCACGGTTCCCACCTGGTAATCATTGCGATGCAGCGCCGGCTGAAGGTGGGCGCCGGGGACGCCGCCCACGGCCGTTCCCCACCAACGGCTGTCCACGCTGTTGGGGCTGTTGTCGCCGCAGACGAAATACTGGTCTTTGGAAAGCGTGATCGGATTGCCCGCGACTCCGTTGAAGAGCTGGCCGGGGGCAAAGGGGCTGGAGGAGGCATAGAACACGTCACGCTCGATGAGCAAGTGCGAGCAGGCGGCGCGCACTTTTTCCGCGGCGATGCGGATTCGCGGCGAGACCTTGGACGTGAGCCGCTCTCGGGCCGCGCCAGGCGTGATCGAGAACTGCTCGGCAGTCGACACTACGATCTCGCGCCCGTCGACGCTCAGCGATGCAACGTAGTCGACATTTGCCAGCGCGACGCGCAGCGGCCTACTTCCCACGCTGACGCGCCCTTCGTCCCAGGTCACGGGCGCTGCGCTTTCGCGCTGCGCGCTGAGCACGACGCGGCCGTCGCGATAGATCCGCCCGGCGAGCGTCAGGTCGTACTTGCTCGTGAGCAATTCAACATAACCGTCGCCGTCTTCGAAGAGCACGTCGCATGAGAGCCGCGTGTCGGTCACGATGCAGCGGCCGATCGCGGTCTCCGGCAGCAGCACGCGGCCGCCCTGCGTCTCGGCGGACGGGTCGTTGTAGCCGTAGACGTCTTCGATCAGCCCGGGCCCCTGGTCGCTTCCGGGCGTCGTGACGAATTCGATCTCGCCGCGGTCGGACTGCGCTCCATCGAATCGCACGACGCGTGTCGCAACATCCTTCCACGCGGCGCCGCGCGCGGCCCAGCGCGGATGAAAGTTGTTTGGCCCGGACGCCTCGCGCGCGGGGAAATCGTGCCGGTAGTAGGGAAACCAGAGCGATCGCTGAGCTTCAGCGGTCTTGTGCTGAATGCCGTCGTTGACGAAAAGATCGCCGTCGATGAGCTCGATCTTCTCATTCGGCATTCCGATCAGCCGCTTGATGTAGTTGGTCGTGCCGTCCTTGGGGACCTTGAAGACGACCACGTCCCAGCGCTGCGGGCCGATCGCTCCGCCGAAGTCATAAGGCCACGCGTGCGCCACGATCCGGTCGCCGGCGCGGACGGCCGGGATGGCCTCGAGCGTGTTGCCGCGCGGCGCCTGCGGCATGGCCCGCGGCAGGAATTGCAGCCAGCGACAATTGGGACAACTCATGGCCCAGGGCGGGTCGCCGAAGAACATCAGGTCGCCGCTGCGCTGGCGGTTGAGCGACGGGTCGCGGGCGCCGACGGCGTAGTCGGTGCCGCAGTTCTTGCACGTGGTGCAGATGTGGACGCCGCGAAGCGTCTCGGCCATCGAGCCGGTGGGAATCACAAACAGTGGCAGGAAATAGGTCTTCAGCACGAGCAGGTGAATGAAGAAGATCACGAATGAGGCAATCTGCTCGTAGATGCTCTCCTTGCGGGTCGGGCTTCGCCCGGCGGCGGGGGTGGAAAGCTGGCTCACGCGGGTCCTTCGTTCAAACGCTGGCGCCGCGGGACGGGCCGGGGATCGGCCCCCCAAACGCGGGCGTCAGTCATTAGACTATCGGCGCGGCCCAGGACCCTCAAGGCGGCCCGGAGTGATGAGCATGAACTGGCTCAGGATCATCGTCGTGTCGCAAACGCTGCTTGCCGCGGTTGCCTGCCCCTGCGCCAAGGCCGACGGCGATGCCATCGCCCTGATCAATGGACGCCCCATCACCCGGCAGCAGGTGGTGGACCTGGTCATGCAGGCGCACGGGTACGCGGCCCTGCAGCAACTGGTGGCGCTGGAGCTGGCCCGCCAGGAATCGGGACGGCGCGGACTGGCGGTCACCGAAGCCGATATTCAGCTCGAGTTTGACCGGGCGGTGAAGAAGATCTCGCCGCAGCGCGACGCCGCCGGCGTCGATTTGAACGCCGATGAGAAACAGCGGGCGCTGACCATGCTGCTGGAGCAAAGAAACATCTCGATGGCCGAATTCCGCGTGGGAATGGAGCGCAACGCGCACCTGCGGAAGGTCGCCGAGGCCGACTTTCGCGTCGACGACAAGACGCTGCGCGAGGAGTTCGCGCGCACGCTGGGCGAGAAGGCCGAGGTGCGGCATGTGCAGGTGGCCGCCAGCGACGCCGCAACGCTCCAGAAAGCGGTGGACGCCCTGGCGAATCAGGTGGACTTTGCAACGGTGGTCCAGCGCTACAGTCAGAATCCGGACGCCGCCGGCGGCGGGCTGATGGCGCCCTTCAGTTTTAAGGACGAGTCGCTGCCGGCCGCGCTGCGCGAGGCGGCGTTCGCGCTTCAGGCGGGCGAGGTCTCGCCGCCGATCCGCACCGGGAACATGGTGCATATTCTGCGGCTTGAGCGGCGGATTTCGCCGGCGGACGTGCGTTTCGAGGATGTCCGCGAGCAGGTGCTGGCGGGCATGCGCGAGCGCGTGACCGACGAGCTGCGCGGAAAGCTCCTGACCGAGCTGCTGGACAAGGCCGACGTGCGCGTGCTCGACGCCGACCTGAAGAAGAAGTACGAAGAGATGAAGAAACAGAACGCGGCCGCGAATGCCGCGGGCAAGTAGAGTCGGCCTCAGCGGCACGGATAGCCTGCATGCGCCTGGTGCGAGTATCGCTGGCCGCCAAGTACCGGATCCTCTTCGGTCTGGCCGTGCTGCTGATCATCGGCGCCGCGCTCTATGTCCCCGGCTATCGCATGGAACGCCTGGTGGAGGCGCAGGCGTTTCGCGAGGCGCAGCGCGTCGCCGACGACCACTTCCGCCTGGTCATGCCCGAGCCCGACGCGGCGCCGCCGGGCGGAATCCACGGAGCGGAGTTCAGTCTGCTGCCGCAAACCTTCGAGCAGAAGGTGCGTTTTTTGCCGCTGCGCGTCCCGGCCGCTGACGGCGCGGCCGACGCGGCGAAAGATGCATTCATCAGCGAAGCCCTGCGGCGGTTCGTGCTGCACCCGAACTACAATGTCTGGCACGTCATCACGAGCACGCCGGCGGGCCGCCGCTTCCAGTACGCCCACGCGGTGCGGGTCAGCAAGCGCTGCCTGGCGTGCCACGATGAAGACAAGATGGCCACGCCTTACCGCGAGAACCAACTGGCCGGGATCATCACGGTTGATCTGCCGGCGGATGTGAGCACGCTGGGGCTGAACTGGAACCGCGCGGTGATCATCGCCGCCGGGCTGCTGGCGGGCGTGCTGGCGATCGTGGTGTTCTACGTCATCACCCACAAGTTCATCCTGGCGCCGATCGAGGAGTTGCGGGCGGTGGCCTTGCGCGTCACCGCCGGCGACCTCGACGTTCGCTCGAATGTTCACACCGGCGACGAATTTGAGCAGCTCTCCGACAACCTGAACGCGATGCTCGAGCGGCTGCGGGCGTCACAGGAGGAGCTGAAGACCGCCAACCGCTCGCTGGATCAGAAGCTGGGCGAAATCGCCGAGACGAACGTGGCCCTGTTCGAGGCCAACCGCGTCAAGAGCGAATTCATCGCCAACGTCTCGCACGAGCTGCGCACGCCGCTGACCAGCATCATCGGCTTCGCCGAGCTGCTGCGCGAGGGCGCCAACGACGAGGGCTCCAAGCAGTCGCGCTACGCCGAGAACATCCTGATCTCCGGGCGCATCCTGCTGGAAATCATCAACGACCTGCTGGACCTGGCGAAGATCGAGGCCGGAAAAGTCGAGATGAAGATCGAACGGCTGGCGCCCGTGGATGTGTGCGGTCCGCTGGTCGACTTCATGCGGCCGATCGCCGACAAGCGCCGCATCCACCTGCACCTGGAGGCCGATGGGAACCTGCCGGCGCTTCAGTCTGACCGCGGGAAAGTGCGACAGGTGCTCTTCAATCTGCTCTCCAATGCGATCAAGTTCAGTCCCGAGGGCGGCGTGGTCAGCCTCATCGTGCGCCCGGAAGGCGAGGCGGGCGTGCGCTTTGAGGTGGTCGACGCCGGCCCGGGCATCGCGCCCGAGCACCACGCCATCATCTTCGAGAAATTCCGCCAGATCGATCAATCGCACACGCGCGAACAGGGCGGCACCGGCCTGGGCCTGGCGATCGCGAAGGAGCTGACCTATCTGCTGGGCGGCGAGATCGGCGTGCAAAGCGAGCTGGGCAAGGGCGCCACGTTCTGGCTGCAACTGCCGACGCGCGCCCCGACCCCGCGCGATCGCCCGCTGGTGTCGCTGGTGTGAGAGTGCAGAGTAGCGAGTAGCGAGTTGGAATCCGGGTATCCCTAACTCGCTACTCGCTACTCTGAACTCGCTACTTCCCCGCTATACTGCGACCCATGCGATCGCTGGCCATCATCAACCAGAAAGGCGGCGTGGGCAAAACGACCACGGCCGTCAATCTCGCCGCCGGCCTGGCGCGGCTCAGCCGTCGCGTGCTGCTGGTCGATCTTGACCCACAATCCCACGCGAGTCTGCACGTCGGCGTGCAGATCGAGCCTGGCCAGCCCGGCATGTACGAGGTGCTGATCGGGTCGGCGGCGCTGGCGGAGGTGGCGCGCGACGTCAGCGACTGCCTCAGCGTCGCCGGATCAACCATCGACCTGGTTGCCGCTGAAATCGAGCTGCTCGAACATCCCGGCCGCGAGCGCATCCTGGCCGAGGCTCTGGCCCGCTACCGCGAAGCCTTCGATTTCTGCATCATCGACTGCCCCCCCTCGCTGGGCCTGCTGACGATCAACGCCCTGACCGCCGTGCACGAGGTCGTGATCCCGCTCCAGGCGCACTTTCTGGCGCTCCAGGGACTCGGGCGGCTGCTGGAAACGGTCTCGCTCGTGCGGCAGACGTCCAACCCGGCGCTGCGCGTCGCCGGCGTGCTGCTGTGCATGTTCGAGCGCGGCACGCGGCTGGCCCAGGAAGTCAGCGACGACGTGGCGGCGTTTCTGGCGCAGGCCGGCCCCGACGATCCGTGGTTCGGGGCGTGCCTGTTCAAAACCGCGATTCGCCGAAATGTGAAACTGGCCGAGTGCCCCAGCTTCGGCAAGACGATCTTCGACTACGCCGGCGCCAGTCACGGGGCGGAGGACTATCTGGAGCTGGCCCGCGACGTGCTCGCGGCCGGGCCGCGCAGCCTGTCGGCTGAAACCGTCGAACCGCGCGTCGCCGTTGCGCCGGACGCGGAACTCCGCGAGGCGGCCGCGCCGGCCGGAGCGACCGATGCCGTCCCGATTGCAACCTCATCCTAGGTTGTTGTGACCGCCCGCTGGCGCCACTGGTACCGCCGCATTCTGCCAGCCTACTGGGCCTTCCTCGCCTGCTCGACGCACCTGCCGAAGTTGCGGCTGGAGACGCGCGTCCCGCAGGAAGACAAGATTGCTCACGCCCTGGCGTTCGCGCTGCTTGCGTTTCTGTTCTGGCGCTGTGCTCAGTCGATCTACGGTCGGCTTTCGCCCGCGTTCGTGTGGATCGCCGCCGCGACGCTGGCCGCTTACGCCGCGCTCGATGAGTACACGCAACCCTTCTTCAACCGCAGCGGCGACCTGCGCGACTGGCTTTTTGACGTGGCCGGTGCGGCGATCGCGCTGGCGGCGCTTGAGTATCGCCGACGACGGAAGCCCGCGTCGCCGGCTGCGGCGCCGGCCCGGCGTGCGAATTCCGACCAATTCGCACAAACCAATGGCGGCTCGGACCGTAAAATCGTTGCGTAAGCACGGGCGTCCGGCCGCGGGCGCCCGGCCAGGGTAGTGCGGGCGTCTCGCCCGCCTGCCATGCCGATCGGAGGTCGCATGTTCCATCAGATTGTTCGGGGCCTTCCCGTCATGGTTCTCGTTCTGGCTGCACCTGCGATCGCGCAGAACAGCGCCGACGAGCCGCCGCCGCCCCCGCGCGATCCGGGCGCGGGGTTCTTCTGGCCGTCAGAGAGGCTGCTCAGCAACCTGCTGGACCGCTGGTCTGACGAGATCGGCCGTGAATACGGATTTGATGAGGACCAGATCGAGCAGACCAAGACGGCGCTCAAGAAGCACTTTCCGCAGTGGGCGGAAAGCCATCGCGAGGACATCCAGGACCTGCTGATGCAGTATTTCGAAGTGCTGTCCGCCGGCCATCCGCCGACGCCGGGCGAGGTGGCCAAGTGGGCTTCGCGGGTTCTGCCGATCGCCAACGAGTTCGGCGACGTATTTGAGAAGACCGCCGGCGACATGCGCGAGTACATGACCGACGAGCAGCGCGAGACGCTCGAGGGGCATCTGGTCGCTTTCCGGGTCGGAATGAACTTCTTCAACAACCGCCTGCACACGTGGGTGGAGGGCGGCTACGACCCGGAAACCGAATGGCCGTTTTCCGAGCGATTCGAGGAGGCGCAGCAGCGCAAAGACGCCGAAATGCAGCACGCGGTTGAAGAAGCGAACGCACAGGCCGCCGCGCAGCGAGCCGCTGAGGAAGCCGCGGCGGCCGGCGAGGCAGCCGGGGCCACCACGCGCGCCGCGCCGGCTGCGCCGGCCCGCTCCGCCAGGCCCGCCTCAGCGGCCAGCCGGCCGGCCGACGAGTGGGCGATCTACGTCGAAGCCTTCATTCGCCGCTACGACCTGAACGAGGAGCAGCAGAACAAGGCCCGCGGAGCGCTGCGCGACGCTCAGGAGCAGCGCGACAAGTACCTGGCCGACAAGATGCCGAAAATCAAGCGCATCGAGAAGCTGCTCAATAACGCCGAAACACCTGAGCAGCGTGAATCAGCCAAGTCCGAGCTGGAGCGCATCAACGCGCCGGTCGAACGCTACTACGCCACGCTTAAGGACCGGCTCGAAGACCTGCCCACCCGCCGGCAGCGCCGCGAAGCCGCACAGCGCCACCCGACGACGCAGGGGGCCGCCGTCCAGGCGGAGCGCCAGCCGTAGCCGAAACCCGCACGCGAAGTCGCCCCCTTGCATCCGGAACCCAACCGCGGCGATGATCGCATGCGGTGAGTGATGCACGCCTCCTCCGAGCCCCGTTCCAACGCACCCAGCAGCGAGTCGCGCCTAGACGCCGTCGCGGCCCTGCTCGACACGATTCGCAACCAGGGCCGATCGCGGCTCTTTGAACATGAAGTCTACGCCGTTATCGAGCGCGCCGGCGGCATCGACCCGCCACGGCACGTCTTCTGGTCGGCCCATACCGATTGGCCCAGGGAGGCCGCCGCTCAGCTTCCCGGCCGCAAGTCCGTTCTCAAGCTCGTCTCGCCCGATGTCATCCACAAGACCGAGGCCGACGCGGTGCGGATCGTTTCCCGCGAGGCGGGCGACGCGCAGCAGGAAGCGCGGCGGCTGATCGCGGAGCATGAGCGGACAGCCCGCGTCGAGGGCGTCTTACTGGTCGAGTTTGTCGAGGGCGCCTCGCCGGGTTTCGGCCACGAATTGTTTGTCGGTATCCGCTCCACGCGCGAGTTCGGCCCGGTGATCGCGGCGGGGCTGGGCGGCGTCGATACCGAGTATCTGGCCCAGGCGATGCGCCCGGGACTCTCCGCCGCCAAAGCCGTCGCCGGCGAAATCAGCGTCGACGAGTTTCTGTCGCTGTTTCGCCGAACGGCCGCCTACGCCATCCTCTCGGGCGAAGCGCGCGGGCACCGGCGGATCGTCTCGGATGAGGAGCTTCGCCGCTGTTTCGAGGCGTTTCTGTCGCTGGCGCGGCGTTTCTGCACAGAGAGCGGGAGCGGCGAGCCGCGGCTGGCCGAGCTGGAAGTCAATCCGTTCGCGTTTCGCGACGATCGGCTGGTGCCGCTCGACGGGCGCGGGCGACTCGGGTCCGTCGCGCGGTCCTCCGCGCCGCGCCCCCTGGCGCGCATTCCCGCCCTGCTCGAGCCGGAGTCGATCGCCGTGCTGGGCGTATCGGCGACGTCAATGAACCTGGGCCGCGTGGTGCTCGGCAACATCCTGGCTTGCGGATTCCCGCGCGAGCGGCTGGCCGTGATCAAGGAAGGCTGCGACGCGATCGACGGGGTCGCGTGCGTCGCCGGCCTGGCGAAGCTGACGCGACCGCTCGATCTGCTCGTGGTCGCCGCGCCGGCGCCGCAGCTCCCCGCGCTGATCCGCGAAACAGCCGACAGCGGCCGCGTTCGCTCGGCGATCCTGATTCCCGGCGGCGCGGGCGAGACGACCGGCAGCGAGGGACTGCGCGCGGCCGTCGCGGACGCGATCCGCTCGGCCCGCACGCGACCTGAAGGTGGGCCGGTGTTTCTGGGGCCCAATTGCCTCGGCGTACGCTCCGAGCCGGGCCGGTATGACACGTTTTTCGTCCCCCGCCACAAGCTGCCCGCACCGGACGTGACGGCGGCCCGGCCGGTGGCGCGCGTGGCGCTGCTCTCGCAGAGCGGCGCGTTCATCATCACGCGGCTCAGCAACCTCGAAGTGCTGCGGCCGGCCCTGGCGATTTCAGTCGGCAACCAGGCCGATCTGACCCTCTCGGATTTCGTCCACGTGCTCACGCCGCGGGAAGACCTCGACGTCATCGCCGTTTACGCCGAGGGCTTCTGCCCGCTGGATGGCGCCGCATTCATCCGCGCGGCGGCGGCCGCCACGAAGGCCGGCAAGCTGGTGATCCTGTACAAGGCCGGCCGCACGCAGGCCGGCCGCTCGGCCGCCGCCGGGCACACGGCGGCGATCGCCGGCGACTACGACGTGTGCCAGGCGGCGGCGGCGGAAGTCGGCGTGCTGGTGGTGGACACGTTCAAGGAATTCGAGCAGGTGCTGGAGCTGGCGGCGGCGTTTCATCGCGTCCCGGTCCGCGGCCGACGCATCGGGGCCGTTACGAACGCCGGCTACGAGGCCGTCGGAATGGCGGACACCATTCGCGGCCCGCGCTACCAGGTGCAGATGGCGCCGCTGAGCGAAGGGCCGCGCGAGCGACTGGCGGAAATCCTCGCGGGGCTGAAGCTGAGCCACCTGGTCAATCCGGCCAATCCGCTCGATCTCACCCCGATGGCCGGCGAGGACGCCTACGAATCCTGCGCCCGCGTGCTGCTGGATTGCGATGAGGTCGACGCGCTGGTCGTCTGCGTCGTGCCGCTCACGCCGGCGCTGAAGTCGACCGCGGCGGAGCTGGCCGATTCCGCGGCCCTGCCGCAGCGCCTGCCGCGCCTGCTGCGCGAGCATCGCAAGCCGCTGGTGTTCGTGGTGGACTGCGGCCCGCTCTACGATCCGCTGGCGCTGGCAGTCCGCGCGGCGGGTATCCCCGTATTTCGCAGCTCAGACCAGGCGATTCGCTCGCTGGGGCACTATCTGGATCATCGCGTTTCTGGAGCGTAGCGGCCGGCCCCCGTGCCGGCCGTAGAACCTATCCCAAAACCGGTCTAAGCAACAGGAGCGTGCAGCCGAGATGCAGGAAGCCCTGAAACAGCTTTGTGGACTTCTCCCAGCGAATGCACAGTCTCCGGAAGTTCTGAATCCAGGCAATGCTGCGTTCGACCGTCCAGCGCCGCCGGTAACGCTGCAATGGACGGCGATCCTGCGTCACGTTGTCCGGGCTGCGATTGCTGCGGTGCGGAGCGATCAATTCAATGCCGCGCTCGGCCAGCTCCGCGTCCAGTTCGTCACAGTCATACGCCTTGTCGCCAATCACGCGCGGCGGCATCTCGCGGGTCAACATGAAATCGAACAGGCGCTGGACCAGCTTGCTCTCGTGCGGACCGGCGGACATGGTCTCGACCGCCACCGGCAACCCGCGTGCATCGACCAGGACCATGATTTTCACGCCTTTTCCGACTTTCGTCAGTCCAACGCCGTCGCCGCCGCTCTTGGCCTTCGCAAACGTCCCGTCAATGTAGCATTCGTACAGACGGTAGCCGCCCCGCGTCTCGACGAGCCGGCCAGCCAATTGCAACAGGCGCTCGAAGACACCTTCGGCGACCCACCGGGCGAACCAGCGGTGCACGGTGCTCTTCGAGCCAAACTGCGACGGCAAGTCTTTCCACTTCGCGCCATTGTCCAGAATCCAGAAGATGCCGCGCAGCGTCCTGCGTTTGTCCGCAATTGGACGTCCGCCCTTCGGTCGCGCCGGCGGATCGGGTATCTGCGCCGCAATCCAGTCCAATTGCTCATCCGTGAGTATCAACATGTAGCATTATACGGATTCCACAGGTGTCTGGTTTTGGGATAGGTTCTAGTCCGTCGGCCCTTTGTGGCCGACGGCATGGTGTGGGGGACCGGCTACCGGCCGGTCTCGACTTGGCACGCACCGTCGGACACGGTGCTCCCACGCTACGGGCGACGAATTCCCTCGTTCACCCCTTCATGGACACGTCCCGCCGCAGGCAACCGTCACCGGCTGCGTGCAGTCGTCCTGGATCAGAATGATCGTCCCGCGGTCGGCGCCGCAGATGCAGATGTCGAGGGGCTCGAATGTCTCGTGGCAACCGACGACATTGATCGTGCCCTCCCATTCGTTGGTACCGGTTGGATCAATGCGAATGCGGCCGTCGAAGACCACCGGCGGCAGCGGGAAGCTCGGCGCGGTCGAACCGACGTGAATCGTCCCTCGCGACGGCGACGACAGGCCGGGGATGTCGCTGACGCGGATTTCACCAGTGCTGGTCAGGCCATTGCTAATGCGGATGGTGGATAGGATGGCTGTTGCATTGCGGACATTGATCAGGCCGCTGCAAGTCTCGTCCACCAGAATGCGGCCGGTGCTGGTCAACTGCCCGCCCATCGTAACGGACCCGGTAACATCGCCATGTACCGCTACGTCGCCCGTGCATGCGCCGTCGACGGCGAGCATTCCGCTGAGATTGTCATTAACGGTGACGGCGCCGTTCAGACTCCCGCTGATGTCGCAGGCGCCAGCCAGGTCATCCTGAACAAGTACACTCCCGGAGCAATCGCCGCCAATGCTGATGCTACCGCTAAGCGTATTCTCAACCCGCAGCACGCCGCGCACGTGCTGACCGACGCTGATGTGGCCCAAAAGGTCTCCGCTGTCACCCGCCGGGCAACTGCCGTAGTGGCATTCGAGGATGTCCACCCGGCCGCTCGATCCGACGCTGCCGTCGATGACAATGTGACCGGACGCCAGCAACCCGCCGGGGTCTGTACTCACCGAACCATTGACTGTCGCCGCTGATGGTCAATGTACCGTCGATATGGGCGCCCTCCGTCGTGATCTCCGCGCCATCCTCGCACGATTCAAATGCCGCGGTCCCCGAGAACTTCGCCGTCGGAACAGGGCCGGACAGCGTCTGCGCCAATCCGACGATGCCGAACACGCGTCCGGCGCTGATGCTGCACGTGGCGGCGGTTTCGGCGAATGACATGCCGCCGAAAATGTCGCCCCCGGCGAGATCGACGCTGCCGGAGAATATGCCGCCCGCCGAGACGGTTCCGCCCTTGTGCAGGCTCACATTGTCCGCCGGGTCCGGGTAGATGGTGACGGAACCGGCCAGTCCGTCGTCGGCATAGAATCCGCCCGTGCCGCTGGTTCTGGCGATTTCGACGCTGGAACTGGCGAGCATTGCGCCGCTGGTCTCAATCGTCGCGTCGAGGAGCAGCTCACTTACGACAATGTCGCCCGCCAGGTCGCCGGTCATGAACAGTTCCTGACCACGGGCGCCTGAATCAGGCTACCGGCGTTCGGCACGCCACCGTCGAGTCTCAGGCTGAACTCGCCGCCGGCATCGTTCGCGTCGGCCTTGACCACGATGGAGCCGGTGAGGTCGCCGGTGATGTGCGAGCCTGTCCCCATCGACGAGTGACCGGTCCAGCTTGCCGCGTCGAGGTTGATCGTGCCGACGTTTGCCGCGCCGGGCTGGTCGCCCTGCTGCGTGGGCCGGACGATCGTCACGACAAAGTTGTCGGTTGGCGCGTTCGGCGCGATGGTCAGCGCCCCGATGTTGGCCGGCGTGCCGGGCGATGCGACAAGTTCGGCGTAAACCTTCCAGCCGGCGTCGCCTTCGCGAAGCTGAATAAGCGGGTTGAGGTTGTCGAAGGGCGCGTCGAAGGAGACTCGGAAATCGACTTCCGGAACCGGATTCGGTCCCTGGCTCCACTCCACGCACACGTTGACGCTACTACCGGGAACGCACGCAGAGCCCCCGGCAAGGCACCGATCGCTGAGGAATATCACGCACCCGAGCGTGAAAATCCCCACCGAACCGAATCGACGTTCGAAAACGGTTGTCATGATCGGCCTCCACAGGCTAGACTGACCAGTGTTGATGGCATGCCGACCGCCGGCACGCCCTCACGCAGTAAGGCTGGCACGCGGCGTACCAGATCATGCGGAGCGCGTTACTTCTGATCATTCTTTGCCCGTCGGGAGCGGCTGCACAGGCGGTTGCGTACGAATGCGAGGCGCTCCCCGAAATCGCCGGC
The DNA here is from genome assembly GCA_007859745.1 of Phycisphaerae bacterium RAS1. Classification (NCBI taxonomy): domain Bacteria; kingdom Pseudomonadati; phylum Planctomycetota; class Phycisphaerae; species Phycisphaerae bacterium RAS1. The sequence goes on along the minus strand of SMLU01000001.1, from coordinate 2,503,215 downwards.
TGGCAGATTGTGCAAATCTGGTGCGACCCGAAACTCTGGCTGGATCAGGGGCGTTTCTTTCAACATGTTGAGCTTTGTCCGGGCTACCCGCCCCCGGGCGGGCAGCAAGCGGCGTATCGCCGATCCCTGGACGCGTTCCTCGGCGTCCCGACCTTCTTTTTCGAATTTCGCGTCCAGACCGACGCCGATCGCTCGGAGCTTCCCTGGGGCGGCGGATGCGTCATCTCAGCCGGCGGTACGGGCGCCGCGGCCTACATCTGCGAGATGGCCCGCGACAAGGCCGAATTCTGGCGCAGCAACCTGCTGCCGGTCATCGAAGTGGACATCGCGCCGGACGTGCCGCACACCTATCGCGTCGAGCTCTACGGAACCGAGTCGTACATCTGGTACATCGACGGACAGCTTCAAGACTCCGGCGCGCCGCAGGGTCCGTATCCGTCGAGTTCTCCAACTATGGTCTGGCGTGCCAAGGCCGCGTGGCAGGCCAACACCACTCAGTGGGACTACATTCGGTACGGCCTGATTCCCGCCGACGCCAGCGGCGACTACGACAGCGACGGTGACGTGGACGAAGGCGATCTCTACTTCTTCTCCGAATGCCTGCTGGGAGAGGGGGTTCCGAGCGGACCCGGCTGCCGGTTTGCGGATTTTGACGTAGACGGGGACACGGACTGCGACGACTGGGCCGCATTTGCCGCTCATTGGACCGGCCCTCCCGCAGTGCCGCCGATGCCGCCGGCCTGCGCCGCAGTCGGCGATACCAATTGCGACGGGGCCGTCAATGTCCTTGACATTAACCCATTCGTCATGGCGCTTTCCGATCCAAGTGTCTACGCGGCGAAGTTCCCCAATTGCCCCATTGCCACCGCCGACGCCAATGGCGACGGCGAAGTGGACATTCTCGATATCAATGCACTTGTCGCGATCTTGTCGGGTCGATGACCGCCCTCGCGGCCGACAGTGTTTCTCGGGAGTCTTCTCGCATTCGTCGGCCACGGAGTGCCGACGCTACAGTTCGTTTTCACCGTGCGCCGTGAGCTGCGTAAAAGGCGGGAGTGTGAACACGACATTCTCGTCCGGCGCATCGACGTGCTCGAATCGCTCAACGCCGCTGCGGCGCAGGAACTCCAGCACGCCCTGCACGACGTCTTCCGGGGCGCTCGCGCCGGAGGTGACGCCGATGCGCTTTCGGGAAGCCAGCCACTCCGGGCGGATGTCGGCGGCGCTGTCGATCAGGTACGACTCAACGCCGCGGGCGCGGGCCACGTCCTTGAGCCGCTGCGAGTTCGAGGAGTTCTGCGACCCGACCACCAGCAGCAGATCGACCTGCCCCGCGATCTGCTTGACCGCATTCTGGCGATTCTGCGTGGCGTAGCAGATGTCGTCGCTGGGCGGCAGTTCCAGCGCTGGAAAACGCCCGCGCAGCGTCGCGACGATCTCGTGTGTGTCATCCTGGCTGAGCGTGGTCTGCGTCAGAATGACGCCCTTCTCACCCGGCGGCAGGTCGAGCCGCTGCGCGTCAGCCACGTCCTCGATCAGCAGGGTCCGCTCGGGCGCCTGTCCCATCGTGCCGACGACCTCGTCGTGGCCGGCATGGCCGATCAGGATGATGCGATAGCCCTTGCGGACGAAGCGGCGCACCTCCATGTGCACTTTCGTGACCAGCGGACAAGTGGCGTCAATCAGCCGCAGGCGGCGCTGCCGCGCCTGCTCGAAGACCTGCGGCGGAGAGCCGTGGGCGGAAAGCACCGTCACGGCGCCCTTGGGGACGGCGTCCAGCTCGTCGACGAAGACGGCGCCGAGGCTGCGCAGCCGTTCGACCACGTGCACGTTGTGGACGATTTCCTTGCGGACATAGACGGGCGGCCCGTGCTCCTCCAGCGCCAGCTCAACCACGCGCACGGCGCGCTCGACTCCGGCACAGAAGCCGCGGGGTTTGGCGACAATCGCTTGCATACGGCGGTCCGACGCGGGAGCCTGGCCCCGCGACCTCAGGCCTCGTGCTTGCTGAACCAGACGCCGAAGACCGTGCGCAACAGGATGCGCACGTCGAGCATCAGGCTCCAGTTGCGGATGTAGTGCACGTCGTGCTGAATGCGTTTTTTCAGCGAGCTCTGGCCGCGGAGGCCCTTGACCTGCGCGTACCCGGTCATGCCGGCTTTCATGCGGTGGCGAAGCATGTAGCGCGGGATTTCGTCCTTGAACTGCTCGATGAACTCGGGCCGCTCCGGCCGCGGGCCGACCAGCGACATGTCGCCGGCCAGGACGTTGAACAGGTTCGGCAGCTCATCGAGGCTCGTGCGGCGGAGGAAGGCGCCGACGCGCGTGCGGCGCGGGTCATCGCGGTCGGCCCATTTCGGGCCGGAGCCGGCTTCGGCGTTCTCAACCATCGTGCGGAACTTGAACATGTCGAATTGCGAGCCGTCGAGGCTCATGCGCCGCTGGCGATAGAAGACCGGCCCGCGGCTGCCGAGCTTGATGGCGGCGGCGATGAGCAGCATGGGAATCGCGCCGATCACCAGGCAGGCCGCGCCGACGACCAGATCGAACGAGCGCTTGGCGAGCGCATTCCAGCCGTAAAGCGGCGTCTGGCGCAGCGAGAGCACCGGCACGCCATCGAGCTCGCTGACGTTGGGTCGCAGAGCGTAGGCCGGGTCGATCTCGGGGACGACGCGAACGTCGGCCATCACGGTTTCGAGGGCGGTAAGCACATCGTTGGAGCGGTGCGACTGGGCCGCGGGCAGGGCGATGAAGACCGAATCGACCGGGCGGCTTTCGATGATCTGGCGCGTGCGGCCAAGCGGGCCGTAGACCGGCAGGCCGCGAACGGGGGCTTCCTTTTCATCGTCCACGTCGTCAACGAAGTATGCCACGCGGATGCCGGTCCAGGCGTTGCGGTGCAAGGCGTGCATCAGCCGCTGGGCGTTTCGCCCGCTGCCGACGATGGCGGCGTAGCGCTGGTTCCAGCCGCGGGCACGCAGCAGGCGCGTCAGCAGCCGCACGACCCCGCGGAAAAGGGCAAAGCAGGTCGTACCGACGACGGCGTACGTGGCAACGAACTGGCGCGAGATCTTGTGCGAGGCGGGCATGGCGTAGTCGATCAGGACCACGACCACGACCGCGACGACGAAGGCCTGAATGACATCGCGCGTCTCGCGGAGCAGGTTTTCGCTGCGGCGCGGGCGGTAGAGGCGCAGCTTGTAGAAGATCGCCAGGTGCGCCAGGACGACCAGCGGCAGCATGGGCAGGTACTTGTCGCCCAGGTCGGGCACGCCTTTCGCGGCGTCGACGTGCAGAAAGGTGAATCGCAGCCAGTAGCTCACCAGCCACGCGATCGCGATGGCGGCGCCGTCCGCCAGGACGACGAAACCGACGGCGAGCTGGTTGTGCTGCTTCAGCATGCCAGGGGATTATCGAGCGGCGCGGCGGGATTTTCCATCGCGGAAGCCGGTCAGCTTCGCACCAGATCGGGGCAGAGCAGCACCAGCGCGACGTTTTGTGCGTTGAAATAGGCGTGCAGGACCATGCAGGGAGCCAGCGACGCATAGCGCAGCCGCAGATACACCAGCGCCAGGCCCATCGCGGTCAGCGGCAGCACGGCCTGCGGCTGCGCGGCCGCATGCACGAATCCGAACGCCAGCGAGGAAATGAGCACGGCCGGCCAGCCGGAGTGGAAGCACGGCCGCAAGGCCGAAAGCAGCACGCCGCGGAAGAAGAGCTCTTCGGCGATCGGCGCGACCACGACGGCGGCGAGCACGAGCTGCACAACGCCCCACCGGCCCCAGGCGCTGCTTTTCAGCGCGATCAGGATGGGATGATCCGGATGGGGCACGTCCGGGCGCCAGAGTTGCACGAGGTGCTGACTGATCCACAGCAGCGCTTCGACGACGCTGGTCATGACAAATCCGCCCAGCAAGCCGGCGCCGATAAGGACTACGGGCGATTGACGAAGCCGTTCGAAGTTGAATCCCGAATGGCGGTGAAGCATCATGGCCATGACGACCGACAACCCGATCTTCACGCCGGCGTCGCAGGCGTGCAGCACGTGAAACGCGTGCGACCCGGCCTGCGACACGGCTTTCGCCCCATATCCGGCGACGACGAGTTGAACAGCGAATTGCAGCAGCAGAAAAAACGCCAACATCAGGGCACTGGCATGCAGCAACGTCGGGCCGGCGGCGGGCGCCGCGCGGGGCAGCACCGATCGCAGGCCACGTCGCCACGCCAAGAGCGCCAAAGCGACCGCGGCCAGGCCGCCGCCGCCGATCAAGCCGTACCGAACACCCTGCACGACGTCGGTTGACATGGATCAAGTGCGTGGCACGTTACCGGCCGACGGCCGGCGTGGCCACACAAGGGGCGCATCCCGATAGAGGCTGCGACTGGCGGCGTCTTTCCGAACCCGCCGCGCCAAGCGGCGGGGTGACGATCGTCAACGAGCGGCGCTCCACCGGCCGCGGACGTCACCCCGGCCGCTTGGCGCGGCGGGTTCGCACGGATCGCCACCGGAAACCGGATGCACCCCGCACAAGTGTCGCAGCCGTTCCGGCTTGTCGCGCCTGCGGCGGCGGATATGATGCTTCGGATCGTCGTCCGTAGGCGCGGACGGTACGAACAACACAGTCTGGTGAGGTGCCGCACATGAAACTCGCAACCTGGATCTTCGCCGGCCTGACGCTCATCGGCGTCAGCGGCTGTGCAAGCTGGAGCGGCGTGTCGCACGCCAGCTCGCGGCGCGGGACGTTTTACGGCGACTTCGGAATCACCGGCGACGGCAACACGTACCTCGTGGAGCGCGGCTCGAAGCTCGACAAGCTGTCGATCGCGGGTAACAACAACACCGTTCACGTCGAAGAGGGCGTGACCTGCCGCGTGATTGAATTCTGGGGCAACGGCAACAGCGTGAGCATTCCGGAGTACCTGATCCTGCGGACGACGTCGGTCGGCCGCAACCAGGTGGTTCGCCGCCCGCCGCCGATGCACGAATTGCACCTGCAGCCGATCGAGACGCTGCCCGCACCGGGCGATGCAGGGGCGCGCCCCGCCCCGGCCGGCGCCGCGCCGGCCGGCGGCTCGAAACAGCCGACTTCGTCGCCGCCCTGGAAGCCGCCGGTGGATGAACCCGCCGCAGACGAACCGGCCGCGGACGAACCGCCGGCTTCCGACGACGAGATCGGGGACAAGTAACATGGCCGGCGAGTGGTTCTACGTTCAGGATGGCAAGTCGGTCGGGCCGGTGACGGCCGAGGAAATCCGCGCGCGCCTGCCGCAACTGGGCGGTGACAAGGCGCTGGTGTTCGGCCCCGGCCTTTCCACGTGGACCGAAGCCCGCCACGTGGCCGAGCTTCGTTCGGTTGGGGCGGCCGCCGCCTCCGACGTCCCGCCGCCACCGCGGCGTCGCGCCGATGAGATCGACTACCAGATCACCGGCGACGACATGCAGTTCGTGGAGATCGAGCTGGACCCGGGCGAGACGGTCATCGCCGAAGCCGGCGCGATGATGTACATGACCAGCGGGATCGAGATGCAGACGCGTTTGGGCGATCCCAGCGCCGACGACCAGGGATTTTTCGGAAAGATGCTCAATGCGGGCAAGCGGCTGCTGACCGGCGAGTCGCTCTTCATGACCACCTTCACCGGCCAGGGCGCCGGCAAGCACCGCGTCGCGTTCGCCGCTCCTTATCCGGGCAAGCTCGTCCCGATGGACCTGACGCAGCTCGGCGGCGAGTTGCTCTGCCAGAAGGAGTCGTTTCTGTGCGCCGCGAAGGGCGTCAGCATCGGCATCGCCTTCACCAAGCGCATTGGAGTCGGCCTTTTCGGCGGCGAGGGATTTATTCTGCAGCGCCTCACGGGGGATGGGATGGCTTTCGTGCATGCCGGCGGAACGCTGTGCCATCGGAGGCTGAGCGCGGGAGAAACGCTGCGGGTCGACACCGGTTGCATCGTCGCGTTCCAGCCGTCGGTCGAGTACGACATCAAGTTCGTCGGCGGGATCAAGAACACGTTGTTCGGCGGCGAGGGGCTGTTTTTCGCCACGCTGACCGGGCCGGGCGACGTGTGGCTGCAGTCGCTGCCGTTCAGCCGGCTGGCGGACCGCATCCATGCGACCGCCGCGGGCACCGGACGCCGCCGCGATGAAGGCAGCCTCCTCGGCGGATTGGGGAACATTCTGGATGGGGACAATCGCTAGCGGTTTCACCGAACCTGTAGCGTCGGACCTGCGTGTCCGACGGCGATTTCAGTTTTCGCGCGGGGAGCATCCGCGTCCCGCCGGTGCGCATCGGCGGGACGCCGATGGTCCCCGAAAACGAGACCTTGACGGACATGCCCCAGCCGGCCGCCAAAGATTCCGCTCGCCGCCAGTTTGACCACTGGGCCCATTCCTACGATCGCTCGTGGCTGAACGAGCTGGTTTTCTTCCCATCCATCCGCATCTGCATGGAGGAAATCGCGCGCTGGAAGTCCCGCCGCGGTTCGACGCGCTACCGCCTGCTCGACGTCGGTTGCGGCACGGCTTCGCTCATCACGCTGCTGGCCCGCGATTCGGCGGCGGAGCGGCTCGTCGGCCTTGATTTTTCGGCCGCGATGGTCGGCCGTGCGGCGGAGAAGATCGCCGCCGACGGCGCGGACAAGCTGCACGTCGTCAACGGCGATGCCGAACGGTTGCCCTTTGCCGACGGCGCGTTTGACATCGTGACCTGCTGCAACTCATTTCATCATTATCCGCAGCAGCGCGCGGCGGTTCGCGAGTTTCACCGCGTTCTGCGGCCCGGCGGACGGCTCATCCTGGTCGACGGATTCCGGGACAACGTGATCGGCTGGTTCGTTTTCGACGTGGGCGTGACTCTGGCCGAAGGGCAGGTGCATCACGCCAGTTGGTCGGCGCTCCGCGGCATGATCGAGCAGGCCGGTTTCGCGGGTCTGCGGCAGCGTAAGTTAAACGTATTCGCCCCGCTGCTGGTAAACATCGCCGATCGGTAGCGTCGGCCCTCGGTGGCCGACGTTGTTTTTCCGGGGCTTTCTCCCATCGTCGGCCACGGAGTGCCGACGCTACGGTATTCCCAGCGCGCTGCTACGCCCGCCGGTGCAGGAGCGACAGAGCCTCCGAGCGCGTGCTCTGGTTCGTCTGCATCAATCCTCGCAGCGCCGAAGTCACCATCACGCTGCCCGATTTCTTGACGCCGCGGCAGGTCATGCAGGTATGCACGGCTTCGAGCACCACGGCGCAGCCCTTGACCTGCAGCTTGTGAGCCAGCAGGTCGGCGATCTGCGAGGTGAGCCGCTCCTGCACCTGCGGCCGCCGCGAGTACGCATCCACGATGCGGGCCAGCTTGGACAGGCCCAGCACGCGCCCGCCGGGGATGTAAGCGATGTGCGCGTGGCCCTCGAAGGGCATGAGGTGGTGCTCGCACATGCTGTTGAACGCGACCTCGCGCAGCACCACCATCTCGTGGTGCCCCTCGTCAAATGTGGCCTCCAGGTGCCGTTCCGGATCCTCCTGCAAGCCTGAGAAAAGCTCGGCGTACATCCGTGCCACGCGCGCCGGCGTCTTGCGCAGCCCCTCGCGCTGCGGGTCTTCCCCGATCGCCAGCAGGATTTCGCGCACCGCCCGCTCGATGCGCGGCTGATCGACCGGGGCGGGCGCCGGCTGCGACAGCGCGACGCCGCGCGGCGCGTCGCCGTCTCCCGACGGCGCCGTCGAAGCGGAGGCGTGAAAGCGGGATTTCGATTCGAGCTTGCTCTTCATCCATCACCTGCCGGCAGCCGCCCGGCGCAGCCGGCTCTACCTCTGCTGCCGCCGGAGATATTCTATCAGCAACCGCACGCCGAACCCGGCCGAGCCCTTTCCGACGGGCGATTTCGCATCCTCGCTGCCGGCGACCGCCGCAATATCCAGGTGCGCCCACGGCACGCGCTCCTTCACAAACTCCTTCAGAAACATCCCGCCGACGATCGGATGCGCGTCGCGCTTGTTGGAAGCATTCTTGATGTCCGCCTCCGTGCTCGTGATCAGCTCGCGGTAGTCGCTCCAGAGCGGCAGGCGCCAGAGACGTTCGTGCGTCTTCTGACCGCACTCCTCCAGGTCCGCCGCCAGCTTGTCGTCGTTGCTCATCAATCCCGCGCACGCCGCGCCCAGCGCCACGCGCACCCCGCCGGTGAGCGTCGCCAGGTCGATGATCGCCGTCGCATTGGCGTGCTCCTGTGCGTACCAGAGTGCATCGGCCAGAACCAGCCGCCCCTCGGCGTCCGTATTGGTGATCTCGACCGTCTTCCCGCTGGCCATGTGCAGAATGTCGGCCGGCCGATAGGCGCGGTCGGACACGGCGTTCTCGGCCGCCGCGATGATGCCGGTCACGTTGCAGTTCAGCTTCAGCGCCGCCGCCGCGCGCAGCACGCCCAGCACGGTCATGCCGCCCGACTTGTCGAATTTCATGTCCTCCATGTTGGCGGCCGGCTTGATGCTGTATCCGCCGGTGTCGAAGGTCACCGCTTTCCCGACGATGGCGTTCACCGCTTTCGCACGCGGCGCGCCGCGATACTCGAGCACGATCAGCCGCGGTCCGTGCAGCGCCCCGCCGCCGACCGCCAGGAGCCCGCCCATGCCCATGCGCTTGATCCGGTCGGGCGTCAGCACAGTGCAGCGCAGCCTGAATTTCCGCGCCAGGCGCTGGGCCTGCTCGGCCAGCGTCTCCGGGTTGATCGCGTTGGGCGGCTCATGGGCCAGGCCGCGCGCGTAGTTCACCGCGTCGATCAGGGCCGTCGTCTCGCGGATGTCGCGCAGCGCGAGACCGGCGCGATTCGCGTCATCCGCGATCAGATTGATACGGATCCTGGCCGGGGCTTTGTCCGGCTCCGACTTGTACGCCGTGAAGCGAAAGCCCGCCAGCATCATCCCCCCAGCCCACTCGGCGGCCGGCTGATCGAGCGCCAGCGCGGCCAGGCCGTCGAACCATAGCGCTGCGCTCCTGAGCTTCTGTGAAACCAGCCAACGCGCCGCCGCCGCCGCCGCCCGCCGAAGTTTGTCCGCGTCGAGCTTCGCCGAATCGCCCAGGCTGACAACCAGTACGCGGCGAAACGCCCCGCGGCTGGTGGTGTGCGCCAGGCTGCCGAGCTCTTCAGGAACCGCCTTGGCGGCGGTCAGCGCGCTGACCGCCCCATCGCAGTGCTTGTCCACCCGCGCGACCAGCTCCAGCGGCGCGGGCTTCATCGGCAACGCGGCGATGAGCACATCGCCCGCTTCGGCCTGGCCGCGGGTGAATTCGAACGTGGTGCCGTTTTCTGCCATCAGCCGTGCGCCTTCAGGTAGTATTTCTTCACGTACTCTCCGACCATGCGGTGCGTATTGAACGTCGCGCACACCGTCTTCATCGATTCAATCATCAGCTTGACCCAGCGCCGCGGCAGACCGTCGCGGCCGCGATCGTAAAACGCGGGGGCGATCTCCTTCTCCAGCAGGTCATAAATGCAGCGCGCGTCATAGGCGTCCTGCTTGCGCGGATCGGTGATCGCGCGGCCGTCGCCGATCGCCCAGCCGTTCCTGCGATTGAAACTCTCCGGCCACCAGCCGTCGAGGATCGAACAGTTCAGCCCGCCGTGCAGCGGCGGCTTCATGCCGCTGGTCCCGCTGGCCTCCTGCGGGCGAAGCGGGTTGTTCAGCCATACGTCGCAGCCGCTGGTCAGGATGCGGCCCGCCTCCATGTCGTAGTTTTCGAGCAGCACGATCCGCCCCAGGAAGCCCTCGCCGGCCGCCATGCGGTAGACCTCCTGGGCGAAGGCCTGACCGGCGGCGTCGCGCGGGTGGGCCTTGCCGGCGAAGACGATCTGCACCGGTCGCTCGCCATGGTCGAGGATTCTCGCCAGCCGCCGCACGTCGTGGAAAATCAGCGGCGCGCGCTTGTACGTCGCAAAACGCCGCGCAAAGCCGATCGTCAGCAGGTGCTCGTCGAACATGCTGTGGGCCGCCCACAATTCGTCGACCGGACCGCTGCGGCGATCGATCTGCTCCACCAGCCGCCGGCGGATGAAGTTGATCAGCCGTGCCCGCAGAATGCTGCGCATCGCCCACAGGTCGTGCGGCTCAATCCGCTCCGCCCGCCTCCAGCAGTTGTCCTTGGGAGCCGGATCGACCCAGTTGGGCTTGAGATAATGTTCGTAGAGCGGCGTCATCTCGGGCGCCAGCCAGGTCTGCGCGTGCACGCCGTTGGTGATGTGGCCGATGGGCACGCGCTCCGCGGACTTCGCCCCGTACACCTTCATCCACATCTCGCGCGAGACGGCGCCGTGCAGCGCCGAAACGCCGTTCACGAATTTCGCCAGCCGCAGCGCCAGCACCGTCATGCAGAACGGCTCGGCGGCGTCGGCTGTGTTTTCGCGGCCCAGGCCGAGAAACTCAGGCGGGCTCATGCCGAGCTGGCGCCGCAGCCCGCCGAGATAGCGCTCCATCATTTCGGCCGAAAAGCGGTCATGTCCGGCAGGGACGGGCGTGTGCGTTGTGAAAACCGTGGAGCCGCGGATGTTCTCGGTCGCCTTGCCGACGGGCATTCTGGCGACGCGCAGCCGGCGCAGGCGCTCCAGCACGCAGAACGCGGCGTGGCCCTCGTTCAGATGGAAGACGGTCGGCCACAGCCCGAGGGCTTCGAGCGCCATCGCGCCGCCCACGCCGAGCACGATTTCCTGCGCGATTCGCGTATCGCTGTCGCCCCCGTAAAGCCGCTGCGTGATTTTCCGCAGCGCCGGAGGGTTGTCGCGAAGGTCGGTGTCGAGTTGGTAAAGCGCGATGCGGCCGACGGTTGTTTTCCACACGCGGACCAGGACGCGCTGGTCAGCCAGCGGAACGGCGATCTTCACGCCGGTATCGCTGATCGGCAGATGCGCAAAGTCATAGGTCGGATAGACGGGGTTGGTCGTGCCGTCGGCCCGCAGGCGCTGGACGTAGTAACCGCTGCGGTACAGCAGGCCGACGCCGACCAGCGGAACGCCCAGGTCGGAGGCGGATTTCAGGTGGTCGCCGGCGAGCACTCCCAGGCCGCCGGCGTACTGCTGCAGGCACTCGTGTATGGCGAACTCGGCTGAGAAGTAGGCCACGAGCATGCGCCTCTGCCGCACACCGCTGGTGCGCGCAAACCACGGGCGGGCGGCCAGGTAATCCGCCAGCCGCGATTCGCACGTTTCGAGCTGCGCCAGGAATTCCGGCTCGGCGAGCAACGTCTGCCAGCGCTCGGGCGTCAGAAGCGACAGGGTCCGGATCGGGTTGTGGCCGGCGGCCTCCCACGCCAGCGGATCCAGCCCGGCGAACAGGCGCTGCGCTTCGGCGTTCCACCCCCACCAGAGGTTGCGCGCGAGCGACTCGACGCGATGCCGAATCGACGCGGCGGTTATTTCCGTGCGGCGAGCGGGTCTTTTTCTGCCGGCTGTGGCGTGCATGGCAACTCCCGGTGGGGAAAAAACGGAGCGGGAGTATAGCGTGTCGGCGGGGCGTCGCGGAAATTCAGAAAGCCGAGGCGACTGGAGCCGCGCATCGGGTTTCAAGTGGCGACCCGTCCGAACCCGCCGCGCCAAGCGGCGGGGTGGCGTCCGCGGCCTGTGGGGCGCCGATCGCTAACGATCGTCAACCCGCCGCTTGGCGCGGCGGGTTCGGGAAGACGCCGCCGATCGCAACCTCAATCGGGATGCGGCGCCGGCGCCGACCGGAGCCCAGGATTAACCGTCTAGTGCCCCTCCGCCGCATGCCCCAGCAGCGGCGTCAGCTCCGACAGCTTCTCTCTCAGCACCTCCCCCGTCGCCGCCTCCATGTTCAGCCGCAGCAGCGGCTCCGTGTTCGAGGCCCGCACGTTGAACCACCAGTCGCGGTACTGCACCGTGATTCCGTCCAGATAATCCACGTCCGCGTCGTGATAGCGGGCGGCCAGCGTCTTGATCGTGCCGGACTTGTCCTCGTTCTCGAAGTTCCGTTCGCCGCTGGCGACGTAGACGTTCAGCGGCGCCAGCAGCTCGCCCAGGCGCCGGCCGGTGCGGCTCATCACGTTCACCACCTGGATGAACGTCATCATGCCGCTGTCGCAGTACCAGAAATCCTTGAAATAAAAGTGCCCGCTCAGCTCGCCGCCGAAGATGCCGTCGCTCTCAGCCATGGCCCGCTTCATGAACACGTGCCCGACGCGCTCGCGCTTCGGCACGCCGCCCAGCTTGCGGACGGTGTCGGCCACGATGCGGCTGGAGCGCAAGTCGTAGACCACCGTCGCGCCCGGCTTGTCGCGCAGGTATTCGCCCGCCAAGAGCGCGGTCACCAGGTCGCAGCGCACGATTTCCGCATTCTCGTCCACGAACATGCAGCGATCGGCGTCGCCGTCAAAACAGGCTCCGAAGTCCGCGTTGTGCTCGCGCACGGCCGCCCGCAGTTGCGCCAGGTTCGCCGGCACCAGCGGATTGGGCGGATGCACGAACTCCCCGTCATGCTCGAAGTTCAGCTTGATGACCGTCAGGTTCGCGATGCCGTCGAACAGGATCGGAAACCAGCGCCCCGCCATCCCGTTCGACGCGTCCACGACCATTTTCAGCGGCCGCACGTCTGTCAGAAAGCGCCGGTGGAAGTTGCGGTACGGCTCGGACAGGTCCATCTGCCGCACGCTGCTGAGGTCGGGCACCTTGTGCCGCGCGATGGCCTTGGCGATGCGCTCGATCTCCTTCAGTCCGCTCTCGGCCCCGATCGGCTTGCCTTTCGGGCCGCAGATCTTGAAGCCGTTGTAGTTGGCCGGATTGTGGCTGGCGGTCGTCTGCACGCCGCCGCAGCAGGGCATGTGATTGACCGCGAAGTAAATCTGCGAGGTGTCGATCAGGCCGATATCGACCACGGGCGTGCCGATGCTGGCGGCGCCTTCGATGAACGCACGCTGGAGGGTCGGGCTGTGCTTGCGCATGTCGCGTCCGACGATGAGCGTGTTCATCCGCGGGTCGCTGCGGTCGTAGCCGCTCAGGATCGTGCGCAGGAACTGCGCGGTGGCGTTGCCGATGCGCCAGGCGACGTCTTCGCTCAGCGGGTCGGGGTAGATGGCGCGGACGTCATACGCCTTGAACACCTTCTCGATCATGTTTCCCTCGTGACGCGGGTCGATCGGGGTGAGCGCGGCCCGTGAACTCGGCAGCCCGGCCTCGTGCGACGCCTTGCCGCGCTCGTCGTCGTTGAACGGGCAGCCGGGGCACTTGGTGAAGTTGGCCCGCCGCCGGCCGAGGCACACGGCGTCCGAAATGTGGATGTGCTCCTCGCCGGGGCAATAGCGGCTGTAGCTGGAGGCTTCGTCAGGCACGGCGGCTCCGCAGCGGGTGCGATCTGCCGGCTCATGCTACCGGGCGAAACGTCCAAACGATACTCCGCTTCGTCCTGCGGAGCTGGCGAACCCATGCTTCGCCACGGGGAGTGCGGGCGCCTCGCCCGCCGGGGTGGGACGGGCGTCTCGCCCGTCGGGGTGGGACGGGCGTCTCGCCCGTCGGGGTGGGACGGGCGTCTCGCCCGTCGGGGTGGGACGGGCGTCTCGCCCGTCGGGGTGGGACGGGCGTCTCGCCCGTCGGGGTGGGACGGGCGTCTCGCCCGTCGGGGTGGGACGGGCGTCTCGCCCGTCGGGGTGGGACGGGCGTCTCGCCCGTCCTCGCGGGCAAGATGCCCGATCCTAGTGCGGACGAGACGCCCGCACCCCCCGGAACGCTCACGCCGCCCGCGTCGGAGCTTGCTGCACGAGTGCTCCGTCACGCTTGAACCGACGGGTCGCGTGGCTCCGGAGCGGCCGGCTTCAGCCGGCGAACGTGCGGCGCGCGGCACGAATGCCGCGGCTCGGGTGCACGCAGAGCGGAACTTGACAATTCAGTCGATCTAGGGGCGTTTCGTAGACCGCATGAGCCGCCCCTCGGCGTCGTACTCGTCCGTGTAGGTTCCGGGCGTGGCGGATTGGAGCTCCACCCTTCGGACGATGACATTGCGCGACGGGATTGGATTCCGTAGCTGTTCGGCGGACGCGTCGCTGCGCTCGACCGACTCCGCCACGGCGTGATAGATCCCCCTATGCGCCACGCGCTTGAAACCATGATTCACAATGACCGATTCAGTCGCCACGTGCACGCCGTTGATCCACCGCGTAGCGACAATGAACTGCTCCGACGTCACGGTTTCGGTCGGCAGCTCGAACGTAATCTTGACCCGCGCCGGCGTCGCATCGGCCAGAAGATCAACCTCGAAATGCAGCGTCCGGTTCGGGTTCACCCGGCTCGCAACGAACGTCGCGACGCCGCCGACTCGACGAACCAGCTTGCAATCCGGCTCGGAAAGCACGTCCGCAATGTTGTACCCCGCCGGAAGGGTGGGGTCCCAAAGCTGAACTTCCAGCGCCTGGCAGAGGCCGCCCTCCTCGAAGGCCCCACGCGTCGCGCCGTCGGACGTCTCGTAGATCGCGCGCCGGCCGTCGCTCGACGTGAACGGCCCCTGCACCGCGGTCCGTCCGTCAAAGCTCGTGCGAATCAGACGCACGCCGTCGGGTGCGGCGTGGTCCTCCGCATACGTGTCGCAGGCGACAATTCCGCCGCGGCGCTGCACGCGATGAATCACGTCGGGCGTCGCCGAGCAGTTCGTCCATGCGCTTCGATCCAGCGGCGAGGCATTCAGCGGGGCGGTATACGTGTTTGTGCGTACTTGGAGCGCCAGTCCGTCGTGCCGGGCAAGGCGCTCCCGGTATTGCGCTCGCATGGGCGCCACGGGGTCCGTTGACGCAGCCAACTGGAGGATTAGAAGCGTGGCGATCATGAGAACACCCTTCAATGGTAACTTAGAACTCCTATCAGAACCCCGCACGGACGTGCGCGGCCTGATCGCCCGCCACTTCCGTGGCGGGTTCTGTTAGGCGCTCTTAGGGCAACGGCGGATCCTCTTCCCCGTCGCATTTCTCCTGTGACGAGCCGCCGGTACACTGGCCAATCGAGCAGGGAGTTCCGAGCGGCACAAACGGGGCCGAGCAAATGCCATTGAGGCAGACCCCCTGCTTGCTCGTGCCGCAGTCTATCTGCCCGGCGACTGTACACGTTCGGTTGGGGCAATGTACACACGCGCCGGGGTAGGTCGTTGTGCTTATCGACGTGCACGTGACGCAAGCGGTAGTCCCGACACAAATCTGACTGAACCCTGCGCAGGTCAGCTCCTCTACGTGACATCGCATGTTGCTGAACGGCTGTGCTTTCGCCTCACGGGGCAAGGCGATTGCCGCCAGGAAGACCCCACTCTTGATTGCGATGGAAATGAGCGCTGTCAGTTTCACGTCTACATCCTCCCGGGCGTGGTAGCAGCGTCACTAGCAGTATGGACGCGCTGGTGCAGCAATTCAAGCGTTTTTGTTTTTGTTTTTGTTTTTTTTGCATTACGTAACACTTTTCGCATCAACATGTTACGGCTGGAACGATAGCGTCAAACCTGGGGCGATCGCCTCGCGCGGGAACTTCCGTTGCGCGGCTCCGCCACAGCTCGCTCGGCGGCCGTCCGCTACCATCCTGCAATGTCTCAACCGTCCCTACCCGTGTTGCTCGCCCTGGTCATGCTTACGCCCGCCATCGTCGGCGGCGACGGAAAGGATGCCTCCGTGAATTCCGCCCAGCCGCCCGCCTCGCAACCCGGCTCGCAGCCGACGCGCAACAATCGCCTTGCCCACGCGACGTCGCCCTATCTGCGCCAGCACCAGCACAACCCGGTCGACTGGCACGAGTGGGGCGAGGAGGCGTTTGAAAAAGCGCGCCGCGAGGACAAGCCGGTCTTCCTCAGCATCGGCTACGCCGCCTGCCACTGGTGCCATGTGATGGCCCATGAGAGCTTTGAGAACCCAGAGATCGCGGCGGCCATGAACCGGCTGTTCGTCAACATCAAGGTCGATCGCGAAGAGCGGCCCGACATCGACGACATCTACATGCAGGCCACCATGGCCATGAACCGCGGTCAGGGCGGCTGGCCGATGAGCGTCTGGCTCACGCCCGATCGCAAACCCTTCATGGCCGGCACCTACTTCCCGCCCGACGCACGCTACGGCCGCCCGGGCTTTCGCCAGATTTGCGAGCGGATCGGCGAGTTGTGGCGTAGCGAGCGCAGCACGCTGCTGGAGCAGGCCGACCAGCTCAGCGGCGCCGTCGGCGAAATGCTCGCGGTCACGCACGACCCGGAAAGCAAACTCACGCTCGACCTGATCGACGCCACGGTCGAGAAGCTTGCACAGGCCTTCGACGGGGCGCACGGCGGATTGAGCGGCGGCGGGACGAACAAGTTCCCGC